>JAUNMP010000039.1 GCA_030537465.1 bacterium
TTCGTGCGCGACATGCGCAACCTGCTCGAGAGCTGGCACGAGCTGCAGGGCAACGTCAAGAACCTCCGCACGCCCTGCTGCGTGTGGCAGGAGCCCGATCTCGTCGAGCGCGTCGTGCGCGACTGGCTCACCGAGGACATCGACAACGTGCTGGTGGACGACGAGAAGACCTTTGAGAAGCTCCGTGACGTCACGAGCCGCATTTCCCGCCGTGCCAAGGGCAAGGTGCGCCGCTACGAGGGTGCGGAGAACGTATTCGAGCGCCTCGGCGTCGAGCGCCAGCTCCATGACGCCTTCAATCGCCAGGTCAAGCTCAAAAGCGGTGGCTATCTCGTGATCGACGAGACCGAGGCCCTCATCGCCGTTGATGTCAATACCGGCCACCACAAGGGCAAGGGCAGCCAGGAGGACGCGATCCTCGAGGTGAACCTCGAGGCTGTCGAGGAAGTCGCCCGCCAACTGCGACTCCGCAACATCGGCGGTCTCGTCGTGCTCGACCTCATCGACATGAAGAGCCGCAAGCACCAGAAGCAAGTCTATCGTGCGCTCAAGGATGCGCTCAAGCGCGACCGCGCCCGCACGAACGTGCTCGAGATCAGCGAACTGGGTCTTCTGGAGATGAGCCGCCAGCGCCACGAGGAGTCCATCCTCTCCATGCTCTCCAGCACCTGCCCGTGCTGTGGTGGTCACGGCGTCGTCAAGAGTCCGCTCGCCGTCTCGATCGAGCTCCAGCGCCAGCTCACTTCGATCCTCCGCAAGGCCGAGGCCGAGAAGCGCCCGATCGTCCCCAAGATCGTCATCGCGCCCGCCGTGATGCAGCGGCTGCGGACCGAGGACGCGCAGATCCTCGCCGAGCTCCAGGCCCGCCACAACACGAAACTCACCTTCGTCTCGGAACTCCACCGCCATCCCGAAACCTATTCTATCCTAGACGCGGAAAGCGGACAAGTGCTATACTCTTCGGGCGTGGGTCGTCCCGCCGTCTAAACCAGACCGCGCAACTCGCAATCTTCATTCAATCTGAAACGCAGCTACGGACAAAGGGGAAGCATGAAGTCACATCTGGCCCTACTCGCCGCGCTCACCGCGCTTGCCACGCAGGCGCAGTTCCTGGAATACCTCCACCCCGCCCCGGTCAAGCCGAAGGCCAGCACCGAGTTTGGCGGGGGAAAACTGAGCATCTCCGGCGACTACATGAGCGCGAACAAGAACACCGGCGAAGTCCTCGCGACAGGCAACGTCGCCGCGGTGTCGATGCCCTACAGGTTCCTCTCGCAACGCGTGGCGCGCACCGTCGACGGCGTCTACACCTTTGGTGCCGATGCGTTCACGACCACCTGCACAAACGAACTCGACGATCTCCACTGGGGGTTGAAGGGCGACTTCACCTACATCCAGGACCAAGCAGTCCTCGCCAAGGATGTCTGGCTCTATCATTGGGGCATGCCCGTCCTCTGGCTGCCAATCTGGTATCAACCGCTCAACACCGACTACGGTCTGCGCGTCGTCCCAGGCTACCGCTCGCGCTGGGGCGGATTCATCCTCACGAAGTACAAGTATTCGCTCTGGGAGAGTCCCGAGCTCAACACGCCCTATCTCGGCGCCTCGTCCTATGCGGACTACCGCACCAAGAACGGCTTCGCCCTCGGTCAGTCCCTCCGCTGGGGCCAGAAGGAGGAGGTCGCGAAGGACGGCAGCGTCCACCTCGCCCGCGAGGGTCTCGGACGTGGCAAGATCAAGGCGTACAATGCCTGGGACGAGGACTACGACCGCTATATGGGCCGCCAGTGGAGCGGACATCACCGCAACTACCAGAACTGGGGCAGTGAAGTCGAGCGCCGGCGCTATCGCGTGACGCTCGAGCACGAGGCGGACCTCACGGAGCGCGACACCTTCAACGCGCAGGCGACCTACTTCTCCGACTCGCGGATGAACAAGGACTTCTTCGACAAGGACCATCGCCTCGAGTCGATCCCCGTCAACGACGCCTGGTACGAACATCGCGAGCTCTCCTGGGCGGCGGGCGCCACGGTTTCCGGCCCCATCAACGACTTCTATGCCGGAACCGCACGCCTGCCGGAAGGCTGGTTCGCCGTCGAGCCCCAGCCCGTCTGGGATCTCCCGGTCAACTACGAGTCGCAGACCCGCGCCGGCTACCTCAACCACGACTACGCCCGCTACGGTTCCAGCGATCCGATGTTCCGCTACGTGCCCTACATCGGCACCAATGGTCGCGGTGCCGACTACCAGGCGTTCCGCATGGACACCAACCACCGCCTGACGATTCCGTTCAAGCTCTGGGACACGCTCTCCGTCGTGCCGCGCGCCGGCTACCGCGGAACCTACTGGAGCGACAGCGGCGACCGCGACAGCGACTACCTCAAGGCCTCCGGGGACGGACTCTTCCGCCACATCTGCGAAGTCGGCTTCACCGCCTCCGCCCGCGGATCCGCCTGGCTGAGCGACACCTGGCGCCACACCGTCGAGCCCTACCTCGACTACTCCTACCAGGCCGTCGACCTCTCCTCCGGCGGCGGCAAGCGCTACTACGCGTTCGACAGCTACGACCGCTCCATCGACTGGCTCGACCAGTTCGGCTTCGAAGGCCGCGGCCTACCCTACAACTGGCATGGCATCCGCCCCGGCGTGCGCAACACCTTCCAGGAAATGGACGACAAGGGCATCCTCCGCACGATCCTCGACTGGGATGTCTACGCCGCCGTCCCGTTCGAGACGATGACGCCCTACGGAAAGGACAGCATCCTCGCGGGCTACCCTGACGACGACGAGGACGCGAACTACAGCCGCAGCGGTCGTCACCAGGTCGTCCCCGGCACGCGGATCCGCTGGAACCCCTCGCGTGACATCTCGCTCCTCACCCGCGCCGAATACGACTGCCAGAACTCGAAGGCCTCCTATGCGGACATCATCTTCCGCCAGCGCCTGACCGAGAGCTTCAACTACCACGTCAGCTACATCGGCCGCGACCAGCGCCTGTGGAACTACCTCCCCAGCGAATACGACCGCTGGAACTACGAGTACTCGAACATCATCCAGCTCGGCTTCACGCACGACATCTGCGATCAGCTCGCGTGGTCGCCATACATCCGCCACGACTGCCGCCGCGACGAAGTCGATGAGGTCGGCGCCTGGCTCGATCTGCTCACGGACTGCCTTGGCTACCGCGTTCTCTTCGCCCACGAGACCTCGTACCGCCGCGTGGACGGTTCCAAGGAACGCTGCGACAACCGCGTGTGCTTCTTCATCTATCTGCGCGCGTTTGGTCCTGGATCTATGCTCGATCTCGCCAGATTCTAAGCAGATCGACCAACATCCGCGGCGCGTCCCTGCAGACGCGCAGCGAACTTCTCTTCCCGCCGTGCCACACGACGGGAATTTCTTTTACCACGCCTCCGGCGCGATAGACACGGCGAATCAGTTCGACGTCAAACGAGAAGCGCTCAATGCGCTGCGCCTCGAAGACGGAGCGCATCACGTCCATGCGGAACAGCTTGAATCCGCACTGCGTGTCATGGACTCCCGCAACGCCCATCAGGCGCACCAGCAGATGGAAGACACGGGAGAGAAGACGCCGGCTGAGCGGCATCCCCGGGCGTCCATAGCGGCTACCGCAGACCATCCACGCATCGGCCTCCGCCGCGAGCCTGGGGAATTCAGAAAACGGCGTGGAAAGATCGACGTCGCTCATCAGCACCCACGCGCCCTTCGCGACGAGAGCCCCCCGCTTCACAGAGAATCCTTTTCCGCGATTGTGGTCATTGCGCAGAATCGTCACGCGGGGGGAGATTCCAGCGAGATCGAGAGGAATCTCCGAGCCGTCGTCGACGAGAATCGCCTCGACAAGCTCGAATCCACATGACAAGGCCGCCTTCTCAAGTTCCGCGACGCGCACCACCAACGCCCGCGCGAGGTCGGGCGCATTGTAGACCGGCACGACTAAAGACAGCGTTTTCAACCTTCAATCTTCAGTGTTCAAGAGAACAGCAAGCGTAAGACAACAATGGCTTTGGGCCACTCTTCATTCATCTCTATCACTATTCCCTATCCACTATTCCCAATTCCCGATTCACTATTCACTATTTCTTCAGCCCCATCCAGGGCGCGAGCCGAACGCTACGCGCCTCACGGGACTGGTTGGTGGCTCCCGGCATGCCCATCTCGAGCGATGAAAGGCGCGTCAACAGCGCCTGCTGTGCGGCGGCATGCTGCTGCCGCTCGATTTCAGACTTCTGACGCTCCTCGACCAGATCCTTCTCGCGGGCAGAAAGCTTTTCCCGGGCATCCTGCAGCTGGCGGTAGATCACCGTGACGTCGACGGACTGCGCACGCAGACGATTCACCTCGCTCACGCTCTCGCGGAGTTTTGCAGAGAGATCGCGAATCTTACGGTCCGCCTCAAGTGCAGACCTCTCCTGCAGAATACGGAGAGCATCCAGCTCCTGGCGCAGATGGGCGGTGCGTGGATCCTCGGGGTGCGCCTTGAGCGCACGCCGCGTCATGTCGTCGACATCCGTACCGAGGCGCCGGAGAATCTCCTGCCTGCGGGCAAGTAGTCGTTCCGTACGCTGCCGACGGTACTGCCGAAACGCCTCGGCCTCCCGATTCTCGGCCTCGAGGGCCGCAGCCAGTTCGTCGGACTCCTCCTTCATGAGCGCATAGACGGCAGCCTGGGCGTCCGCGGCCAGCTGGGCCGTGGGGGGAAGACGCTTGATCTCCTCAGAAAGCGACTGGATGCGGTTCTCGTAGGCGGCCTCGTTCGCCTGAGCGGAAGAAAACAGGTCCGCGAGATCCGACTCCGCGGCCTTCGCCATCGACTCCGCTTCAGAAGCCTCGCGATGCGCAGCGGTCAACGCGGAGTCCTTCTCGGCGAGAGCCGTCTCCTTTTCCGCAAGAGCCGTGTCCTTGGCGGCAAGAGCGGCATCCTTTTCCGCGAGAGCCGTCTCCTTCTTCTTAAGTTCAGTCTCCCGTGCGGCGATCTCCGCGGCATGCTCGGTCTCGCGCGCGGCGAGCTCCGCCGCCGCCTCACGCTGAATGGCCGCGATTTCGGACTCCTTGGCGGCAAGAGCCTCATTCTTCGCGGCGAGCTCCGCTGCAGCCTTCCCTGCCTGCAGCCTGGCAGACTCAAGGGCACTCTCGACTGCGGTGGAGGCATCTTTTTTCGCGGCCGCAACCGCGAATTCCGCCTCTTCGCGAGCCTTGGCCGCCGCAGCATGGGCGGCGGCCAGATCTGCGTCCTTCTGCGCGGTCTCTGCTTGAATTGCCGCCAGACGAGCTTCGGCGACATCAGCCGCCTTGACCGCGGTCTTCGCCTCGCGCCTTGCCTCATCCACGCGCCGCTCGGCCTCGGCCGCCCGCGCCTCCGCCGCGCGCAACCCAGCCTGAAGCGTCTCAAGTTGCTGCCTGAGCTCGGCGATTTCACTCGAAGACGCCACCTTCTGCTCGTCCACGCACGCCGACTGCGCCTGTGTGACAGGCTCGTCCTTCTGCGGCGCAGGTTCAGGCTCCGCCTTCTGATCTACGGGCTCGGGCACGACCTCCACGAGCTTGCTTCCGCGCGGCAGACGGCCACTGGCGAGCAACGCCTGCGCGGCCTGCTTGTTGAAGGGGCCACGCGGCGTACCATCACCGATGTCGATCGACCAGCGCATGTCGAGGAAGGCAATCTCCGTGGCGGGCTTCCAGTTCTCGCCATCCTCCGAAACATCCTGTCCCGGCTGAATGCGCCCCATCTGCGCCCATTCGAGCAGATTGTCCCGCGTTACGGGACCGAACACCTCGTCCTGTGCGCGCAGCCACCACTGATTGCCCATCGGAATCGCCCTCCGCAACCGTTACCGCTTGAATCTGAAGAACTTCTGCGCATTGGCCGCGCCCATACGGGCCAACTCCTCCTGAGCGCGCCGTTCGAGATCGGCCAGAGACGTTGGACGCCCCTGGGATGTCGTCATACCGAAACCAAAAGCCTGACGGGCGACCGGCGGCGGCATTTCGTCGGCAATCACCTCCGGCTCGACGACCTCCGTCTTCCACGAACGCTCGTGCACTTCATCCCGTGTAGCGAGCTGGGCCTTGAGGTTCTCGATTTCGGCATCGCGGTTGGCAATCTCCTGTTCGAGCTGTTGGTACTCCGCGGCCTTGCGTGCCAGATCTTCGCCTGCACGAATCAGTTCGCCCTCTCGCATCTTGAGCGACCTGGTCAGCGTGTCGATCTGTCCATCCCGCTGCGCGACCGAAGCCACAAGCTCGGCAACGCGATCATCGCGCTGCGTCACCGCCTTCTGTGCAGCCGTGAGCGAAAGTTCGAGTTTGGATCTCTGCCGCTGCGCCTCGGCAAGCGCGACGTCACGCCGACTCACCTCGGCATCCTTCGCGGCCATGGCCGTCTCCATGGCATGAATCCGCTCCTCCGCGGCTCCACGGTCGTCCCCGTAGAACCGCGCGTCTCTGGAGAGGCTTCCCGTCTTGACGAGGTCCTCCACCACCGTACGATGCGTGGGCCCATAGAACTGGCCTGGATTGTTCTCCACAACCCAGTTCATCTCGAGCTCTGGCTTCAAAGGAGCAAGGATCCAGTTCTGAAGGTCGCTGGACACACCCGCCAACGGCTCCACGCGCCCCTCCTTCACCCACGCCTTCAGCGTCTCGAGGTCAATCGGACCGAACACCTTTCCCTCGGTGTTTCTGACATACCATTTTTCCATGGCCATAGTTTAGCATATTTCGGCATATCCGTGACTGTGCTATAATAAAGCCATGAAGACAAAACTAGGTTTCTTCGGCGCCGGCAAGATGGCCGAGGGCATCCTCGCCGCCGCGTCGCTCGCGAAGGACTTCGACCCGAAGTCCGTTCTCATGGCCGAAAAGCTCCCCGCCCGTGCGAAGGAGCTCGAGAAGAAGTACGGCGTGCGGACCACGCCTGACGCCAAGGACGTCGCCAAGGACGCCCCCGTGATCTTCCTCTCCGTGCGTCCACAGGACCTCGCCGCACTCGCCGCGGACGTCAAGCCCCTGCTCACAAAGAAGACACTCGTCGTCTCCATCGCAGCCGGCAAATCGCTCGCCACGCTTAAGAAGGCGCTCGGCAAGGACGTGCGCCTCGTGCGCGTGATGCCCAATCTCGCCCTTCGCGCCAAAGAAGGCATGTGCGCCATCTGCCCCGCGAAGAACGCAACATCCGCCGACGTGAAGAAAGTCGCGAAGATCCTCAACGGCGCCGGACAGACCGTCGTACTCGAGGAGAAGCACTTCGACGCCGTCACCGCGCTCTCCGGCAGCGGACCCGCCTTCTTCGCCTACATGGAACAGGCGATGGCCGCGGGCGGCGAGGCGCTCGGCCTTCCCGCCGACGCCGCCCGCCTCCTTGCGGAACAGACAATGCTCGGAACGGCCGCCTATCTTCGCCAGAGCGGCGCGGACCTCGAATCCTTCATCTCCGGCGTCGCCACCCCCGGCGGAACCACCGCCGCAGGCATGGACGTGATGCGTGCCTCCGACTTCAGAAAAGTCGTGGCGGCAACCCTAAAGGCCGCCGCCACCCGTTCCGCCGAACTCGGCAAGTAACAACTTACATCATTCCGCCACGCGTGCGGAGTAGATCCATCAAACGCGCCTGGAAAAGCGCCGCATCGCTTTGCGAGGGACGGTAGCCTTCCGGCGCGTTTCCCAGTCCAAGGCGTCCCTGCTGGTCAAGATACCACTTCGCCTTCGTGCCGTCGGAGAACGTCACATCACCGCTCGCGTAGGTGCCGGGAATCGTCAACGTGTCAATCTCGACCACGACATCGGGCGATGGCTTTCCCTCGTCGGCGTCGGGCGCATCCAAATCGTAGCGCTTCGGCGGCGCAGGCTGCTCGGCGGTCACGGAGTGACCACCCCCTAGATCGGGCGAATCCGCTTCGGAATGTTCGGCATCTGCCCGAGGGCCAGTCACTCCGTGACCGGCATCACCCACTTCGGGTTGCTCCTCGACGGGCTGCGGCAGTTCCGCGACCATCAGTCGCACATCCAGATAGGTCATATGCACGCCGAACTCGGCCTTCATACGCTTCTGGATCTCATCCAGGGAGGCTCCTGCGGCGAACCACTTCGCAACGTCCGTCTTCTGCTCTTCCGTCAGCATTTTCCCAAACTCCGTCAGTCAAACTGGTGATAGAACAGCACACGTGTCTGATGGGGTTCACGTTCGCCATTCGTATTGTAGGTGTTCTGGGCATCATGTACGCGGCCCTGCTGACGCGTCGCCGACGGGTTGCGCCACACAAGCGCGACCGCCCGCCCGCCCTGCTGAGCCGGCGTGCCCTCACCGGGACCACCCAGCGCATTCGATTCCGCCCGCACAAAGATCAGGAACAATTGCTGATTGTTCGCGAAGCAGTCACGCCAATAGGAATAGAGGAACTTGCGGTCGACGGAGTGGAATGCAACGCCATTCTTCATATCCTGATCAATGCCGAGGAACTTCGTGATCGAATCGTTGTTCTGCCGAACGTCCCAGGCAAGCTCATCCCATACGTCATGCCAGGCCTTGGCCGGATCCCAATCCCCACGTCCAGCGTTTTGTGAAATCGAATCCAGCGTATATGAACGCATCGACGCCATGATGCGATCGCAAAAGCGCATCAGGTCCTCGCAGGCCAATTGGTCCCCCGAATCCTCCGACTTTGAGCAAAACGCATGCTTGAGCGAGTCGGACGCCTTGTCATACCATGGATCGTCGTCATTGACAAGTTTGGCCCCGTCTTTGCGGAACACGCAGTCCTTTGCCATGCCACGCGCAGCCGCCCAATAGTCGACCGGCGTGTTTGCCAGGGCGGCCATCATCACCGCCCGACTGTCCGTGTAGGGGTTCACAAGGCATTCGTTCTCGACCGAGCGTCCAACCCCAGCCTGCGCCCACAGGTCATACCAGTCCTTTGAGATCTGGTAGGTCCGCCAGGCACAGTTGAAGTTCAACGTCTGGCGCGCATCACTGCGAAGAGTTCCATCAAAACCAGACGAACTGATGATCTCTGTTCCATTCTCGGTGAGCCGCGGCAGGAACGCAAACTCACCCAACGACTGGAGCACGCCCTGGTTCGATGTGAACATGAAGATGTCCTCATCGCGCGTGTTGTCGTTGCCCATGTTGACCGCACTCCGCGCGGCGGCGAGCCACTTCTCGAACGTCACGCCCTGCTGATCGACCGCATACCAGGACTCAGGAGCCCAATTGAAGCGGGGATCAACCGTGTACATCGCCTTCGGCGACCAGGTCGGCGTACCACCCGCGAAGGTACCAGCGGCAATGGCGCCCAACGTCAGATTGAGTCCCGTCCCCATGAACCGCATGAGCGGCGCTGTACTGCCGCCATAGGTCTCGAGAACGGCATCACCCCCTCCACCGCCATTCAGAACATCGTCCTGGGGATACGCGGGGACGAGGTCAACGGTGCCGTCGTTGTTGACGATGCGCACCCACACGCAGACATACGGGACAAACGGAGTATTGGCGATGGCGTCAAACTCCTGCTGCGAGATATCCGGTGCGCCGTTGGCCGTATTGCCCTCCGCGTCGATGTAGGGACGCTTGTTGATCGTGTAGGTCTTTTCCTCCTGGCCAACGGGATTACCGTTCTGGTCACAACCCTGGCTCGTCGTGACCGTGAGCATGTGCATGTCGGACGGCCACGTCAAATCGCCGAAGTTGATCGGGATGGCGACAATGCCATTCCCTCCGCCACCCTTGCAGGACGCATCCTCTTCGTCCTGGACGTCCGGCAGAGACAGAGAGAGCTCCTCGGAGTGGACCGACAGCTGGAAAATACCATCGGCGAAGGGCTGCTCCTTCTGGCTCCACTCGCTATCGCTCTTCGGCCGCAGTCTCTCCGCAATTCCAGCCCGGAAGTTGAGCCCCTCCGGCGCGAGGAAAAGCCGCACCACGGCCTGTGCCTTGAATGGGCCGCCTGACAGCCGCTGGTTACGCGTCTTGCCATGCTTGAACGGAAAAGCGATAACCGTCGTGAGCACGCCAGGCTGGAACCAGTTCGGATTGACGTCGTAATAGACTGTCGAGGCCTTCTTGCCGCCGGGAGAAGGGGCGGTCGTGGGGCCAGGCTGAGCCTGCATCGCCGTCGGCACGAAGTTGATCGTCTGCTCCAGTGCGGCGATCATCGGCACGCGCTCTGTGCAGGGCGCGGCGAGGGACAGCGGAATGTCGTCATGGTCGAGGTAGTCATAGAGCGTGACGTAGTCCATCGGGGAGATGAGCTTCGACCCCGAGGAATAAGCCCGTCTGAAGAAGTCTGAATTGTAGTTGATCACGCGTTGGGCCTTGTTCTCGGCGCCCATATCGAGATTGTAGAACGGCTGCCCCTTGACCGTCGCGATATCGGCCTCCCAGGTTTCGTTGGTCGAGGCGGACTCCGTGACGAACGGCTGGCGCGCAGCGCTCTTCGCCTGCTGGCTTCCCTCCTGATAGTAGGTCACAGAGTTCTGCGATCCGGCAATCCAGGCGTGGAAGAGCGGCATCAGAGAACTTGAGCCGCCGTTTGCCCCCAGTGCGAGATTGTAGTCGAGCATCGAGATGTAGGGGACGGTGTTCCCGGCGGCCTGCGTGTTGTCGTCACTCTTGTCGTCGCCACTTGGACGCGATGTGTGGACGAACTGGTCGAACGCCGTCGCATCGGACGAGAAGTTGACGACGTCGCCGCACGCCCCACCAACCGAAGCCATCGGATCAAAGGACGAATCGAAGAGATAGCCAAGAGAGAGGCGTCCACCCGCCTCGGAGGTGCGGCCCCGATTGGCGTAAAGGCGATTGATGTCGAAATAGTCGCTTACATTGACGGCGCAGTAGGCGAAGCGCCCCGCATCGAACGGAAGCTGCTGCCACTGGGCCGCCCAGGAGGAACGCGAGAGGAAGCGAACGTCGTTGACGAGCGCCGGCGGCAGATAGCCAAGCCCCTCGAGCGTCAATACGCTGACGGTCTCGGTGACCGGCGCGAAGCGCGTTTCGCGGTCATGCGTGCCGCCGAGCGGATCCGGCGGCATGAACACGCGCCCCTGCCACACGTCCATCGCCTGACCCTGCTGGTCGCGATAGGTGAAATTGCCCTGGGCGGCATACTCCGTGTTCGTCTGGCACAATCCTGGGAAGGGATCGCCGCGCACGGCGTCGTCCACGCGACTGATCGCCTCGGCGAGGGCGGCATGCACGAGATGGCGTGTGGCGACATTCCGGCGAAGCGCCGATGAAGGCAGACGCTCCGCGCGCATATAGATCGCAAACGCGACCGCGGAGACGACCATAAAAGAGAGGAAGCCGAGCACGATCAGCAGCGCGCTTCCGTTTTTGCGGGACGTTGTCATTTCTGGTTGTTCCCCGTAGTAATCTCGTCGGCGGGACGGCGATTGTAGTTCGGAAAGGTGACATAGGAGGTCACATTCCCATCCGTTTTGTCCTGCTCCTGATCAACCGTTCCCTTGCGAATCGTCACGTAATAGGGATTCCCCCACGGATCCAGAATTCTCTTGGACCGCGTCACGGACGCATTGAAGAGGATCGGCATCTTCCCCGTCTGCCCGTTCTGACGGTTCTCCTTGCCGAGGATGAACCCCAGCGAGTCCTCGGTCGCTTCGGTCGGACTCTCCATGATGTGCGCATCGAGCGAATAGCCCTTGCCGTAGTTCTCATAGGCGAGAATCGCCTTTGTCATCTCCTGCGCCTCGGTGGTCGCCTGCTGGATCTTCGCACGGCGATGGGCCCCCGCGACGGAGGTCGAGACGGCTCCGGCAAGCAGCATGAGCATACCGATCACCACGATCAGCTCCACAAGCGTGAAGCCCCTTCTGTCATCCAAGCGCGTCATTGTCATTCAACCTCATCCGGCCATGTGCTGATGTCGTCGCCCGTATCCTTCTTTCCATCCGGACCATAGGACAAGACGCCCACGGTGTAGGTGTGCGACGATCCACCCCTCAGCGAACCAAGTCCGTTCAGCTGCTGCCAGGGATTCACCGTCAGCGTCGACGCATCGCTCTCGTAGGATCCAAAGTTCGGCTGCGCAAACCAGCCGTCGCCCTTGTAGGTGGAAACCGCACGCGTACGCACCTTGCCGTCCGCATGCCAGGCCCCCGCGACGAGTCCGATCTTGGTCTTGCTCGTCATGTCGACACGGGGCAGCATGTCATCCGCGCGCCGTTGCGCGAGCGAAAGCTGACGGCGCATGAGCGAAAGCTGGGAGACTCCGGCCTTGCCCGTCCGCCACGCGATGGAGGACGAATTGAACACCATCGTGAGAATCGTCACGAGCATCCCCAGCAACAGGGACGCGACGAGCATCTCGATGAGCGTGAAACCAGATCTGTCGTGTAGACGTTTCATTACTTTTTCTGATCGCCTTGGAAATGGATTTCCGTGAAGTAGATCGGCTGCGCGAACAGGGCGCCGGCCTTGCGGGATACCCGCATGCTCACCGCGATGCGTGACCAGTCCAACTGGACTTCGCCTCCGGGGATGCGCACATGCCCCGGCTGGGCCACCAATGCGCAGACATAGTCGCTGTTGACGGGCCAGCTCGGCTTCGGCTTACTTTTCCCCACCAGTGCGCTGAACACACTCTTCGCCGTTGAATTGATCGAATTCTTCTTCTTCGGCGTGAATCCGTTTCCGGTTTCGCAGTAGGCGGCCCAACCACCATTGCGCTCCCCCTGCCCTGTCACCTTGACCGCACCCTGCACTGCATTCAGCCAGTCATCCCACGTGATGCTGCGCTGCGACAGAGCACCAGTGATCTGGTTGAGCACGGCATCTGCCGCCGCCGCAGATTTCACATCGTCCTTGCTCTGCTGATTCTCGCGGTAGCCGAGCGGATAGAGCGAAACCATCGCCAGCACGCCCGCGGCCATGATGAAGATGGCGAGATTCACCTCCATCAGGGTGAAGCCCAATTTTCCAAAGATGGATTTCATGCCGTTCATGTCAGTCCTGGTCCTTGAGCAGATCGTCCGTAATGGTGCCAACGGGAGACTTGTCGGAACCGTCGATGTCGTTCAGCAACGTAATCAGTACATTGCCACCAGCACTCCCCAGCGAGAACTTGTAGGCGCTCGCGCTTGTGACCATGCCAGGCGTAAAAACCAGCGCGGACGTGCCGGAAGCGGCCTCAAGCTCGGGACCTTTCGGGGGCGTTGAGCCGAAGATGTAGTTCTTCGGCAGGTCCAGCGAGGCGATTTCCACGCCATAGGCGTCGCCCACGTGCCAGGCGCTCTTCCCAAGCCCCTTGTTGTCGGGGTGGAACGGAAGTCCCCAGCGGCAGTCGTTGCCGTTGTCGTAGCCGATTCCGGAGTAGGACTTGTTGCCCTTCGCGTCGCGGTGATTCAGCGAACACCAGTCCTCCACCGTCATCCGGGCGGAGATCATGTAGTCCGCCTCCATCTGCGTATAGCCCACCCAGGCGCACATGAGGGAACTGCACTGCTTGACGCCCTGCTTGAGTTTGTGGCCTTGGGGGCTGCTCATCTGATAGAGTCGCACCGCCCGCTGTTTGCCACTGTCGGAGGCATCCATGGGATAGGACTGGTTCCAGTCCGCGAACTCGTCCACCAACATGCCGTCACTGACCGGAAGCGACTTACCCGCCGCTGTCTTGCCGCTCTTGGCGATGTACGAGATGCGACCGGCCATCTTGATCGCAACGGCGGTGCCATAGGCCTCGCCACCATCCTCCTTCTTTCCCTGGCGACGATTGCTGAAGAGGACCGCCGTGGGAACCTGGTCGATCAGGCAGACCTGCATGGCCTGACGGATGATCGAAGCGGTATCCTGCATCACCCCGCGCGCGGCCATGCCGCGCGACGCGGCGAAGTATCCCCCGATGGAGATGGTGGAGAGCAGCGCCATCAGGCCGATCACGACGATCAGTTCGATGAGCGAGAATCCCATCTGATTATTTCTGGAACTTCTCATGGATCAATATCCGCTGGGCAGCTGACAGGCGGAACCGCTATGCGTGACACCCCACCAGCTCTTGTAGTCGTTCTCGGTCATCACCGTGACGGCGTCGGAATCAGCATTGTACTGCACGATGTAGCGACGAAAGTACCCCTGCTCCTTCGTGAGGTAACCGAATACCATGTCAGCGAGCTTGATTGTGTTGCTCCCGCGCTTCTTGACCGCGTCGGCAAAGCTCTTCCCACGGCCATTCCGCCGACTCGCCGCCGTACGCGTGGTCACGGTGCATCCGTTGAAGTCCATGACCGGCGAAGTTGCCTTGGACCCCACGGAGACCTTCGCAAGTTCGCGCATCATGGTGTCGTACTGGTCCGCACTCAGAAAATCGACATGCTTGCCCGTGCTGAGGCCGTTGTCCGCCCAGCTCTGCAGCTGGCCACCTTTCGGGGGCCAGTAATTCTTCTGGGCATAGTAGGTGCTGATGCCGGCCTGAATCACCTGCTTCATCGCGGCCGTTCTTCTGTCCCGCGCCTGGCGAATGGCCGCCGTGGCCGCCGTGGTGACGATTCCCATGAGAACCGCCAACACGCCGATGACCATCAGCATTTCGACGATTGTAAACCCCCGCTTGCCACTTTCGCCCGTCATTCGTGGACCTCCTGCTTCTTGTTCCAGCTCTGCACGCCGCCACCGCCCTTGCCCCAGGCAATCGCGTTGGCACGCACCTTCACCTTTGCCCCCGAAACCTTGGCCTCGGTGATGCCGTCATAGTCCGTGTCGATCGCATAGTAGATGATGTGGTCGCGAACCGTTCCACCATCCGGCACACGAGTATTGAAGCTTGCGCCTGCATTCTTCTTCAGCACGGCCACGGCCCAGGGATCGACGATGCCGCAACGGTCGGATCCTGTCGGCTTTCCGCTGCCGTCCACGGAAACACCCAACAACTTCTGCGCATTGAAGACCTTCGCGACCTCAATGACACACCCCTTCTCGCCACCTTCGTCCGATCCATGGTATTTGAGCAGCGTGGCGGGCCATGAGCCATTCTTCTGCAGAATGATGCTGAGCGCCGTCGCCACATTGGAGACGGTCTCTTGCGCCCGCGCGCGCTGCGCGGTGCGGGTGATCTTCCCGTATCCCATGAGCAGCGCCCCCGCGAGGATGGAGATGATGCCCATCACCACCAGCATTTCAATCAAGGTGAAGCCTTTTCTAGTATTCGTCATGTTGAACCTCAGTTGCTGAGATGGACGATGTCGTCCGAGATGAAAATCTGAATCTGCTTGAGATCGTCGCCGGAGAACGAATTCAGGTCATACCACGGCGGGAATGTCGCATGGTTCGGCCCCGCAGACCAGAGCCGGTAGCTCTGATAGGGCGGGTCGGAATAGTAGTAGAACTCGTGGTTCCATCCGTCGCGAATCGTCATCCCGAAGAGAAGGTAGCCGGATCCACCCGAACCATATCCACTCTGACTGAAGACCCGCAGTCGATGCTGCCAGACGCGACCATCATCACCCCCCGAACTCTTCACGCCGCTGGGAAGAGAGGAGGAGTAGCTCGGCGGCGCCATGTACGGGCGATCGCCGTCCAAAATGTCCACACCGTAGAAATACCGGTATTTCGGCCAGTCGATCGTCGAGACAATCCCCTGGAAATTCGGCATCCAGCGGGCGCAGACGGCCTGGCTCGTCAGATTCGAGATCATTCCCGACTCCCAGGTTGCACGGGCGGTTGAGGACTGCGCGCCCATGAATCTACGGACCTCATCCCAGTCGGCGAACTGGGCTCCCGTATCAAGCCGACAGGGAATCTGGTTGTTCGCGGCCCACTGGTTGTGGTAGCGCCCATTTTCCTTGTGATCATAGAAGTTGCTCATCTTTCCGTCGAGCATGAACAGATAGCGCGGGAAGAGGAAGGAGAGCAGACCGAACTCGAAGAGCTGGACGCCCTTTCCGTTCTTCCCCTGGCCACGCCAGTCGATCTCGCCGAGATCAAGCCCTCCCACGCCCGAGAGCGACTTGAATCCCGACGAATAGGGCGGCACCGAGTTTTGCTGGCAACCCTTGGACAAATCCTGAATCGTGTCACCCAAGTCGCCGTCCGACGGAGCCGGCCATGAGACGGATAGCGGCTGCGCCCGACAGGCCGCATCAATCTGGACAATCATCTTGGCGTCCGTAAAGGACTTCGTGCCGCTCTCGTCCTCGCCATTCTCCTGCAATCCGTACGAATCAACCTTTTTGTAGATGCTGCGGCTTCGTCCTTGAAGCGGCACCGGCGGATACGATCCATACGCGGCATAATAGCCGGAAAGCGCATTCTCAATGCGCTGCATGCGGTCGATCGTCATCGCCTTCGCCCGACTGTCTCCACCTACGCCCGCGAGGCGGAACACCACACCCATGAGCGTGACGATCACCACCGTCACGACCAGGAGCTCAATCAGCGTGAAGCCGCTTTTTCTGGTTTCAAGTTTCATGCCACATCTTCAGGTTTAAGCGCTCGCAACACTTTTCACTCTTCACTATTCATTCTTCGCTCGAATCAGGTGCCGCCACCGGACACCGAGGAGATGATCTTGATCATCGGCAAGAACATGGCGATGACGATCGTACCGACCACTACGGCGAGGAAGATGATCAGCGCCGGTTCAATGGCGGCCGTCATACCCGCGACGGCATTATCCACTTCGTCGTCATAGGTGTTGGCGATACGCGTGAGCATGTCCGGTAGCTGGCCGGTCTCTTCGCCGACCTGCACCATCGAGACGACCATAGGCGGAAACACACCGGAGGAGGCCAGCGGGTCGGTCATCGACTCACCTTCCTTCACAGCATCGTGCACGGACTGGATGGCGTTACGCACCACGCGGTTCGCAGTGGTGTCGCGCACAATCACCAGAGCCTGAAGAATCGGCACACCCGAAGAGAGTAGCGTTCCCAGAGTACGGGAGAACTGCGAAATGGCCGTACGCTTCACCAGCGTACCCGTGATCGGAATCGAGATGCGCATACGGTCCAGCTGATAGGCGCCGAACTTCGTCTTGCCGAACATCTTGTACAGAACGACCAACACGACCACGCCGACGAAGATCTGCAGGCCGTTGTGCTGGACAAAATCGGAAAGGCCCATCACGAACTCGGTGATCGCCGGCAGGGACTGTCCGCCGAGAATGTCGTTGAACACCTGCTGGAACTTTGGAATCACCGCCACGAGCAGGAATGCCGTGATGCCGATGGCGGCCACGAGAACCACCGACGGGTAGATCATCGCGCCCTTCACCTTGTTCTTGATCTTCTGGGCCTTTTCGGCAAATTCGGCCAGACGGTTCAGCACGACTTCGAGCACGCCGCCCGCCTCACCGGCCTTCACCATGTTGACGTACAGGTTGTCGAACACCTTCGGATACGCGGTGAGCGCCTCGGAGAACGTGGCGCCGCCCGAGATGCCCTCGCTGATGCCGTTCAGGCAGTCCATCATCGCCGGTGCCATCTTCTGCTTCTTCAGCACCTCGATGCAGCGCATGAGCGGCAGACCGGCGTTCACCAGCGTCGCGAGCTGACGCGTGAAGCCCGTGAGGTCCTTCTGCTTCACCCGCCCCATCAAGAACTTCGGGAGCTTGATGTTGATCTGCTTCGAGCCGACGCCACCCTTCTTCTCGGCCTTGGGCGCCTTCGCATCCTTCTTCGCGGCCGATGCCGCCGACCCCTTCACCTCGCCAATCGCGGACGGGAAGAGTCCGTTCGCGCGGATCGCCGCAATCGCCGCCGCGCGGTCGCCCGCCTCGATCGTGCCACGCTGTTCCTGCCCCGCGCCATCCAGCGCGATGTACTGAAATTTCGCCATAGTCTAGGCCTCGCCTAAGTTGTTCGTTTTTGACTGGGATATAGTATACTAAACACGGGTGTGCGGCGCAAGGTCGCAAGACCCCTACTTCGTCGGAGAAGGAGTCTTGGACTCGTCCGTCGTCTTCTCCGCCGCGGCCTTGCGCGCCGCCGCGATCTTCTTGAGCGTGTCCTTCACCTCGCCGGACTGAGGAATGATCTCGAGCGCCTTCTTCGCGTGCCTCTCAGCCTCGTCGAAGCGTCCGGTGTACATGCAGACCATCGCCAGGTTGTTCCAGACGGCCGGCTCCTTCGGCTTCTTCACGAGACAACGCCTGAGGTACTCCTCCGCGCGCGACCACTGCTTCTGGGTGTAGTAGCTCATGCCCACGCCGAAATTCGCATTCGGATCATCCGGATCCGCCTCGAGGATCGTCTCCCCGTAGCGCCGCGCCAGCACGAAGTCCGCCCGCGCCAATGCGAGTTGCAGGCCCTCGCGCGGCGTGACCTGCTTGAGTGTCGTCGCCCGCGCCTTCTCCATGGAGGCGAGAATCCGCTGCAGGGACTCGTTCGTGTTGTCGAGCTTGTCGGAGAGCTTCACGTCCTTCATCGCCGCCTGCGTGTCGCCCGCGCGGTCCGCGCGCTCGGCGCGCATGCGCGCCAGGCGCGCGATGCGCCACTGCACGTAGAGGAAGAGTTCCTTGAGCGTACGACCGGCGGCCTTGTCGAGACCACCCGCGGCATAGAGATCGAGAATGCGATCCGCCAGCGCATTCGCCCGCGTCACACCCGCGGCGCACGCCGCCGCGTCCATCCCGACCGGACGTGCCAGCACGCCCGAGCAGACCGGCAGCTCCTTGCCGTCCCGCTTCCAAAGCTCGAATCCGAGCTGGATCGCCGCATCCTGCATCCGCGCCGGCTTGTCGCGCATCCACGAGCGCAGCGCCATCGGCGCACCCATCGAAAGGGTCATCTGGTCCTCCGCGTCCGTCACCCCGCGCTTGCGCAGGAACTGCTGGTAGGGCGTGTTGTGCGCCATCATCGACAGGGCCTTCAGCTTCCGCCCCCTCTCCGCCGCACCCAGCTCGACGCGCGCGTCGAACGAACCATCCGTGAAGATCCACTGGACGGGGCCGCACTCCTCGACCACCTCCTTCGCGTAGTCTTCGAGGACGCCGAGCATCACCCGCATCTTCTCGAGCTGACGCCCCGGCACGACGCCCGCCACCAGCAGAACCGCCGCGATGAAGAAGACCACCAGCCCGCCCCGCTTGCCGCGCCGCGCGTTGATGGAAGCCTCGGGATTGCCCTCGTTCGCCTCGCGAAGCTCCGCGAAGCGCTGCGTCGCGAGACGGATGTGGTTGCGGCAGCAGGCGTCCCCGCCAAGGGTCGTCAAGGCGAAGGTCACCGTGCCGGACGCACAGAGCATCAGAATCTGCTGGAGGTAGGCCGAATTCAGCGCCACCGCGTCGGACCAGGACCAGAACCAGAGCGGCGGCAGCATGCAGAGCTGCGAATACGCGAGCGCTCCCGTGAAGAAGAAGACCGCCCCCACGTGGTACGGCAGGAACTGCTCCTCGTCCACGGCGCGCGGCAGCATGGCCGCGGCCACGGCGAACGGCAGCACGCAGACGCCCAGCCCCAGGATCCAGCCCAAGAGGCTCGCCGCCCCCATAATCTGGTCCCACCAGCACAGCAGATACATGAGGGGCATGTCGCCACCGACCTTGCCCGCTGCCGCTAGCCCCTCCATTGAGATGAAGGAATAGCAGTTGAGGGCAATGCCCATGATCAGGCCCAGCGCCCAGACAAGCGTCAGCTTCCACTTCGCCGCAGGTCCGATGATCGGGTCCAGAAGCGGCATCTTCTCACAGAGCGCGTCGTGCCGCAGTGCCACCATGTAGACCACCCAGCAGCCAACCAGCAGCAGAAAACCCATGGGCGTCTCCGCGGCGATGAGGCCGGCGAGGAACATCGCCCCCAGCGCGGAGAGCAGCCGCCCATTGAGGAGGAAGCCCGCGAACAGCATCAGCTGAACCAGCGTGAGAAGCGTCAACAACGCGCCCGGCGTGAACGCCTGCCCCGCGCGCCAGACGGGATCCGCGCAGATGAAGAAGAGCGCCCCCAGAAACGCCGCCCCGCTCTGGACCACGTACCGCTGCACGGCATAGCGCAGACGCCCCCGCACGAGCAGCGCGAGCAGCGAACGCAGGAAGAGATATCCCACAGCACCCGTCAACGCGGCGCAGACGCGTCCCGCCCAGACAAGCCCCGCATTGCCGGCCTCCACGCCACCCAGGTAGAACGCATGCGCGATCACCCGCCAGAAGCCCGGGAAAATCGTCTGCGGCGGTCGCAGCCCCGCGGCAACGGCGGCATCCTCCCACACATCGGGGCAAAGCCCCGGGAACGCAAACGCCACAAGCCCCCCGAACGCCAGCAGCCCCACGACCAGCGCCAACACCCAATCCCACCACTGCAGCCGAACGGCCGGCAGAAAGGAGTGCTGCTCGTCCGTCGTGGACGCCTGCTCGAACTCATCTTCGTCTTCGTCGTAGTATTTTCGCATACCCAACCCCTTCCCTAAGACAAATCAAGGCGGGCCGTCTCCGACCCGCCCCGCTTCTGCATTCCCACCCGACTTACACACGGCGCCGACGGCGCAGCGCCAGCATCGCGCCACCGATCAGCAGCAGCACGCCGCTCGTCGGCTCCGGCACCGAAGCGCCGTTGAAACCGCTCGTGGCCGTAAAGGTCGGAAGGGAGACTCCACCCGTTGAAATATAGCCCGAAGCGGCCAACTGATCATACGAGACGGTCTGTCCCTTGTAAACAGAGTCAAGCGAGGCATTGTAAAGTTCAACATAAAACGAATAGCCCGTAGAACCATAATTCCCCAGATCAGACAACGTCGGGGCGACCTTACCGTCCGTGGCCTCATAGTAGCCATCAAGGAAAGTCCCGTCGGAGGTATACAGCGCCGCATAGGAGTATTCGCCCTTATAGGATGCATCGGAAGCCCCGGTGTCGACCTGCCAGTAGAGCGCGTCCGCCTTCGCGATTCCCACCATCGCGAGAATCGCCGCAAAGACCGCCAACTTCTGAATCATTTTCATTGAATGTCTCCCACCTTTTCAAGAGTTACCAGACAATCGTCGGCGAACCGCCCTTGCTGACATACCACGCACCCTGACCGGCCGGGATCACGACACCTTCCGAAGACTGCTTCTTGACCGTAACAGTCTTCCCACCAACCGTCTTGGTTTCGGAAACCGTTTTCGTCCAGTCTGAGCCATAGCTGTAGATCGTACCATCGCCCAGAATGATCTGGTCACCTGCGGTCCCCGTGACTTTCTTCCCATTGAGATCGTAGTCGGCCGTATTGGGGTTGGCGATCATGTTGTAGGCCGGCGCCGTTGCAGTCCCATCCGTGATGCCAACCGAGACACCCTCTGTTGAATGCTGGCCATAGAGCCAAATTTCCTTCGATGTATCCTTACGGACGAGGAAGAGACCCTTGCCGCGCGCAATCGCATAATCAGCGTTCGGCGCCTGATAGGTCCCAGCCTGGCTCGCCGTCGTAGTCGGCGTCCAGTCACCGTCCTGCAACTTCCAGCAGAAGTAAGTCGTCCCATCGTAGTAGTAGAGCTCGTCGCCCGCCGTGAGCGTGTCGGTCTTGACGAGGTTCGCAACCTTCATCGTATCCGCGGTGCCACCCACCGTCACCCAGGGAACGGCGATCATCGTCGTCTTCGCCGTGCTCGGCACGTTCATCAAGCCGCAGGTATTCCCCACGATGTCTTCGGCAACGGCCACCGACGCAACCGCCAGCGCACAGAAACCAATCAAAGAACGGAGTTTCATCTCGTCTGTCCTTTCCCGCTTAAATCACTGCTTGATGCCGCCCTTGACCTGGAAGAACGCGGCCGCGCCGGTCTTCTCGACCTCCACCACACCGTCGGCGGGGACGTCGGCGACCTTCTCGGACACCTTCTGGATCTCCGTGCCCTTCTCGATCCAGTAGTCGGCAACCGGGGACATGCCCGTGACCGTGAGCTTGATCGTCGCGTTCTTCACCTCGATCGCGACCATCGGCTTCGGGACCTCGACGTAGGCGGCAACCGCCGCACCGTCGACGGCCTTCGTCGCTGCCGCGGAGGCAATGCCGTCCGCCGCCGCAATGGCATCCGTCGCCGTCGCATAGCTCTTCACGTAGTCAAGCTTGCCCGTCTCGGGATTCAGGCCAACCTTCGTCTCGCCCGCCACCACGCGACGCGTGTCGAGCAGGTAGACGCCATACTGGCCGCCTTCCATCTCCTTGGCCTTCGCCGCATCGACCTGGTAGACGAGGTCAGGGCATTTGCCGTCCTTCGCAACCGGCGCCACGAGCACGACCCTGTCGTTCGCGTCGATCGCCGTGCCATCGGCCTTGATGCCCTCGAAGACTCCGTCGGCGGACCACACGAGCGCGTAGCACTCGCCATCCTGCACCGCCGTGCCGTCGATGTACGTATCAGTGCCCGGCGTCGAGAACGAGATCAGCGTGTCGTTCACCGCCGCAAGCGAAGCCAGCGCCACGCCCGCAACACCCAACATCATCAGCTTTTTCATTGTCCCAATCCCTTTCCGTGGCGTTGCTTACTGCTGCGCGACGTTCTTGATCTGGTACGTGTACTTCGTCACGCCCGAAGCCGCCTTGTTGACATTGATCTCAACAGTGCCGCTCGCAGGCACATCCTGCGTCGTCGTGTTCGTACCGTCGTTGATCACGATCACGTTCTTGCGTCCCGCCGCCGGCGTCATGGCCGGCGCCGTCAGAGTCGTCTTCACAGCACCCGTCGCGCCCGACATCGCCATCGACTTGATCTCGAACTTCTCGCCGCTCGTCGCCGAAACGCCCGTCTGGTACTTCGCCGCGATCTTCATGCCCGAACCATCCGGCGCATCCGCCGCATCAGCAGCCGGGGCAATGCCCTGCTTCGCGAACCAATTCTGCGGGATCGTCTTCTCTCCAGTCGACGACGGAGCCGGCCACGCGGGTTCCGCATCCGCACCCGTCTTCACGACCATCTCGTCGATCGCCGTGGAGCCGACGACCTCAACGCTCGCGAGCTTGGTCGGCGTATTCAGAAGACCATACCACGAACCCGTGGTGATTCCCGCTGCAGGTGCAGCCTTGTTCGACGTCGTGTAGCCATTCGCCGTCAGCGCGGGAACGCCATCGACAATGACCTGGCACAACTTCGCGGTATAGTCGAAGTTCAGCGTCACACGCTTCCAGGAGCCTTCGGTTCCCGTCACGCCCAGATCAACCCAACCAGCCGTCGATCCCTTGCCCGTCGTATAGGCCTTCAGCGCGCCATTCACATCCACGCCCAGCGCGAACTGCGCACCATCCACCCCTTCCGGAGCGCCGCTGAGAGCTTCGTCCGGCTTGGCAATCTGAATCATCAGATCCACAAGTGTCGGCGCGGCGTCTGCTGTCACGGTGCATTTCACATTCCCCTGGACGCTCAACTTCTTGGTATTCGAAGCCTCAGCCGTCGGAAGAGCCCCCTCCGGTGCCGAGTCGTGTGCAACAATCGTGCCGTTGCCGGTCCATGCCGCACTGGTCAGATCCGACACGGTCGAACCCGACTCAAAACTTTCAGACAACACATCCGCGCTCATCGCGGACAGCGCGAAAACGCTGGCGCAAAGGGCGCCTAGAAGCTTTTTTTCTGTCGAAAACATAGTTTCTCCTTCTAAAGGGATGTCACTAGCATATCACAAACCGCCGAACGTGCGCAAGTGGGAATTTATGGCTCTTCGGGCATAAATGTGGGTCAGACCGAGGAAGCGGAGGTCCTTTATTTGTACGCAGATGCTTCGCATACGCAGATTTTTCGACCGAATCGACGTGGCTACAACACCCGCGCCAATGACTTGAATTTGCCAATTCTATGGCTTGATTTTTGACGCGCGGGCTACGCCACGGTCGATTCGGTCGAAGATTGTCGCATGTGTCCCTCGGAATAGACCTTGGCGAAATCCGATTCCGGCGTAGCCCGCGCGCAGATTTCAAGGCCTTGAGATGCCATTGCACAGTCCACGGCGCGGGCGTTGCCGGATTGGATTTCGCCAAATTCTGCGTATGCGTAGCATCTGCGCACCAAATTGGGCACCTCGAACACCTGGACAGACCCACACTTATGCCTGAAGACTCGAATTTATTTTCCGGACTTCAGTCGGGCGAGCGCAACCTGGACGGCGCACGGCGTCTCCTTGCCCGTCCAGTCCTGCGATTCAATCCACTCCTCCGCCGCGAAGAGGCGCTGCGCGGCCTCCTCGTAGTCGATGCGGCCGAGCTCGACCAGCAGGCGGATGCCGCGGTCGATCAGCTTCTTGTTGGAGATCGAGACCCAGCTCATCCAGTTTCCGGCCACACGGCCCATGGACGCCATCGTGCCCGTGGAGAGGTTGTTGAACGTGAGCTTCACCGCGAGGTGCTTCCACACCTCGAGCGGCGACGCGTCCGTCGCGCAGACTGCGAAGAGCCGCGTCTCCCCGAACGGCTTCGCCTGCTCGTGCGCGGCCGCCTCGAAGGCGGCGTCCGGCGCACCCGCCCGCACGATCACGGCGGCGGACGCCACGCCCGCGTACCGTTCGGGCGTCGTCTCATTGCCCACCGGATACTTCATCAGGCACGCGCGGCCGATCTTCGGCAGCTGGTTCTTCTTGAGCGCCGGCATCCCCTTCTCGGCATAGTCGGCATGTGTCCACTCCAGACACCGCACGTCGCGGTGGAAGAGCGCGTCCCAGCAGGCGGGCGTGTCGTGGAGCGGGTTCTTCACGAACGCCCAGCTCTGGGCGAGATTTCTCTCGTCCGTGGACCGGAACGGCGGCAGCATGAAGGTGGGGCTGCGCTCCGTCGTATCCGTGAAGAGGTCGAGCATGCAGTCGTCCGCGAAATAGGTCACACGCCCGCCCTTCGCGTACAGGGCCTTCTCGAAGGCGATCGCCTCGGCGATGGATGCGCGGGTGGCCGGGGATTCGAGCGTTGAGAGCAGCTTCTCGAAGGCGACCGTGTAGTCCGCCGCCGTCTCCTTCGCGAAGCGCGGCAGCACACGGCAGAGCGCCGCCTCGAGCGCGCAGCTTCCGAGCAGCTGTTCGGACGTGGTGGCCTGCATGCGTGTGGACCCCGCGAGTCCCATTGCGCCGCAGTAGATGTCGAGCACCGTCACCTTCGGATTGTCGATCGCCTCGCGGCAGCGGTCCAGGCGCGCCCGCAGCAGATAGGCGGGGTTGTTGAAGACGAGGAAACAGCGCGCGCCGTGGGCGGACGCATAACGGAGCGTGCCGAGCACGGACGACGTCTCGCCCCCCTCGGTGATCGCCACGAAGGTGTCGCCTTCGCCCACATTCAGGGCCTCGGCCTGGCGTTCGCCGCCGCGGATGGAGTCCTCGAATGATTCGACGCTCTTGATGAGCGCGAAGTCACCGCCCGTCATGATGGACGCGCTGCGCTCCGCCAGCGCCCGCTCCGCCGGCGTGAGCTCCGCCGCGCGACGGTGGAAGAAATCGCGCCACATGGATTCGAGCAGGATGGAGAGGCGTCCCGTCGCGCCGCAGCCCGAGAAGATGATGCGTCCCTTCGGCGCCCTCAGCGTCGCCTCCATCGAGTCGACGAGCTTCGCGAACCACTCGCCCGCGAAGACATGGCGCATCGTGATCGGAATCTGACGGTCGCCACGCTGCAGACACTGCACGCCCGCCAGCTCCGAGCGCTGGAAGTCCTCTTCCAGCGTCGCGGTGATGGGGTTGGACTGCTCCGTCGGCAGGAATCCAAGATGGAACTGCTTCTCGTTGTCGATGAAATCCCGGGCCTTCGCCTTCACGGCCTCCGAGCACTCGAACGCATTCACCAGGGCGCAGACCGCCAGCGCGGACGCGCACACCATCGTCTTCGCATGATCTTTCATGCGGAAGAGTATATCACATCTCCGATTGCGGGATTGTGGGATTGTGGGATTGCGAGAGACATCCCGGCCACATGGAAGACGCAGTCTCATTCGGAGAATTGATCTTCAACGGCGGCAATTCGTTTGACCACGCGGCTCTTCATCCGCCGCACGGCCATCTCGCCCACGTTCAGACGCTTGGCGATCTCCGCATTGGAGAGGCCCTCGGCCGTCGCCAGCAGGTAGACCTGACGGGAAAGGTCGGACAGAGCCGATTCGGCGAAGACATGCGCTTCCGCGGCCTGATGACGCGCCAACCGCCAATTCAAGTCGATCAGGGCCGCAGGATCGATCTCGACGGCCGGTTCAACGAGAAACTCGCCCGTCTTTTCCGGATTCTCTTCGTCCAACGACAGCATCTTGTCCAGACGCTGCGCCGCCCGTGCACGAAGACGATCGATCAGGATATGTTTGACAAGAGTGGCCAGATAGGTTCGAAATCGCGCCTTGGACGAATCGTAGGCGCTTCGCGCCACGGCCTGCGACAGCCGCAGAAAAACGTCCTGCACCAAGTCGTCTTCCTCGTCAGGAGAGACGGTGGCCGACTGCAATCGGAGGAAACGCCGGATGACCGGATCGTAGAACGCGTAGAATTCCGTCCAGGCAGCCTCCTTGCGCGTCTCCGTGCTGGAACGAAGACGTGCGAGGAGGTCTTGCGGTGTCGACGGGAAAACGCCCATGCCTATTTCCCGGCCTGCTTGGCCTTCCACTCGCCGACGAGGTCAGGTCCAATGACCAGACGGGAGACCCGTCCCACTCTCATACCCAACAAGCCAAGCCAACTCCATGTAAGAATTTTAGTATCTTTAGAAAAATTCGTACCTTCGACATTATGAAATGGATCCACGACGCCCCCAATGGAAAACTGCGATTCAATCGGGCGCACCATTCCATATCCTCGATCCTGCCCCACTATCTGAGTGCGCGAATATCTGTCAAGGGTCTGTTCCGAATCACCTAAAAGATTATAAATTCCCCACCCGTTTTTAACGACATCTCTCTTGGCATTTCCGCTGACCGAAAGATCTTTTTGGAGCACCTGGAATCGGGCGTACTCAGGGGAGGCCTCCACCTGCTCTTTTTTATTAGACAACAAGTCGCAGTAGAAAGTTCCACGTCTCTTCCCCGCCCGCGCCGCGTATTCAAGTTCAGCTCGGGACGGGGAACGGACGACATACCCCTGCGGCAGTTCATCTCGCAACATTTCGGTCAATTTGGCACAGAGTCCAGGTGTTTTCTCGCTTACAACGGCCGAATAATCGGGATGATCCTTTAAACAGGCCTGTTGTCTGTCGCCGAACGGCATAGTCCTGATATCCATCACAGCCGCCACTTCCTCCAGCGACAGCACCTTCCGAGCCATCCAGAAAGGCCGCGAGATGCTCACCATCTTCGTCTCGCCCTTGCCATTGACGACAAAGGGGAAGGTGCCCGCAGGACATTTGACAAACTCGATCGACACCTTGTCCGACAGTTTGAGCCGCGCCGTCGTGCCGGTAAACGTCAGACGCTTGCCGCCTTTGGCGACCACGGGCGCGGGGGCCGCCGCATTCGAGGCGGACACGGGATTGGACTCCTCAAGGGGCTTCTCCTGCATCTCGGCAACACGTTTGGCGGCGATTTCGCGCATCAGACCGCTCAGGGAATTGGCATCGAGCGCACGCTTGTACCACGTCGCCGCGTGCCGACGGAAGACTGGCTGGGCGTCCGGTTCGGAAGGCACTTCATACGTCCACCAGAAATCGGCGATCTTGCCGGCCTCGGCCTTCTTTTCGCCGAGTTCCTGAAGCGCGATCTTGCCTTCTTCGCCACCCGCCTCCTTGAATCCCTGCAGGGCCTTCGTCCAGTCGCCGCAAAGCGCACAATACTGGGCATAGCGCAAGGGGATGCGGACGGCACTCTTCTCCGCCGCCTCGCGTTTCTTCTGCCAGGCGATGGAATTCTGCGCCGCCTGGTACATCAAATGCAGACGGAGTTTGCCCCCTGATTTCGGCAAAAGCTTCTTCATCGCGGGGCGAAGCAGATTGACAATATCCGAATCGGAAACGTCCTTCACGGACACGCGCATCTGATCGACGACATTCGCGGCCAACTCGTATTCCCGAACGTCGATGTATGAGTTGAACGCAAAGTTCAGGAGCAGAAATTTCGCCGCCTCGCCATCCGCCGCTCCCGCAAGTTCCTCGGCACGGGACGCGACCTCGGCCACGCTCTTCTCCCCCTTTTTCACGGCCTTCAAATCGCCCGCCATCAATTCCTTGACGATTGGCTGAACTTTTTCCAATTCAGCCCGCGACGGCATGGCCGACACTGCCAGAACTGAGCAAAACGCAAAAAACAGCGAGACAGAACGCTTCATTCGACCCATTTCCCTTTCAATCCAGTTTCCATCGTTAACACGAATTCTTTTCAAATATACGATGCAAACCAGACAGTGTCTCACCGGAAAATGACATTTTCTATTTGATCCAGTCCGGAATCTCAAAAGCCCTGTCGACCAGCGCGTCGACATCAACCTCTTCAAGTTCGTCTGGGACAGATCCGGACATCCGTCCCCCCGCCCAGCCCATCCCCGCCCCGACGAGGAAAATCGCGAAGGCGGCGGCCCATCGTCTCACGCGTTTCCAGAAAGAGCCCGATTCCAATTCAAGCATCGTCCGTTTGTCCGGATCAGGATCCAGAAGGCGGGGAACAATCCGCCGCCAGCACGGATCATAGTGCGACAGCAGTTTGAATGCATTCGTCTGTGGCACGTAGTCGATCCCCGTCAGCAGACGAAAAACCGTCATCCCGAGTGCCCACATGTCCGCCGCCGGCGTCGCCACGCCCTCCGCCTGGATTTCCGGCGCCAGATAGCGATACGTCCCCATGATGGCGGCATGCCGGGCGTCGAGTCCCGTCACGAACGTCGTTTCGATTGCCAATTCCTCTTTCAGCGCCCCCGAAAAGCGGACGACACCAAAATCCGACAAGCGCGCGCGCCCCTGCGCGTCGAGCAGAAGATTGCTCGGTTTGACATCGCGGTGAACGAGTCCCTGGGCATGGATGAACAGGAGGGCCTCCCGCACGTCCGCGTACCAGTCGCGGACCCGAGATTCCGTCACCGCATGGCGGCGGCATTCGTTCTCGACCGTCGCGGGGTTGCCGTCAGCATCAAGATGGAGGTCGAGCGTAAAATAGGCCCGTTCGTCCGGACCCTCCCCGCCGAGATCATAGGCCTTGACCACATGGGGGTGGTCGATTCGACTCAAAAGGCGCCCTTCGGCCAGAAAGCGTTCGCGCAAAAGAGCCGCATGCTTTCCTTCGCCGACAAACACCTTCATCGCCAATCGCTTCCGGAGCCCCAGGTGTTCGACCTCGTAGACTTCCGCCATGCCGCCCGTCCCCAGCAGACGGCACACGCGATATCCGCCAATGATCTCGCCCTCCTGGAACATCCCCGTCACCCGTGTTTAGCCGCAAGGTCGCAGAGTTCGTCGATGGCAGGATCGTCCGTGAGCTGATGCAGGAAGTCGCGGCGGTACGCGAGGTGGCCGCGTTCGGCGCAGAGCCTGCGTGAGGTTGCGTAGGCGAGGTCGGAGATCATCCAGCCGACCTGGATGAGCACGAAGTCGGCAAGGGACTTGATGTCCTGGTAGGCGACGGGGCGCCGCTCCCGGATGGCGGCCAGTACGTCAGGATTCGGGCGCGCCGTCGTCGGCAGATTCCAGAATGCCGTGCAGTCGTGGCGCCAGTCCGTCTTCGCCACCTGGTCCTCAAGCACCCGGAAGATGTCCAGCTTGTCCGCGTCGCGCACCGTCTGCGCGGCGGCGAGCGTGAGCGGATCCAGTCCCTCCGGCAGTTCGCGGCGGTTGTGGAAGAGCACCGCGTCGAGGATTGCCTGACGGTGCTCGACGCCCTCCAGCCAGCCCTTCTCGACGACAATGTCGTGGGAGAAGACGGCGTGGTCGACGGAGTCCGAGTCGCGAAAGGTGTTGTAGCGCTTCAGCTGCTCGTAGCGCCCCGTGTCGTGCAGCAGCGCGGCCGCCTCGCAGACCTGCGCCGTGACCGCGTCGAAGCCCTCGCCCGCGGCGACGAGCCTCGCGTTCTCCACGACCTTGCCGGTGTGGAGGAGCTTGAGCGCCATCATCGGCGGCAGAACGCCGTCCACGCGGAACGTGTCCACGTAGGCGGCGTAGAGTTGGCGAAGATTCTCCATCATCAGGAGAGGTTGCCGATCACGGCCTTGATGCGGCGCACGCCGGCGGAGGAGGCCTCCTCCTTCTTGATCTTGAAGCTGCCGAGCTCCTTCGTGTTCTGAACGTGAGGTCCGCAGCAGATCTCCTTCGAGATGTCGCCGATCGAGTAGAGCGACACCTGGTCGCCGTACTTCGCGCCGAAGAGCGCCATCGCGCCCTCGGCCTTCGCCTCCTCGAC
>JAUNMP010000285.1 GCA_030537465.1 bacterium
TCCGCTAGAATGTGCGTCGGAGGAGCCCATCGAAAAAATGGGGTAATTCCAAAGATAAAGAATTCAATGCAAAATTCTACCAAACCAGTGGAAGAACGGCAACTCCTGAGCCGCTGGACAATGCATTTTCAAATCTTCAAACGCCGACTTGCGCGGTCTTTCCGGGAATGCTCGCCGCCCACAGAGTGAAATCGCCCCCTCGCTCCTTCAGTCGAGCCTCTGGAAGTCCAATCGGCAGACGGGCAAGCCCGAACGACCAGACGGGCAAGCCCGGCAGAGCGATCGGGCTTGCCCAACGGACGCTTCGGGCTTGCCCGGCAGACCAATCGGGCTTGCCCGAATCGATGAACGGGCAGGCCCAGAAGAGGAAACACGGAAACCCGAATGGAACTTAAAGCCTGGAGCCCCTTTCCTTTGATTCAATGGGTCTTAAAATTCCCCTGACAGGGTCTCATAATTCCCCCTCTACCGGGAGGCTTCGCGAAACGCCGCACAAGCGCCGCTTTAGTGCCGCAGAAGTGCCACATCGAGCCTTACCGGCTACCCGTCTACCACATCTACGAAAACGTGCTTGTCCTCGAATTGACGCGCACGGGCTCGCACAGCGATCTTTTCGGCTAAGGCGGCGGCCTTCAAATCCCGCTTCGGCGTCTCGCCGCGCCAATGGAATCTTGTATCTCCCACGCAATCCGAAGCAGATCAAAGAGCGGGACATCACGAATCAGGTTGCCATCAGAGCGCCTTGCCAATGAAGTACGATAACAGATCGGAGGTTCGAAGAAGCCCCGATAGGTCGCCAGGCTTTTCGCCTTGAGATTGCAGGCGGCCTTTACTTCAATCGGATAAACAGCCGTCCCTCCTTGTACCAGAAAGTCGACTTCCGCATCGCCTTTTTCCGCAGACCAATAGGACGGTTCCACACCCATCGCCACAAGTTCTTGCAGAACATACTGTTCGGTCAGCGCACCTTTAAAGTTAGTAAAGAGGCTGTCTCCCTCCAAAATGACGGATGGCGGCAAATCGCTCATCGCTCCCAGGAGCCCGACATCATGCTGATACAGCTTAAATGCCGAGAAATCCTCATACGCCTTAAGTGGCAACCGCGGAGGGCTTGCACGAAAGACCTGGTGAACCATCCCTGCCTCGTCAAGCCATTCCAATGCCTCCTCATAATCGCGACCCCGAGCCCCCTCTTTCAGAGCCTTGTAGATGTACTTCTTGTTTTCCTTGGCAAGCTGAGCCGGAATATTCTTCCAGAGAAGGCGCAGTCTGCCCAGAAGCGTCTCGTCTGCATGCTTGACAAAATCCGCGTCATAGGCACGCAGGATTTCCTTTTGAATCCTACGTACAGCATGATAGTCACGTTCGTCCACAAAAGCCTTGACCGCCTCTGGCATGCCACCGACAAAGAGGTAATCCTTCAGCAGACGAACATACTCGTCGTGCAAGAGATCCACAACCTCCCGTTGATCCTCCTCAAGCGCCTCACGCTTCAGATCTTCCCCACATGCAGAAAGAAACTCGGCAAAGGTCAATGGATGCACATCCAGAAACGAAACCTTCCCGACCGGAAATGATCCGCGAGGCTCTCGACTCTTCGTACCGCGCCTATGACGAAGACTCAATCCCAACAATGATCCTGCCGCCATCACAGCCAATTCCGGCAGCTTCTCACTAAAGAACTTAAGGGCCGTCAATGCCCGAGGGGATTCTTGGATCTCATCAATGATCAGAAGAGTCCGCCCAGGCACAATCCGGCGTCCACACCGAGCCTGAATCAGCATCAGCAATATCTGCGGATCAAGCGATGCCTGCTCAATGCTCACACGCAACGCCTCATCCTCCATCAGATTGACGAGAACCGTATCTTTCGGATAGACCTTCTGGGCAAAATGCTCCATGAGCCAGGTTTTGCCGACCTGACGAGCCCCCATCAGAACGAGCGGTTTTCGAGTCCTGCCACCATTCCATTCCAAAAGTGCTTTTTCAAGTTCTTTTCTTTCCATGGCTCACATTATAGCACAGGCCATTCACATTTTCCAACCGTAAGTCACCACTACAAACCACATTTTTCAACCGAAAGACTTATTGTACGCACACATTTTTCAACCGTAAGGTACCACGACAAGCCACATTTTTCAACCGAATCAACCAACCACCAAGAACAAAGTATTAACCTGGAGACATGACTTGACACGGACATATGTCGACGACCACCTGTGGTTCAGAATGCGACCTGCCCCGACTCCCGCAGCGAGACATATGAATCCCGCCCGAGGACCAGATGGTCAACCAGCGGAATGCCGACAATCGCGGAAGCCTCCACAAGACGCCTCGTCGTCACGACGTCCTCCCGGCTCGGCTCGGGACGCCCGCTTGGATGATTGTGCGCGACGACCACGGCGTGGGGGCCCCATCGGATTGCATCCTTGAAGACCTCGCGACTCGCATACAAGGACATCAGGCGACGAACGTGAGCCAGCCCCCTCAGCCCTTGAAGAATCCGACGAAGGACGTGGTCATGTCCGCAGGCCCCTCGGGGCGCTTGCGCGCGCAGGCTTTCAGAAGAGCCGTACACTTGCCGCAGTTACGGCAGTTGTTGGCGTTCTTGTCAGCGGACGAGCAGGAGCGTGCCGCTGGGAGGCGGCGGATAGAGGAAGGCATCGGGGCCCTGCACGCCCGCAAGGATGCGGACTTCGTCCAGAAGCGCGTCGATGCCCGAAGCGCCCACGTTGAGGTCGGGATTGTCCCCTGCGCGGGTCGTCACGTAGGCCCCCGGAACCGTCTCGGTCTTCACGAGCGTCTGATTGACATAGAGTTTCACTTCGGTCCCCGTCTCGGCCGGCCCAATCGAAATCGCGATGTGGCGCCACGCGTCATCCGCGTAGTTGCCTTCGGGGAAATCGACCTTCTGCTCCGTAACCCCACCCTCGGCATCGGCGGTCGAGAGCTTGAAGCAGAGCGAACCCGTGGTCGAACCGGCGCGTAGACTCCAGTAGCGCAGCGCCGCCAGTTTGGAGGATCCCAGCGCGAAGACGTTTCTATCGGCCACAAGATTCTTCGCCCGCAGGAACAGCTCAACCGTGAAGGCCGTCAGCTCGCCCTCTTCGAGGCGCGGCGTGCGGAAGCGGCTGTTCTTCGTGTGGAACGACCAGGACTGATTGGCACGGACGACGTTGCCGTCCACATCCAGAACGGCGTGCCGCCAGGTCTGCTGCACGCGCTCGCCAACCGTTTTCGGATCGTCGAGCTTCCCCTCCCCCTTCCCCATCGGATCGGGCTTCGACGCAAGACCGTCCTCGAAGTCCAGCCAGATGCGAACAGGCCCCTCGGTGTGCTTGTCCGTCAAGAACTCCCACGGCTTCAGCGCACGGCGCACGATGCGGCACTCGTCCAGCCAGCCGCTGAACGGCTGCGAGCCGCCCGCGCTGTTCGCGCCGAAGACGAACTCGCCGCCGGACGCGACCTCCGCGCCCCCGCGGAACGCCGCGTTGTGCGTCGCCGCCAGTTCGTAGTCCACATAGTACTGAATCCGCTGCGCGGGGCGGTCATAGACAACCGCAAGATGATGCCAGTCGGTCTTGTCCTTCCACCCCGTGAGGGCTTTCTGTGTATAGGATCCCGTCTCGTTCGTGAACGAGCGGAGCACGAACTGCCCCAGATACGACGGCCGCGCGTCGAAGATCGCCAGAAAGCCCGAGCAGGCCATCGGCACAAGGGAGTATCCCGTGACACCGTCGGCGGAGGACGCGACTTGCGGTCCATCGAACTTGAAGAAGCATTCAGCCGTGAAGCTGTTCGTGGAGATCTGCCCATGCGGATCGTTCACGACCAGACACTGACCCTTCGCCGGGGCGTTCGTCTTGCAGAGAAACGCGGCCGTGTTCGCGCGGTTGGCGCCCCAGACGCCCTCGGAGATGTTCGTCGTCGCGCGCGTCGCCGTGTCGCCGATCTTCTGAGTCTCCGGCAACGCGGTGCCCTTCGTCGTCAGCGTGACCGTGTAGGGCGCATTCGGCACCTCGTTCAAATCGTCGCCGATCCAGGCGGCCTCGCGCGGATCCGAGGCGAAGGACACCCGAACGATCGTGTCGGGATCGAGTCCAGTCCCCGGACGCTCCAGGCGCAGAAATCCGTCCGCATCGAGCGCCGTGTCGGAGATGCGCACTTCGTCCATCTCGCCAGGGAAGTTGCGCCCGCTCTGCACCGTGTTCGCGCCGATCAGAAACTTGCCGTTTGCACGGTAGTCGAAACCGTCGTTCGCGCCATAGTTCCAGGTGTGCAGTTTGGCATAGTCAAGCCAGAGCGACATGTCGTATGTCGTCGCGTCGTATGTAATGGCGGCATGGTGCCATTTTCCGTCCTTGATCTTGTCGGTCTCGTACTTGACGTAGTCGCACTTCACGGTCGTCGAGCCGCCCGTCTTGATCGTGGAGCGGACGAAGAGTCCGCCGCCGTAGATCTGGAGCGTCCAGGTGGCCGCCCCCGTCTGACGCTGCATGTGGAGGAGCGTGGACATCGTCTGCGTGCCGATGTTCGACGGCGCGCGGAAGAAGCACTCCGCCGTAAAGGAGGCGAGCTTCAGGTTGTCGTTCGGCACGTCGAGCGCGGACGCCGGATTGACGGACGCCGCAACCTCGCCCATGAACTTCAGCGCGGCGCGGTTTGGATAGACCGTCCCCGTCACCGGGTCGCGCACCTGCAGCACATCGGCGCCAACGGGCGCGGCGAAGCGGGGCATGTAGTTCTCATCCGTCCCCCAGGTCGTTCCACTCTGGGAATGCGGCGTTGCCGCAGGTACGGACGAATCGTCCGCGCTGTTTGCGAGGCGTGTTTCAGCCGTCGTGACCTCGCCCGGCACGCCCTCGTCGAACCGATACCACGCAACGGTCTTCGCGGAGACCGGGGACAAGATCGCTCCCAGCCCCACCACGACAGACATCAAAGCCAACTTCCGCCCCATGCCATTCCCCTTTCCGTTTGCCTTTAAGAGGTAATTGCAAAACCCTCCTCAGTTGAACATTCCGGCGACTCCGTCGCCT
>JAUNMP010000286.1 GCA_030537465.1 bacterium
CCGTAGATAAACGACGTTCCACCTTTGAAACGGCTCATCAGAAAGCCGAGGTGATGCTCGCGATTGGCCGATACATAATGAATTCGAAGCAGGGAATGAAAATGATTGGGCATTACCACGAAATCGAAAAGCTCAAGCTCGGGATACTTCGTCGGCAAGGCCTTCCAATATGCCTCCACTGCACGCCCGAATTCGTTCAAGACAACGCGTTCGCCGACAACCGCCCCGAAGATCGACTTGTTCTTCGCGACCTGAATCGTCACCGCCCACCACCCCGAGCGATAGTTGATCGCCGAATTCCGAAGCGATTTGTGGAAATATCGAATAGGTTCTTTCATTGCCATCCCGTTACTGCGGCAGCCTCTCGACCAAGCGACTTCCCGATCTTCACCCAATCCTCCCGAAACGATGGATTGGTCAAAATGTAGACATAACCCATACTCATAACAAATTCTCCGTAGATTTCCCTAATTGCCACGACGTGTCCAACACCTCGCGCCGACAGGGGAAAGGATAGCACACCTCCCGCAAGAGAAGAAGTACTAGAAGAGTCAAAAATGCTAGAGGTCGACTCTAGTTTTGTAAAAGAACCGTCAAGAAATCGTGATACTCGCCCATCGGAACGGGCCAGTACCCAGCCGCCGACATGCGTGGGATTTCACTGCGGAACGCTCCGAGGCGAAATCCCACCCACGCGTCCTCGCACGGGTGGTAGGGGGGCACACGTCCCGCGTACCCGCCCCCTGTACCAATACCAGAATTGCACCTATTTCCGTGAAACTGGGGCGGTTTCGACGAAACCGCTGATGCCACGGCAGGTTTTGCAATTGCCTCATCAACAGTCTGGAGACGGACACGCCGTCTTGTGGCAACGGTAGCCTCCAGCCGAGGGGACGGACGAAAAGTCGACTCACGCCTCTCGGCCGAGGAACGGACCGGCCTCTTCGTCGGTCGCCTCGAGCTTGAAGAAGACGGGGCGGAGTCCGTCATCGCAGCAGGTGATCACTTCGCCAGGACGCGCCATCCAGCCGCCGCCGTAGAATTCCTTCACGCCACAGGAGAGCGCGAAGACATACTTGTTCATCGTCCGCCACGCGGCATCACAGAGTCCTTGGGGACATGTATTCGTCGCGTAGAAGACCTGTCCATCCCGAAGAATCGGACACGCCGTCAGTTTCGGATCGCCGTATTTCTCGATGAGCTCCTTCTTCAGCGACCGTTCCAGCACCGTGATCTTGACAACTTTCATAGGCTCATGCTCTCAATATCCAAAATTCATCTTATGCTCACGCGGGAGATTATCCCACATCGCCCTTCCAATTACAAATACCAATATCTTATCCTGCTCCATAATTGACGCTTATGGCCAGTCCTTGCTATACTGCGTCCATGGAATTGCGCATTCTCAGATACTTTCTCGCCGTTGCGGAAGAAGGCAGCTTCTCCCGCGCGGCCGAACGGCTGCACGTCTCCCAGCCCGCGCTCTCGCAGCAGCTTGCCCAGCTTGAGCGCGAGATCGACGACCGGCTCTTCATCCGCGCGGCGCGGCGGCTTGAGTTGACGGACAAGGCGGTGATGCTGATGCGCCGCGCCCGCGAGATCCTCGCACTGGCCGAGCGAACCGAGGACGAACTGAAGGCGAAGACCTCCCAGGAGCTCGTCGGCACCATCGTCATCGGTGCCGGCGAAACCCCGGCCTTCGGCCTTGTCGCGGATGCCCTGGCCCGTCTGCGGGCGGAGAACCCGCACCTCCAGTACGAGCTCATCTCTGGAAACGGCGAAGACCTCTCCGCGCGTCTGCGGGCGGGCTCGCTCGACATCTGTCTCTTCATCGGCCCCAGCCGCTACGAGGATTTCGATTACGTCGATCTGCCAACGGCACACACGTGGGGACTCGTTCTCAAAGCCGACGATCCGCTCGCCCGCAAACGCTCCATCCTACCTGGCGATCTGCGCGACCGGCCGCTGATCGTTCCGCGCCAGCATGCCGCCCAGAATCTCTTCGCCGGCTGGCTCGGTTATTCCCCGTGCACGGGACTGAACATCGCCGCGACCTACAACCTGCTCTACAACGCGACCTGGATGGTTCGACAGGGCGTTGGCTCGGTCCTCTGCCTTGGCGACCTCATGGAGGGCGAACTTCAAAATGGGCTGATCTTCCGCCCTTTCGAGCCGACGCTGAGGTCCGACGTCTATCTCGCCTGGAAGAAGGGAGCTCCACCCAATCACGCAACCCAGGCACTCATCGCCCAGGTGCGCGAATCGGCGGGTTCCCTCACCGAAGGATGAGAATCGTCCCGTGGGGATCGTATTCCGAAGGCGTATGGACAAGCCAGGCCTTGCGGGAATCCTTCCGATAGACGCCGTACTGTGCCGTGACGGGCGCCACGGCCGCTTCAGCCGCCGTCGGCGCATCCGCCAGCTTGTCCCAGCCATTGAACAGCGAAGCGAAGATCGTGGTCTGCTTCGTCGTGTCCGATGCGTCGACGGCACTCAGGATGGCATCCACGGTCTCGCTCGGCAGCGCCGGCCCCGGGAACGTCAGATTCCTGAGCTTCGGCAGCTTGAAGACGCTGCCGGCGCCCAGCTTGCTGCCCAGCGTCAGATTCTTCGTGCCCAGCGTCAGGTCCGTCAGCGACGAAAGTCCGGCGCAGGCCGTGTCGTCGATCTTCGTCAGCACCAGGCCGTTCGTGCCCGCCACAAGCCCCGTCATGGCTGTAGCCGAGGCAAAGGCGTTCGTGCCGATGACCCGCACATTGGGCAGGTGGAGCGTTCCCGTGGCCTTGAAAGCGGTCCCACAGCGGAGGGCGTTGGGGCTGACGGCGGTCACGCCCGTCAGGTCCCATTCGTCGAACGACGTGTTCGTGAACTGCGACCCGCACCAGGCGATGCCGAAAGAAGAGACTCCAGACCCCAGAGTGGCAAGCCGGGGCGCCCGAACGACCAGACGGGACAGAAGCGAAACACCGCCGACCGTGAATGCCGACAGCGTTCCCGTGGCATTTGGACAGATGGCGAAAAGCTCGGTGACCGGCCAGGGATCGGTCGTCGTGTCCCAGGAATCATAGTTCTGGAGTTCGCCGGGCCACCACAGGAGCGTCTCGGGGTAGGTCACACGTGTCGGCAGTTTGTCGTATTCCCCTTCCGTCTTGACCTTTGCCGGGGTCGGCGCCTTCCAGCCGCTCGCCTCATAGGTCCAGGGGGCCAGATTTCCGCACGCGACGATCGTCCACTTCTGCCACGAATCGCCGACCTTCTGCCACACGTCGCCGTTCAGATTCAGATCGCCGCCGCCTATGCGCTCCTCCTTCGTGAGCGGCCAGGCGCATCCCTTCCCGACCTTGTCAGAGGCCTTGCCGATGCCGAGCCGATGCTGCGCGGCGTCCCACCGGTAGCAGCAGATGCGCCAGAACCCGTTCTCCATCGTCCGGTTCGGCTCCGCCTCGTCGGACACGATCCAGTCGTGGGCGAAAACGGCCTTCACCGCCGCATCCTTCGCAGGAACGTAGGTGAGCGGGTTCTCGCGTTCAAGCGCGACCGGCACGCCGTCCCACCTCAGGAACTTCGCGCGCCGCGGATTGATCGCCGCGTCGTCCGGATCCGAACAGGTCGCCGTCAGCGTCACCGCACCCGCGCTCCAGGCTCCCTGTCCGGCGACAAGGTCCAGACGCTCGACCGTGACCGCCTCGTGGTAGATGTCGGCGAAGCGCGGATCCTGCAGCTCGACCGTCGTCTTGAAGAAGCCCGGGAACCGCGCCACCTTCTGTCGATTGGCCGTCCCCATCGTCGCGCCTGAAACGAAACCGCCGTTCGCATCGGCCTCGGCGAGGACCTTGGACCACGACGGAATGTCACGCACGTAGAACGTGATCTGCCCCTCGGGCGTCGCCAGCGAACCAAACGACGGGCACCCCGGCTGGCCCTTGATGTCGGGCTTCTCGCCGTTGAAATAAATGGTCTTCAATCCGGTGCACCAGAACGCGTTCGTGCAGATGGTGAGCGTCTTCCCGGCCGGCGAGGCACCAATCACCACGTTGGTGAGACTGTTGCAGGCCTTGAACGAGAAGTTGGCCAGGTATTCAAGATTGCCCGAAAGACCGAGTTCCACTTCCTGGAAGGCGACACCGTAGAAAGCCGCCGTCTCGTTCACGCCACAGCCGGCCGAAATGTGGACGAGCGAAGGAAGGCGCAACGTGCCCTTCGTTTTAGGCACGGCGGAGGGGAACGGTCCCGAGTACGTCCCCAGCGTCGAAGATTTCGAGGAATTGCCGATGTACTTGACACCCGAGACATCCCAGAGGCCGATGTCTGTCGTCCAGTTAGCTGCGCCGTGGCAGGTCGGACCCGCCCAGGTCGTCGCCTTGGGAACACGATAGATGAGATTCGTCAAACTGCCGACCGCATTGAGATACCAGCCGCCGAGCGAAGTCGTGACATTCGGTTCGTCGATGATGATCTCCTTCGTGTTCTTCGGATTGGAGCCCGAATCGATGTGAAACGTGTTCAACGTCGTGTCGGCGACGAGCGTACCCGGCGAGTGGAGCCCTGTGATGTACTGGGCCGGCGTCAAACTCGTGCCATTGTTGGGACTGAAGCAGGTCGCCGTAAAGCGAGAGAACTTCCAGACTGCATTCGTCGCCGGGTCGGCCTGATGGTCGAGTCCGCCGATCGCGCCGCGCAGATCAAGGTACTCGAGTCCGTCCACCGATGCAACGGCCGACCCCTTCGTCGCGGACTGGATGCCGATCGCCAGGCCGAAGCCGCCATGCGCCGTGGCCGCGTCGCGATAGACGTTCAGCACGAACGAATTCCGATCGTTCGAACACAGGCCAACGGTATGGGCGTCGTTCGTCCACGTGACCGTCCAGTTCGGCAGCGTCTCCGCCCCGACCGCTCCAGCCGCCAGCGTCGCGACGGCCAACATGTTCAACGTTGTTTTAAGAATCATAATCCTTTCCTCCATCTTTCCCAAGTGAGGTAATTGCAAAACCCTCCTCAGTTGAACATTCCGGCGACTCCGTCGCCTG
>JAUNMP010000287.1 GCA_030537465.1 bacterium
GCGTGTCGCAGAGGATGCGGCCCACCGCGTTTTTCCAGAAGTCCCCTTCCGCGCGGCGGCGCGCGACGACGTCGCGGAAGTGGTTGAAGTGATCGGCTGAAAACGCCGTCAGATCGCAACTGAAGCAGTACGGACCGCCCGCCGCGAACGCGTCGATGAATTCCGGCGAATAGCTGAGGACATGCGTCCACGTCGCGTCCTCTGTCGCAAGCAGGCGGGCGTCACGTCCGCGATAGTCGGGTTGCAGATTCTCCGCCGTACGCGCAACGATCCAGCGCTCGATCTTCTGCGGCGGCAGGCGCAGCATCGTCTCCTTCGCGATGCGCAGTCCGTGGCGCGGACTCTGATTGTCGCTCAACCAGAACCCATCGAAGTCCCGCGCCCAGCCAAGGTCCATCATGTACCCGCCGCTCGCGCAGCCTTCGATGTAGATGCCGGGATTGCGGCGGCGGATCTCCCGCACGAAGCGGCGGTAGGCGGCGTTGTACGCGGCGAAGGCGCGGCCGGTCGCATCATGGTCCAGGTTCTGGTTGAAGTCGAACTTCAGATACGACGCCTCGTACTTCTTCAGCAGCGCGCAGACCGTCTCGACGATGTAGTTGAACGCCTCCGGATTCTCGAAGTCGAGGAAGGCGCGGTTGTCCTTCAGCAGCCACTCGGGATGCTCCTTCGCGACCTTCGAGCCACCCATCACGCTCTCCGCCTCGACCCAGAAGCCGAACTTCAGACCGGCCTTCCGCACGGCCGCGGAGATCTCGCCCATGCGACCCTTCAGATAGCCGTCGGGACGCTCCGCCCACTCGCCGCGGACCGAACTCCAGTCCCTGGCGGGACCGAACCAGCCCGCGTCGATCACGAAGTATTCCATCCCGAGGCCCCTCGCCTTCTCGACCTGCTTCAGCAGAAAGTCCGCATCCAGCTTGTCGAACCGGCAGAGCCACGTATTGTAGATTGCCGGCGGACGGCGGTTCGGATAGTGCCGGTTCCACCAGGCGTGCAGCTTGTGGCAGTCGAGGTCCGTGCGGTTGCGGAATTCGTAGGACAACACCTCGGGCAGCGCCACCGTCTCGCCCGACTTCAACATGTAGGCAAGCTGCCGCGAATCCATGCCGACCTCAACCGAGACCGTCGTCCGATTGCTGCCGGGATTGGACCGCACGGCGTGCAGTTCGTAGGCGGCGTCCGTCAGCAGGTGGAACACGCGGCCGCGGCCGGTTTGGCGGTTGTGGACCGCGAGCATCGGCGCCACGCCGTTCCCGGACCGCAGGTTCGGATTGCGCACCTCGACGGCGGTGTTGAGGTCCTGCCAGCGGCCGCGGCTCTCGTTCTCCCAGTAGCTGGACTGCGTGTAGACCTCCCAGTCGCCCTCCTCAAGCGGGAAACGGTCCATCAGGCAGCTGGCCGTGATCGACTTGTCGGAGACGTTCTTCAGCACAGTCTTCCGCAGGCTTATGTCGCCGTCCGTCTCGACCGTCGTCTCAAGCGCGTAGCCCGGGCCGTCGAACCGAAAACCCGTGGCCGTCGCGCGGGTCTGTCCCCGTGCCTTTCCGAAGGAACCGAACACCTCCCAGACATCGGTCGCCTCGGTCGCGCGACATCCAAACGGCATCCCCATGCAGACACACGCGAGGACGGCAAGAATCGAAAGAGAGGGAATCGGCTGTTTCATCAAATTTCCCTATTTGCAGAAGATCCGCACCCACGGACTATCTAACGATCACCATCGTTCCGTCTCGGGTGGTCCAGACCCAGGTCAGGCGCACGGGTGCCGGCTGCGTGGCGACGGAATGGACGTAGTTCGTGCCCGTATACGCCACGGGCGCACCCCAGGCGCCGTCCGTCCACGTCTCGAGCGTGTAGCCCGTCGGCGTAAGAACGAGATCTTTCTTTCCCTCGCGCGGGATGGACACCGGCGCGGCCGTGAAGGACCAGCTGCCTTCGACTTCGTAGGCCCCCGGCATCTCGGCGCCAGACACCCCTTCGCGGCGATCGGCGGCGACGACGACGTTCGTCACGCCAATCCCCGCCCCGCGGAAGCGGAATTCGTCCACACGACGATTCCGCGCGAGCTCGGCCTCGGTCAGCGTGCGGTTGTAGAAGCGCGTCGCGTGGAACGAACCCTCCACATAGCGCGTTTCGGCCGAGGTGCCGGAGGCCGCACCGATCGACCACTTGTAGGCAGGAATGCCGGGACTGCCGGAACGCGTCTGGGCATTGGCGAATGTCGTCCCCTGGAAAAGCCACGCCTTCGTCGGCGAATAGGCGGCGACCAGATAGCGCCCCTTCCAGTTGCTCTGCTTGGAGCGGTTGTTGTTCGAACCGCGCCAGTCGTCGTCCTTCCATTCGAGCGTCGTGCCCGTGCCGCGCGTGAAGATGCCGAAATCGCCCTTGGTCGCGACATAGTTGGGGTATTTCTGCTGCTGCACGGACGTGTCGATGGTGAGCGCCTGTTCGATCGTGAACGCGTCGCCCAGCGCGACGGCCTTGGACATCTGACCGTAGGAGGTCGCCTGGAAGTTGTAGGCGTTGTCCGCCCAGGCGCCGCCCGTCGCCTCCTTCCCCGCGAAGGTCAGGTCATTGCCGTTGCCGCTGATGTCGCGCCAGAAGGTGACGTTCGGGGCATGCGGCATCCAACGTCCCCAGTTGCAAAGCGCATCGTAGTTCGCGAGGAGTCCGTCCTGCACGTAGTCGTCGATGGTGTAGCCGGACTTCAGACCGCGCGTGACGTCCCAGAGCCAGGTCAGGCGCTGCGGCGCGTCGCTCCGGGCGATCTCGACGGACGCCCCCGTCCCTTCCGAGACGGCCAGCCAGTTGTTCTTCTCGGCATCCCAGCTCTCGACGCGGTAGCCGCGCAGGGCGAAGTCGCGGTCCGGCGTCGTGCACGTGGTCGGCGCCGTGAAGACGTGGGTACCCCCGAGACGATACTGTCCTGTCCGTTCCGTGCCCTCGGCACCGCGGAAGTTGGACGCCACGACAACATCCCCCATCGGCGAACCGCGGAAACGGGCCTGGTCGACCTGGGCGTTCCAGGCCAGTTCCGCCTCCGTCAGCACACGCGTGTAGACGCGTACCGCGTGGACCGTGCCGCGGATGAAGCGCAGCGCGCGGTCGGACACCTTCGCGCCTCCGGACGCGATCAACCACTGCCGCGGACCAATGGGGGCCTTGAGATCCCGTTCCTGCCAGGTGCCATATTGGTCTGTCTGCGTGAGGGCCGTCCGACCGTGGTCGAACAGCGCCGTGAACATCAGCCCCGACCACTTGGAGGTACGGGAGCCGTTCTGATTATCCACCTTGAAGTACAGCGTATCGCCGTTGTCGCCCGTGTAGAGGTTGCAGTGGTCGTTCGGCGAGCCGAAGTACGTCGGCCAGTTGGAGCCGTCGGGATTCGGGTTCTCGTTTCGGTCGATCGAGCCGACAAATTGAATCGTGTAGTGAACCCCTGGATCAACGGCGGAAACGACCTGTGCATAGGTGGCACCGTCGAAGTAGTAGCCGACATCCGTCCAGCGGCTGCCGGGGTCCTCGGACTGGTGGATGACATCCGCATCCGTCGGCGCACTGCCGAGGTTCTTCCAGACCGTCGCCGTCGCGTCGTGCACGCCGAAGCCGGCATTCTCGATGCCGTCGAAGTGGAGCAGCAGTCCATCCTGCACGTACGACCGGGCGTCGAGGGCCTGGATGCCGGACGCCAGACGCCACGTCCAAGTCAGACGCACGGCCGGCTGCGTCTCGCCGACGACATGAGTATAGGACGATCCCGTGTACGAGGTGGCGGAATCCCACCCGCCCAGCGCATTCCGCAGCTCCAGCGTGTAGCCGGTCGGCATCCACGTGGCGCCCGACGCATCGACGACGTTCGTCGCGCGGAACGTATAGGAGCCGCGAACCGTGTAGGCGCCTGGCGCTTCGACCCCCTGGCAGGTGACCGGCTGGCAGCCGCCAATGACAACGTTCGTGATGGCGACCACGCCGAAGTAGCGCGCCTCGTCCACCTCGCGGTTCCGGAGGAGTTCGGCGTCCGTCAGCGCACGGTCGTAGATGCGCACGCCGTAGTAGGTGCCCAGACACCAACGATCGGCGGGTCCACTCGCGGAGCCGCCCCAGGTCCACTGCAGGGCCTCAATGGGATCGTTCTTCAGGCGAGCCATGGTCCCGCTGCGCGTCGCCGTCTGGAAAATGAGCCGTTTGTAGTCCTCGGTGAACATGAGCGTCAGATAGCGGCCGGACCAGTTGTTGAGCGAGGGGCGCTTGTCTTCCCAGGAGGTCGAGGCGTAAGGATCCGTTTTGAACGTGAGACCAGGGAGCGGAGCGGTCGCATTCTTGTTGTCGAAGTAGGCGCAGAAGTCGTTCGGCGCAGCGAAGACGTTCGGATAGTGGTTCGTCCTTTGGACCGACGACGAAATGTCGGAGACGATCTGGGCCGTGAAGTTCGTGCCAAGCGCGGGCGCCGCCGTGTCCATCTGGGCATAGACGCCGTCGAAGGCATAGCCCTTCTCGGTCCAGGCGCCGGTCCTATTGCCGCCCGCCGACTTGAAAGAGGCGGGAACGCCCTGCACACGGTCGATCCACTTCTCGGCGGCGGGATCATGGGGCAGTCCGTCGCCCGCGTTCTGGATGCCGTCGTAGAACGCGACCAGGCCGTTGGTGACATAGCAGTCGAGCGCCTCGTAGTCGACGAGACCATCCGGACCCGTCGTCGTCGTCACGGGCGGCGCGGGATGGCGGGACATTTCCTCGGCGAGAGCGTCCAGCGCCGCGATCTTCGCCGGCATCTCGTCCATCAACTTCCGGCCGGTGTTCGTCGTGATGCCGTCCACGCCGAAAAACGCGTGTTGTGCGGCCGTGTCCACGTTGTCGATCGTCCAGGTCGTGAACGCAAGGCCGGCGGCCTTCACCGCGGCGACAGAAGCGGCGTCGAACGTGCCGTTCACATCCACGCCCGTCGCATTGCAGGCCTGCGCGTTCGCAATCAAAGTCGCGGCAGGCGTCGTTTCCGCGTTGCCGAGCAGCCAGGCGGG
>JAUNMP010000040.1 GCA_030537465.1 bacterium
CGACCACGGAGTAGGTGCGCGTGACGAGCTCGTCGGTGGTCATCGTCTTCGGCATCACCATGATGACGGAACCCTGGACCTTGAATTTGTACGCAGGCTTGCAGACCTGGCAGACGAGCTTGAGGGCCTCCCAGAGGGAGACGTTCGAAGCCGTCACGTTCGGAATGACGGGGACATCACCCGCAGCCTCGCCGCCCTCATCATCCGAGGAGGAGAACGCGTTGGCGTTCTTACCGTCATCCTTGGCCTCTGCACCGGCGCCACCGCTCGTCAACACCTTGTCCAGCTGGCAGATGAAGTTGAAGCCACGCTGGTCAACAGGAATTTCGGGGCGGTCATAGTCCTTTGAAGCCTGGCGGAAGTAATCAACCGCGTCGATGATCGTCGCCGGAGGACGGAATGAAATCGCAGGAAGCATCATCTCCTTCATGCGCTTCTCGATCGACTGCTCAATCGAGCGCTCACCATCACCACCGAGAGGGGACTTCGACGTGCCACTGCTGACGGCCTTGAGATCTGCAGAGTTGACCGCATAAACCGGACGCCACGCAGCACCGACATCGGCAATCATACCCTTGCGGGTGGCTTCACGCTCCTTGTCGATAATCAATTCACGCTTGCGCTGGATGCGATCACGAAGGGCAATGGCCTCCTCGTTGTACGGATCGCTGCGCAGGACGAGATCAACCTGATCAAGCGCATTGGCAAGATCAGCGACCGCCAGATACTGAGCCGAGAGACGAATCCGCTTGCGGACCACATCACGATCCATCTTGTAGTCGGCATCGTTGCGACGATGCTTGATATCGGCAATGTCCGTCTCGGCCTCCTGGACCGACTCGGCCTTCAGGGACTCGAGGAACGATCCGGCGAGCGGATGGCGCTCGGCGAGGGCCTCCTCCGCAAGAACCTTGGCACGTTCACGGTCACCTTCCTTAAGGGCCTGCTTTGCCGCGCGGTACTTCGCCTCCGCCATGCCCTGACGGCATTCCTTGCGAAGCTGAGCCGAATCCTCACGGTCGTTCATATGCGCATTGGCAAGGCGATACTGCTTGTAGGCAGTCTCCCAGTCACGGGCCTCCATCGCCGCACGCGCGACACCCAGCTCCTTGCCGGCCTGGGCATCCAGCGCCTGGCGGCGCAGCGTTTCCGTTGCAACCAAATCACTGATGAGCGCCGCTTCAGGATGCGCGGGTTCTTCAACGGGCTTCGCCTCGGCAACAGCGGGCTTCGTCTCTTCGGCAAGCTTCTCAACTGCAGGTTTTTCAGCGGGCTTCTCGGCCGCGGGCTCCTCAGCGGGCTTCGCCTCGGCGACAGCAGGCTTCGCCTCCTCTTCGGCGGGCTTCTCGGCCGCGGGCTCCTCAGCGGGCTTCGCCTCGGCGACAGCAGGCTTCGCCTCCTCCTCGGCGGGCTTCTCGACGGCGGGCTTGGCGGCTTCCGCAGGCTTCTCAGCCTCCTTCACATCCGTCACATCTGTAGCCGGCTTCTCCTCGGCTGGCGCCGGTGCCGCTTTCTTCGCGGCTGGCTTGGCGTCAAGATCAAGAAGGTCATTGAGGTCATCCTGTGCGACAACACTCGTGGCTACCACAAGCGAAAAGCAGGCAGCGCTCAGTGCGGCAAATGTTTTTTTAGCTCTCATCGAGAATGCTCCTTAAAAGTTTGTAAATGATACCCCATTCGGGCTGGGGAATCAAGTCTCAACGCACAGTTTTTTCTTTTTTTGTCTGGAGGTCGAGAATGGTCACTTCCCCTCCATTTTCGTTCCCGCCGAGCTTGACAACACGGTACTTCATACCATTCAGCTCAAACTCCGTGCCAACAGCGACAACGAACTTCTTCCCCTCGCCGCGCGTATACTGCAACTCCGCCTGGGACTCGATCGAGACATTGCGCTCACCCACGCGGATGGTCATCTTCTTTCCATCGGTGATTCGCTCAATGTCAACCGTCGAGACATCAACAGGACGCTTCAACTTCGACCCGGCAATCTGACGCTGCTCGGTCTTCTGCTCATACTTCGTGACCTTCCACCCGCTCTTCCAGGACTTCCGGTCTGGACTCACGACTTCCTCATTCATCTTCGCGGAGACCTTGGCGTCAAAACCCTTCATCCCAATACGCTGGAACGTGAAGCGATGGCCACCGGGAATCGGCGTCGCGTTGTTGAAGTAGAACGGGAGAGATGTCTGCTTCAGGCCGCCAGCCACGGAAATGGAATCCAGATAATCCGGATGGGACATTTTGTTCTTCGGATCTGTCCCCGCCGTGAATTCCTCCAGATTGGTGAACCCATCACCATCCGCATCCTTCGCGGCATCACTTGGATCATTGGGATTCAGACCATATTTCTTTTCCCAGTCATTCGGCATGCCATCATGATCGGTATCGACCTCGACCTTCACGACGACCTGCTTCGCACCGCAGAATGGACAGACCTCGCACGCGGAGGGAATCGGCCGACCACAGGCCTTCTTCTTCGACTCGGAATCGCCCTGCCGACACAGCACCCGACGCTCGCTCGCGAGAAAGCTCGCCTTCTTCGCGTCGACGGCAGAGAGCTGCGCAGGCGACTTCGCGCCGCGGAGAGACTTCTCGAGCACCGTCAGGTCCGCGGCCGGAACGCCCTCGTGCGCGGGGCGCATCGCATTCAAGGACCCCGTGTAGGAAGTTGCGTCCTCCGTTCCGCCCATCGTCATCGCGAACATCGCACCAGCGCCGACCAAGGCCAGCACCCCCCCAAGGGCAACCAGCCAGTCCCAATGCGCCTGAAAGAAATTCTGCTTGGAGGCACCCATTACCTATCCCCCTTCTTTTCCACCGGCTTCGTTTCGTCGGCCTTCTGTTCTGCGGCCCCCTCGGCGGACTTCTCACCCGCGGAAGCCTCCACCGTCTTCGCACGACCGAAATCGCGAACCTCGAGCGTGAAGCTCACGAGAATCGGGGCATCCAACTCGGGGTCGACCACCAGGGGATCAACCTCGACGGCTTTCGACGACTCGGCGGACGAACCACCGCGGCGCCCTCGTCTGCCACCCGAGGCAGCCTTGCCGGAGGCCTTCTGGCTCTCGGCGTTCTCCGCCGCGTTCAGATGCTCGACGATGATGTCGGCCGTCTGACGGAAGGAGAGATTCTTCACCGTCATGAACCGATCGATGGACGTCAGGCGATTGAGCGAGGCGACCAAAGCCGCGGGACGCGTCGAGAACTCGAACGCATACTTGAGGCAAGTCTCCTGTGGAGCCTCGCCCGAACCCTTCTTCCCCTTCTTGGCACGCGGTTCCTCATCCTCGTCGGACTTCGCCTTCTCCTCGATGCGCTTGACGGCCTTCAGCTCGAGAATCCCCGCTTCGGCGAAAATGTCGACAACCGTCGCGATCGTATCAAGTTGCACGGCCAGACGGGGTACATCCTCGCTCTTCGGCAACACCCCTCCCTCGCCCAGGTACTGCTCGAATCCAAACAGGAACCCTGGATCCGCGATTCGGCCCTCGACGCCCCCCTCCAGCGCGAGCATACGACGAACCTCGCCCTGCAACCGCTGCTTGAAAATCGGCGGCGTCTCGTCCGCGAACTGACGGTCTCCCCGAGCCGCCAACGTCGCAGCCGTCTCGTACCACGTCGTGTAGCTGGTCAGATTCGATTTGACGGAATCAAGCGACGCCTTCGACGGAAAGACCGGGGCGGAATAGTGTCCCTTGAACTTCCCGGAGACGGACTCGAGCTCCTCTTCGGCCTCGCAACGACCATCCCACGCCATATAGACGCCAAAACCAAGACCGCCTGCGCACAGAACAAACACGCCTGCGCCGATTGCCCCGAGCATCTGCTGCTTTGAGAGACTCATTTCCTCTTACCAGCCTTTCCTTTGGCGGCCTTCGGCTCGGACTCGACAGACGGAGCGGGTGCCAGCTCCAGCTGAATCGCGAACTCCGTCAGACATTCCTTCACTTCCTTCTGCGCCACGACCTTGATCGACTCGGCGATGAAGACGGGACGTCCCTTCAGGGACTCCATTACGATTTCGGCAGCCGTTGACCGCTTGCCACCGTTCCTCGTCGCCCAGTCGGCCTCCGCCTTCGTCATCGAATCGCGCCAACCGCGAATCGTCACGCGCACGCCCTCATGCCCCTCCGGGTTGTCCTTCGGCGGCGGAAGCGCCGTCCAGTCGGTGATCCACATGCCGGGAATGAGGCTTTCGCGCACCGCACGGACACGCTGCAGCGCGGCCGAGCGCGCCCACAACATCTGCTGGAACTCGTCGCACTTCTCCGCCTCGGCAGCCACAGCCTTCTGCTCCTTGGCGATTTCACCCTTGTAGAAATCGAGCTTCTTCTGCGAACTGAGCGCGTTGACCGCCTCCAGCTGCTCCTGGACGGACGAGGCCGCCTGGCTTTCGGCGAACCACACCAGACCCAGAGCCGCCAGCACGGCGACGCCACCCGCGACAACGAAGGGGATGCGCTTCATCGCGCGTTCCGCCTCGACGAGTTCCGGCGGCATCAAATTGATGGAGATCCACGCGGAATCCGTTCCACGCAGCGCGAGACCGACGCTCTCGGTCAGCGCGAAGGCATCGCCCTCCAGCGCGGCCATGTCGATCTTCGGGCCGAAGGCGATTTTCCCGAACGGATTCAGAAACTCGACATCAACCTGGAGCGACTCCATGAAGAACTGGTCCAGCTGGGGAAGACGCGCGCTGCCACCCGTAAGGTAGAGACGGCTCGGGGGGCTGCCGCCCTGCTGGGACCGATAGAAGTTGACCGAACGCGAAATCTCCGCGTGCAGACGCGTGAGCACCGTGCGGATGACCTTCGAAATGCGGTCCGTGACCTCGTCCTCATCTTCTGTCACGCCTCCGAGCGCGACATAGCCACGCTCAAGCTTGAGCTGCTCTGCCTCCTCATAGGAACAGCCCAGCGCCTGCGCAATCTCCTTCGTGATGAGATTTCCGGCAACATTGATGGAGCGATTGTAGATCTTCTCGTCTTCGAGAATGATCAGATTTGTCGACTTCGAGCCGATGTCCAACACCACCGAACATCCCATGACGCCGGGATTGGAGAATTTCAGCGCATTGCAAATGGCAATCGGCGAGACGTCGACCTTCACGGGCTTGAGCCCGGCGGCGCGCACGGCATCCGTGACGGCGCGCACGGCATCCAACTTGGCCGCGACGATCATCGCCGCCTTGTCGCCGTCGGCGGCCTCGCCGACGAACTGGTAATCGCTCACGATCTCGTCGACGGGGAACGGCACATTCTGCTCGATCTCGTAGCGGACGAGCTGCTCAAGCTTCTCCTTGTCGCCGAGGGGCGGGAATTTGGCAAAACGCGGAAACACCATCTGTCCGCCCAGAGAGACGACGAGCGGAGCCGATTTGATGCCCTTTTCGCGCATGATCTGGTGGAGAACCGCAGGCAGTGCAGCCGCCAGGGAACCAGGATCATTGACATCGAAGGCCGGCAGCTCGCCACTGCCGTAGGCGGTCAACGTCAGGCCCTTTCCGCTCACCGCGTATTCGGCGAGGAGCGCCTTTGACGCGCCAATGTTGAGAGTCAGGATTTTAGACATGGTGAACCTTACTGCTGAACAAGCTCGTAGTCCGCATTATTCACGAGATAGAACGGCGTCTTGGAACGGTCGACAAGACCCTGACGACGCTCGAGCATGGGCTTGAGCTCGCCCTTGATCTTCTTCTGCCAGTTCATGAACTTGTCGTTCTCCCACCACTTCTCTCCGGCCTGATTGACGTCGCCGCTCATATTCTCGGTGTGAAACGCCAGTTCATCCCCTTCCTTGTTGGTGATGATGAGCGTAACCGTGCAGGGTTCGCCGAAACGCTCGAGCACGGAGGGGGGGAGACATACGCTCGCCATATGGCTACCCTTCTTGATGTCGACGTAGCGCACCTGCGTGTTGTAGTAGGAATACTGCGCGGGCATGTTCTTGGGATCCTTCTCCTTCGCCTTCGTCGAGTCGAGAAGCACATGCCAGGAAAAGGTCAGCTCATCCTGCCACTTCGCCATCGTCGTGTACTTCGCCTCGAGGACAATCCACTGGCGCGGCTTACCGCCGATCGGGGGCATGAGCTTACCGTTCGCCTGAAGGTTCGGAGCGCTGGCGAGGCATGTGCCGCCAGGACGCGCGGGCGCGTCGATGGTCACGTAGGCATCACGGCCCTTGGCGACCGTGGCGCCACCGTCAGCACCCACTGGCCCTCTCCGCTTCGACTGTGCGGAAACCGAAAACGCGCAGGCCAACGCAAGGGCGATACAAATGAATGATCTGAAATGCATGTCTTGTCTCCTTATTTTTTTCGTCAACAGTTTATCACAAAACCTTCATCTTGGGCAAATCCTGAATGTCGACCACACCCAGCAACCGCCCCGCCGTGTCGCACACCGGAAGATCATCGATTCGACGCGATTCAAACACGCGGAGCAGATCCACCGCGTACGCATCGCCACCGATGAAAAGCGGCTTACGCGTCATATGCTCGGAAACCGCATCAGCGAGGACATCGCGCCCCTCACTGACATGACGCCTAAAGTCGCCGTCGGTGAAAATCCCAACTAGCCGCCCCTCGGCATCAACCACGACCGCGCTGCCGGCCTGAGCCTTCGTCATCGCGAGAAGCGTATCAAGAACCGTGGTCTCGGGAGAGACGGACGCCACGCGATCCCCCGTGCGCATCACATCGGTCACCTTCATCACCAGGGCACGGCCAATCGCCCCCGCCGGATGATTCAGCGCGTAGCTCTCCTTGTCAAAGCTCCGTGCCTCGAGCATCACCATGGCGAGAGCATCTCCCATCGCCATCGTCGCAGTTGTCGACGTGGTGGGGGCCATGCCAAAGGGACAGGCCTCGGCGCCACAGGGAATCTCGAGAACGACGTCCGAGAGCTTGGCGAGAGTGGAATCGACGCCTCCAGTCAGGGCGACAACCTTCAGCCCGTGCCGACGAATCGCCGGCACCAGACGAATCAGTTCTTCACTCTCCCCGGAGAAGCTCAACGCGAGCAGGAGATCTTTCGGCCCCGTCATGCCCAAATCACCATGCATTGCCTGCACGGGGTTGAGAACAACCGAACAGGTGCCGGTTGACGCGAGAATCGCACTTGTCTTCTCGGCGACATGCAGGCTCTTGCCAACGCCCGTGACGACAACCTTCCCCCCCGCTTCAACACATTCGAGCATCAGCCCAATGGTCCGAGAGAAAGAATCGCCCAGCGACTCACGGGTACGACGAAGGCCCTCGATTTCGACATCGAAGACCTCCCGCGCACGCGCAATCTGTTCGGCAGCGGTCATTCAGAGCTCAGCAGCCAGGACTTGCTTTACTTGGTTGTGCTCTGGAGCAACGTCACGCAGATGGTGCCAACGATGTCCTCGGCGCTGCAGCCCCGACTGAGATCGTTCATCGCCTTCGCAAGACCCTGGAGATTGGGTCCGATCGCCGTGGCGCCCCCTAGGCGCTGCGCAATCTTGTAGCCGATGTTGCCAGCCTGCAGGTCGGGGAAAACGAAGACATTCGCGTTACCCTGAATCTCGCCGCCGGGATTCTTGAGCTGGCCGACGGACGGCACGATCGCCGCGTCGAACTGCATCTCGCCATCCATCTTGATGCCCTTCTCGGCGAAAACCGGCTTCGCGAGCTCGACCGCCTTCTGCACCTTCTCGACGAGTTCGCCGGCGGCGGACCCCTTGGTGGAGAAGCTCAGGAAGGCCACGCGCGGCTCGTTGCCCGTCAGGTCGCGGTAGGTCTGGGCGCTCGAAAGGCCGATGTCCACCAGCTGCTCGGCCGTGGGGTTGGGAATCACGGCGCAGTCGCCAAACGCGAGTACGCTGTCGCCGCTCGCCGTCGGCTCGCGAAGGTCCATGATGAAGCAGCTGGAAGCCGTCTTCACGCCCTTCTGCGTGCCCAGGGTATGGAACGCCGCGCGAAGCATATCGCCCGTAGAGGCGATCGAACCTGCCACAAGCCCGTCAACGCGGCCAAGCTTGACCATCATGCCGCCAAAGTAGATGCGCTTCGTGCGAAGCGTCTTCTGCGCCATCGCGAGGTCGATGATCTTCTGTTTCTCCACAGGCTTGCGGCTCTCCTTGGCATTCCAGGCCTCAAGGTAGGCAGCTTCGAGCTCCGCGTCACCCTGCGTGTAGTCAATGGTCTTGATGCCGCGCTCGGCGAGGGAAAGCCCCGCCTTCGCCTCGGCTTCGGCGATTTCCTGCGGCGTACCGAGCACGATGGGCGTACAGATTTTCCGATCCACGCAGCTGCAGGCCGCCGTAATTACGCGCGCGTCCATACCTTCCGGCAGAACCACCGTGCCATTGAGCTTCGATGCTTTCTCGATAATCGACTTAATCGCGTTCATCTCAGATTTCCAACCTTAATCTTAGAACTAGAACTTTTCAGACTGATTCTTTACTTTGAAAGAACCGCAACCGTCTCGCGGGCAATCATCAACTCCTCGTTCGTCGGAATCACGACAACAGGAATCTTGGAGTCCTTCGTGGAAATGACACCGCTCGCGCCGAAACGAACCTTCATGTTGGCCTTCTTGTCGAGCTTGACGCCGAGAGCCCCCAGACGCTTGACAATCTGCTCGCGCAGTTCGGCCGCGTTCTCGCCAATGCCACCCGCCATGACAATCGCATCCGCACCGCCGACGAGCGTATTGTAACCGCCGACGTAGATTGCCGCACGATGGCCGAACGCCTCCAGCGCTTCAATCGCATCGAGATCACCGGCCTCAGCCTTTGCGACAACGTCGCGGCTGTCGCCGCCCTGGGCACCCGCGAGCCCCTGGAAGCCGGACTCCTTGTTCAGGAGCTTGTCAATCTGCTCGATTGTCATGCCCTGTTTTGCGAGGAAGAAAATGACGCCTGGGTCAACACGCCCACAGCGCGTCCCCATGATCAAACCATCCAACGGGGTCAGGCCCATCGTCGTGTCGATGCACTCACCGTTCTTGACGGCGGCGATGGAGGAGCCGTTGCCGAGATGGCAGGTCACGAGATTGACCTTCTTCAGGGGCTTCTTGAGCCAGGCGGCGGCGGCCTGCGTCAGGAACTTGTGCGATGTGCCATGGAAACCATACTTGCGCAGACCGTACTTCCGCGTGATCTTGCGCGGAAGCGCGTACTCATACGCGCAACCGGGCATCGTCTGGTGGAACGCGGTGTCGAAGACGCCCACGTTCGGGACGCCCTTGGCGGCCTTCTCGCAGGCCTCGATACCCTGGAGATTGGCGGGGTTATGCAACGGCGCAAGCGGCACGCACTTCTCGATCAGCTTCTTCGCGGCCGCGTTGATCTGCGCAGGGGCCGAGAACTTGTCACCGCCATGAACCACACGGTGCCCAATGGCGTCAAGCTCGGTGAGGGACTTGATCACGCCGACCTTCTCATCCGTCAGCACGGCCATGACCTGGGCAATCGCCTCGACATGATTCTTCATCGGCACTTCGCGAACAATCTTCTCGCATCCAGTCTTCGTATAGACGAGACGCGAACCGGCAATGCCAATGCGCTCGACAAGCCCCTTGCAGAGCATCTGCTCGCCCTTCATGTCGAAGAGCTGGAACTTGAGCGACGACGAGCCGCAGTTGACGACGAGAACCTTTGTGACCGCTGAAGTCTTCTTTTTCATCCTGAACTCTGTATTTGATTACCGACGAAACACACACTCGTTCGCGAGTCGTGCGCACGACCCGTTCGGACCGTGCGCACGCGAGCCAATCATTCCTCAACGAGCTTGACCTTGATGAACAGCGCGTTCTCAAGGGCGTTTGCCTTGAGCGCGGCCTTAACGTCCGCGGCCGTGACATCCAGCTTCGTCGTCTTGTTCGCCTCAATCGCGAGATCGGTGAGCTTCACGGTCTCGGCGGATTCGAAGCCGGGCGTCGTGGAGGCGACGAGGTAGACGCCGACCTTCGCCGTCTTGGAGACAAGAACCAGCTCATTGCCCACTCCGGTGACCTCCGAGCCCACGGCGATTGTGAGGCCGCCCTCAAGCGAGAACGCATCAATGCGGACCACCGTCTTGTCCTTGAAGGTCGGTGCCGACACATCGGAGAAGAGATCCGCCGCCGCCGCAACCGTCGCGGAATCGCCCTTCATCAACGCGCTCCAGAGCGTCATCGAGGCGAGGGCGTTGGCCCCACCGACCTGCAGACCGCCATTCGCGAAGTTGACATAGGCGTTGACCTTGGCGACCAGTTCGGGGTTGACGCGCGTGAAGAACGAGTCACCGGTCGGCGAGCTCAACTTGTCCGTCGAACCCTGCGTATCATATTCCCAGACATCCGGGAGGCCATCGTTGTCGATGTCCATGTCCTCAAGGAAGATCTCGGCGTTAGGAACCTCGGCGCCCTTTGCCACGACGTACGCCTTAGGCGTGTAGCAGTAGGTCGAAGCGTCACCGGCAGCCACGACGCCACCACGATTGACCTTGATCGCCGCGGCATTCGGGTCGCCCACATAGCAGCCATAGCCCCACGTCTCCCACTTCGAGAGCACGTAATCACCGTCGGAGTCTATGTACGCCCGCACGTAGTACGTGCCAGCCGGGAGGCCCCTGATGACCGCCTTGCAGCCAACGCCTTCGGTCGTCGCCAGATCCGTGATGTCGGCCACACGGGCCTCGCCAACCGGCTCACCCGTGAAGTCGGGCGAGGTGAACGCCTGGACGTGGATCATGCCCTTGAGCGTCTTGGCATCCGCCGACACCTTGCCGGGACCGAAGTAGCGAATATTCGCCGTCAACGTGCCGTAGTCGCTGATCGTGCCGATCTGGCCCGAGGCCTCGACACGGAACCCCTGCCGCGTCTCGGTCGTGTTCGGCGTCGTGAACTTCGCGTCGAGCATGGAGACCGACCAGGTGTAGTTGTTCGTGTTCGCGAACACCACGCCGTTCGGGGTCGTCATGTCGACGGAGATCGGCGCCGTCCAGGAGTAGACGCCGTTCGCATCGCGCGCCGGCGCACGGCGGTTGCCCGAATCGTAGACCACCGTCGACCCGTTCCACACGCGGAGGCGGAACGCCGGATAGTCCTTGTGGATCCGATTCGCGTGCGTCCAGCGGAAGGTCGGCTGGGCCGAATAGACGGTTCCCTTGGGCGAGACGGGCACGCACGGCGACTGGTAGCCGGCAGCCCCTGTCTCAAACGTATTCACAAAAGCCGTGGCCAGGTTGTTGTTGTTCGTCGGCTCGAGCGGCGAGACACTGCCGTCTCCCAGCACCACGCGGTAGACCGCGCTGGTGAGCGCTGCGTAGTTCACGCCCAGCGAGGACGAGACGCTGACGAGGCCGCCCCAGTCGAGATCCAGTGCACCGGTCTTGAGGAGATCGCGTTCGCCGAAGGTCGGGTTCACCACCAAGTTGTTCGTCGAATCAAGCACCTGGGCGTGCGCATAGGACGTCGCCGTGCTGGTCTTGCGCGAACTCACGTTGTTGACTGCCGCGCGCAGCACGCGAATCCGTGTGCCAGTCTCGTAGTCAGCCGGCATGTCCTCACCCAGCGCCTCATCCGTAATGGACAAGTTGGAGTTCGCCGAGATCGAGCTCTTGACACCACGATCCGTCAACGTCTTCTGCGCCTCGAAGGAGTTGGCCTGCACCGCAGCACGCATGTTGATGCGGAACATCTGCGGCGCCGTGTCAGTGAGCTCGATGGTCGCAGCCGTGCCGGACCAGCCCACGTCGACATCCGTCGCGACGCCATAGGGCTCACCCGCGCTCCACTCGCCATCGCCATCGACATCGAGGAAGGCCTCGAAGATCGTCTTGCCTTCGCGGAGACGGCCACGGGAAGCATGCTTGGACGACACATCCTCCGGATCAGTCAGATAGAGCGTCATCGGGAATCCCTGTTTCGGCAGCATGCTATTCCACTTCACCAGGATGGAGCAGGATTCGAAGTGCATCAAGTACGTGTGGGTGACATAGATGTTGCCCTCTCGCTCCGACTTGACGATTGTCGTATCCTCCGCCATCTTCGAGAAGTCGATCAGCGCGCGACCCGTCACATAGTCGATGCTACCGACGACCTTGCTCGCGGAGTTCGCGTCAAGCGTGAAGAGCAGATCGCCCTTCGAGTTGTCGGACACGTTCGGCCGGTCGATGACGAGCTCTTCCCAATCAGATTCGACATACGTCTGCTCATCGCCCGTTCCCACCGACATGGCGAGATCCTTGAAGGCCACCCTCACCTGACCCGGAATCACCGAGCCCGGGCCCAGGTACATCTGGTACTGCTGCTTGGGATTCGTACCCAGCATCTTCTGCTTCCTGGAGTTCTCAAGAGCCTCCGTCCCGCTCTCGCTGCCCTCGGAACTACCCACGGCGATGCTCCAGACCGCATCAGGCTTGGAATTGGAATCGCCCTGGCGCCAGGCCTTGACCACCACGGGGGCCGTCGAGGCCGACGGGTTGTCGCCGTTGTAGACGAGCTTGGTCTGAATCGTCGGCACGGGGAACTCGTTGACCGTCAACTTGTCCAGGCCCAGATAGGCGATGGTGCTCGGATCCTTCGCCGCGCGGCACTCCGCCCAGTTGCTCCAGCCGTCATCATCGTAGTCGGCCCAAGCATCCGAGACATAACGGGAGGCGAACAGCGTGCCCGACCCCGGCATAACCGCCGTGGAATACGAGCTCTCCCAGGCGTCCTCGCAGAGATCGTGGTCGGCGAACATCTCGCCCAGGTAGAGCTTGCCCACCTTCAGGAAGTAGTCGGGCACCACCTGGCCGTCGGACGCGAACGTGCGCTCCTGAGTCGGCTTCACGCGCGGGAAGTCATAGCTCGAGAAGCACTCGGCGATCAGATACTCCGCGTAGTTGGAGAGACCGTCGTTGTCGCTGTCGGCTTCGCCATCCGCGGTGAAGAGGCCATAGAGATCCTCCCACCAATCCGGCAAACCATCGTTGTCGCGGTCGGTCTTGTTCACGTACTCCGGCGTCCCCTCTGTCTGGAACGGCAGCAGACCCGCCGCCAGATCGCGCAGATAGGCCTCGCGCGCCGTCATCAGGACGCCGTCACGCTCGACCATCGTCTCCCAGGTGAAGTCCTCCGGCGCGCCGTAGTTGGCGATCGCCAGTTCCTGCCACCAATCGGAGATGCCATTGCCGTCGAGGTCGTCGCCCGTGTAGGTCCACGCGTCGGCAGCACCGCGGCCATCCCACATCACCTCGCAGCGCTTGGCGAACGCGCCGCCCAGCGGCAGGAGATCCGTCGAACCCAGCGAGGTACGAAGATTGTCGAACTTACGACGGTTGACAATATCGGCGAACGCCGCCACACCCGTCTTCTCCGCACAGACGAGCCGGTTCCACACAAAAGTGGAGTCGCGACCCTGACTGTTATGGAAGAACCCGTACGGGTTCATCGTGTTCGGGAAGAGGAAGCGACCGATTTTCGCGGAATCATTCGCAATCGCCTCCGTGGGGAGGCACATGCCCGCGTAGCGCTCCGACCAGAACATGGAATCAACGGTCGAGCCATCAAGGCCCGGCAGATGGGCGATCATGTTCGGCACCCACGGCACCCAGCGGTAGTTCGCGTAGACCGTGCTGTGGACTGGCAGGGACTTCCACCAGCCGCAGTACAGATCGCCGGGAACTTCCTCACCGTTCACGCGAACCTGATCCAGAACCTTCTGCGTGAAGCCCGAGGGCTCCCACATCACGTCCGCAGGATCAACCGCACCCGGAAGGGTCTGGAAGTTGTAGTGGTAGACGAGTTCAACCGGCAGCAGACCGAACGCATCGTTGTCGTTCCGGTTCTTGCCTTCATTCCAGGCCGTGTAGACCTCCTCGCGGAGCGCCTTCGCCTCCGCGACCGAGAGACGCTTCTTGTAGTTGTTGAGAATGTCGCCGGCGGACTGCGCACCGTCCCAGATGCGAACTTCGTCCACGTAGCCCTTGTAGAAGGAGTCGTAGCTGTCCCATGTCGTCTCACCCGAGAGAGCGACTGCCTTCGCATCCAGCGCGCGGGCGCCCAGCACAATCGCGCACAGGGGCTCCACAGCATACGACGAGCTCGTCGGGAAGCCACGGTCGCCGCTGTCGTTCGGATCGTCGATCATCGGACGCTGACTGACGCCTGTGATGCCATTGGCGGGAACAAGCGTCGTCGGCAGAGTGTCGACCTTGTGTCCGTCCAGATACAGACAGAGCTTCGCTCCGTCGAAGGTCATCGCCACATGCACCCACTCGTTCTCGGCGGGAATCTTGCCGAGGACTGTCGCGCTGCTACCCGGCGTCGCGGTCTCAACCGCATCCGACGTGTCGAACATACCGTAGAGGTAACCATCCTCGCGGATGCCGAGACGGAAGTTCGCACGAATCTTCGCGACATTGTTCGAGAGCGAGTTCTCGTTGTAGTTGACGGCCCGCTCGACGATCACCTGGTCGTGACCGGCCATCACGACCTCCGGACGGATCCAGGCCTCGACCGTGAACTGACGGAGCGCGTCGAAACCGACGGACGCAAGGTTGCCCGGTGCGCACGCGTAGGAAACCGCTGCAGAGTTCTCACCCGGGAAATAAAGTCCCTGACGACGATCCGGGTCCGTATAGTCGAGCGGATCGGAGAGCACCGTCGACGTCATCTTCTTCTCCTCGGAGTCGCTGATGCCGTCGTGGTCGGTGTCATAGCCTTCGTTCTCCTCGAAGGCGAACATGAAGGCATCTTCAGCACCCCACGGGTAGCCGCGGAAATCGTTCTTCTCGCCGTTGTCGCAGTCTGCCAGATAGTACTGCGACACGTAGCTCGCCTTGTTCAGCGACGAGGAGTCCGTCATCCACAACGGGGTCGGGTCCGTATGAGACGGCTGCGGGCTCGTGATGTTGGCGTACAGCGTCTCCTCGTAGTTGTTGAGACCATCGCCATCGGCGTCGCAGCCAGGCGTACCCATCATCCACGGATACTTCATGGCGTCATAGAGACCATCAGGCATGGACATCTTCGGGTAACCCGTCCAGGCGTTGTACCAGTGGCAGAACGGCGCACCATCAACGCTCAGGCTATAGGCCACCGCGATCAGGTCATTCTGAATGGAGCCTCCCTTGACGTCACCCAGCAGCGGGTTGAGTCCATGGAAGAGCTCATAGTAATCGTCCATGCCATCGCCATCGGAGTCCCAGTTGCGAGGATCGGTCGTGCAGTAGTCGCCCATGTACGACTTGGAGCCAAATTCAACACTCGGGCGGAGCATCACGCGATAACCATACTCGTCATAGTTGCTGTAACCCTGCTCCCAAAGGTCACAAGCGACCTTGTCCCATTCGTGCGGCGGACGGGCGAAATAGCCCAGCTTGCGGAAGTCCCAACCAGCAGCCGGGAATCCAGCCTCCTTGGCGGCAACCAGGAAAGCGTCCCCATCCACGATGTTCATCGGCAGGAAACCGAAGAACTGGCGCGAGTTCGCCGAGCCGGACGGCATGAACTGGCCCATCAGCGGCGTCTGGCTGTCGTCCCAGCGGAGATGACGGAGCGACTGGACCAGGTATTCCTGATAGTTCTCGAGACCATCATGGTCGAAATCGAAGTCGCGCGTTGTTCCCGTAATCGGGTCCCTGAAGAGCGGGTTCGAATACGCGTCACCCGTCTGCTTGTCGTGCTTGAAGCCGAATGTACCATCCATACCAGCCGTGATGTAATATCCGGCGCATTCCACCTTACCCGTCGTGGAAAATCCATCGGCACGACGAATCAGCGCCAGAGCACCCGCTGGAATCTTCGGGCCGTCGGCCGGCTCCGCGTTCGTGTTGAACACGACACCGGCATAACGCTGTTCCCACGGGTCCGGCAGACAATCGCCATCCGTATCGACCGTGCACGGATTCAGACCACCGCCGCGAATGCAAACGGAACCATCGTCCATGGCAGGCTTGTTGTTGTCAGTGCCATAGATGAAGGTATAGTCATGAATCTGGACGGTACCCGACACATCCGTACCGAGAGAGCCGTTGCCGTAGATGAACGTCATCTTCCACGTTCCGCCTTCCGCAGCATCACCGATGCTGTCACCATCCGTGTCAGGATTATCAGGATCCGTCGGGAAGAACTTGTTGTACCAGCCCGAAGTTCTTCCAGGATGATTCTTGGCAATCGACATCACGGACTTCTCCTCGACGACCGTCCACACGTCCGGATCAAGGGCTTCGCCAATCGTGGCTCCATTCGCGTCGGTCTTCTCGTCACCGTTCTTGCGATAGACAGTATACGCGTTGCACGCATCCGTACCCGCGTATTCGGCGGGAAGACCAAGCTTGTCGCTGTCGGTGTCCTTGGTGTCTTCTGCCTTGTTGTTGTTTGGATTGCGGGCCACGTAGAGTTCCCAGCCATCCGGCACACCATCCACGTCCGTGTCGGCGCCGTGGATCTCGCTCACGAACTTCTTCTCGCCCGTCACGTCGGTCACCCACTGCGGCTCGTCACCCATCACGTCGAGCGCCCACGTCAGCTTCTCGAAGGGCAGATTCGGCAGCGTCGTGCCCTGCTGGAGCACGTCGGCGAACTTCCTGCCGCTCCAACGCGCCTCGTCGTCGGCAATAGACCACTCCTTGCCGCCATTAGCCGCGTTCTTCAGCTTCGGCGTCGTCTCGTAGCGGTACTTGAGCAAGAGATACTCGTCCAACGCCGTGTACGCAACCGTGTTTGTCGCCACGCCCGCATCGCCCAGGAAGCGGTCCTTCGAGGATTCCCAACGCGCACTCACGTATCCGTTGTCGGTCCTGTACCAGGCCGTGCGGGGGTCAAAACCGAACTCCGCCCTCACCTGGTCATGGATCAGCGTGACCTGCTGCTTGACCAAAACGGGCATCGCATTCGTCGCGTCCTCCCCGAGCTCCCAGACCAGCGCGGTCAAAGGCTTCGCGTACTTCTTCTGCCCGGGGAACTCGACTGTATTCGTGACCTCTTCGCCTCTCGACTTCGGCACGAAGACGTTCTTATCCGCGCTACAATAGCGGAAGACCTTGATGGCGATGACGCCATTCGCGAGAGCCTCTTCCGTGAACGTCGCCTTGTCGCCCTCCATCGTGAGGACGTCGGCGCCATTATCCGGGATGGCGATCAGGCCAAGGCCCTCGACATCGAGAACAGCATAGGTCTTGCTGGAATCCCAGCGGGCCATGAAGTCGCCATCCGCGTTCATCGTGGCACCATCAGCCGCGCTGATCGGATGCATGCCGTTCATAATCTCCCAATAGTCACTGAGACCATCGCCATCCGTATCCCAGTTGATGGGATTCGTGCCCATGGCGAGTTCCTCGAGATCCGTGAGACCATCGTTGTCGAAGTCACGCGTCTTGAACGAGTCGCTGGCCTGCACCGTGGGGTTGAACGCGTCTTCGATCTCCTTGGACGTGATCTTCTCGCCCGTCGCGATGTCCTTGATCGAGAAGCGCGAACCCTCAAGACGCTCCCACTCGCCCTTCTCGTTGATCTTGCCGACGGCGGCGCTGTACCAGAAATAGTATTCGTAGCCATCCGGGAAGCCGTCGTCATCCGTGTCGTCGACCGTCGGGTCGGTACGGTTCTCGGGAATCCAGCTCTTCGAAGTCGCCTTCAGCCAGTCAGAAATCTGCGTCTTGACCTCGTCGGTCAAATCCTCGACCGAGGAGACTTCCACCGGGATCCCCGGATTGTGCTTCTTGTCAGCAATGGACAACCACTCGGCATCCGAGAAGGTCGGCTCTGAGATCCACTTGCCGCGCACGTTGCGGTTGAGTCCGTTGTTCTCCATACGATAGTTAAGATTGGGATCGAAGCCGCGGATTTCCGTGAAAGCGTTGAACGCACCGCCCGCCGTCGCCCAGTTGACGACATTCGGAATCAATGACGAACCAGCCGCGCTCGCCGCCGGCAGGAAGTCCCCCTCCTCGGCACCACTCGTCGTCTTGACCTCGTCCGCATTGAACCCGCGGAAGTTCTTGATGTCGCCAGGATCCTCGCCGTCCAGATCATATCCAGCAGCGGCGTAGAGCGTACCCTTCGCCCATTCCACGCTCGCGGCATAGATATCCGGAATGCCGTCCTGATTCAAGTCGCCGACATTGTCGGTCGGCAGGAACTCCTTCGAGAAAATCGCCTCAAGCACGGTCGTGTCGTAGGTGACAGCGGAGTCGTCGTAGTCCGGGAGGCGGATCTCCTGACGGCCATTCGCGTCAATGCCGATTTCCGGATTGACCACCCCGTTCAGATGGGCGCCCTCGTATCCTGTGTCACCACCGGCCTGATTCCAGATCCAGCAATAGAAGAAGCTGTCCTTCTCGTCATCGTCGGTATATGTGTAGTAAGGACCCGACGTGTACTTCCCGCCGTTCGCGCTGATCGCGAAGTCCTTGCTCCCGGACGGGAAGGCCAAACTTCCGTCATCGACGTCGCCCAGCCGATAGCCATGCGCGAAGACGGACGTCTTGAGTTCCTCCGGCGCAAACGCCCACCGCTGGACAAACGATTCGATCTCAATCGGTGCCTCGGCCCCGATCGCCCAAGTACGACCAGATCCCAGCCCAAGCGCGTTCGCGTACTTCTGCGAGAACCTGGAGATTCCACCTGCAGCGGGGCCGCGCGGATAGATCTCGACGACCTTCGATGGCGCGACATAGAACTTATACTCGCGCGTGTCGAAACCACCATCCTTGTCCTTGACCATCAAAACGACAGTCTTAGAACCCGAGCTCGAGAAGGTAATCTGCTTTGTTGCCGTACGATTCCTCATATCCTCGGTCGTCGTTTCAGTGGCTCCGTTGTAGGTCCATCTGACCTCCAGAGCTTCCTGATCGATCTCAATGTCCGTCGCCGTCCAGGTGATTGCGTACGGCACGTTGATGGCCACTGGGACCTCGTTCGTCGTCGCGTGGCCTGGTCCAATCACCGGATCCTCGTTCTCAACGAAGATGATGAAGTCGGTGCAGGGTTCGTAGTACTCGGCCCAAGTCTTCGATGCGTCCGGAGACTGCGTCGTCTCAACGACGCTCGCACGGATGCGGAATCCCTTGCTTGCACCCATTGGGGTACCATCGAGCTCCTGCAGGAAGAAACTCTGGCGTGTAATGTTATTCTTGAATTCGAGGTCATAGCTGCTCAGAATCGGCAACGTGTAGTTGCCATCGTCCGCGCCGACCCGCTCAACGTCGAGATGCACGGTGATGTGCCCCGTGCCGAGTCCCGTGGGCGGGACCGTGAGGTCCACATAAATACGGCCTGTTGTGTTCCCTGCCTCGCTCTCCTTGAAGTAGATGCTGTTGTTATAGGGGGAGAGGGAAATTGCCGGCGCGTTGGCCGTCTCGACGAACACCGTGAACGGATTCTTGTCGACGACGAGACGCTCCGCCGCCGTCATGTCCTTGTCGTAGACGTGCACCGTGACCTTGTTCTTGACGCCCTCGCCACCCACGGAGAAGGTGTAGGGGATCGACTGGCCGTAGGGATTTCCGTTCAACGTCACGGTATTCGCGACAGCGCCGTTCTCCCAGAACTTGACAACCGTCTCGAACGTCGTGTCCTCAAGGTCGATGTCGTAGCTCTCATCCCACGCGGAGATCTCGAACATATTCTGCACGCCTACGGCCGCCCTGGCCGTCAGCGTCTCACCACTCTCGTAGGCGGGAGTGCTGTTCATGGACACCGAGAGAATGCTCGGAACGGCGTTCGTCGAGTAGAGCGTGATGCCATCGGACCCCCAGACGGAGATGATGTTCGTGTCGTCCATCGGATCGTCCGTGCCGCGAACGACGACATTGTACTTGAACGCACAGTTCTTCCAACCGTCCTTCAGTGTGAGGTAGGCGCTCATCGCGGGCTCAGTGGAGCCGACGGAGATCGGAATACCATAGGTGAACGCATCGCAGTCCACGAGATTGCGGGACTCGTCGTCCGCGGGTTCAAGGAACACGAAGCCATCTGTCGCGTAGTCGAACGCCTCCGTGAACTTGAAGGTCAGCTCGGCCGTCTCGCCTTCGCAGTAGGTCTTCTTCGCATGGTCTGCGGTCACTTCGACCTTCTTCGCGACGTTCACGTGAACGGTAAACGCACGCGCGTTCTCCTTGCCGGATGAGATGCCATCCTGGTTGACGACGTAGACCTTCGAATTGTAGTCACGACCGCCGACGATGTAGCGGTACTTGAAGGTGATTTCGCCGCTCGCGTTTGCCGTGAGGTCCGGAATGGCCTCGTACGTTCCGCTGCCGTTGTAGTCCATGTAGACGGTGTACTTGCCGTCCGTCGCGGTCTTGCCGTGGAGATCCCACATCGCGTCAGCGACGGAGATCGTGAAGTCGGTGAGCGTGTTGGCGGGGATGTTGAAGTATTCCTGTCCCTCGGCCGGTGCCGTGATCACGGGCTTGTTCGCGTTGATCTGCAGTGTCGCGGCCGTCATCTCGCCCGTGAAGAACGCCTCGGCGGCGGTCTTGTTCGCAGATGCCGGATCGATGCTCGGAACAAAGCGGATACCCTTGGCCGTGTCCTCGTTGCCGCGGTTCGCGTAGACGTAGAGCATCGCGCCGGACTCGGAGGCCTTCGTTTTGCCGGCCTTGACCGTCAGCGTCTTGATCTCTCCATCATAATACTCCGCGCCGGACATGGCGGTCGACATGCCAATGAACGTGAACGGCTCCGCACCGCTGCCCGACTTCATCGACGGGGTCAGGAGAACCGTCACATCCTGCGTCCAGGGCTCGGAGAGCTCAACGTCGAGCGTGGCGACGGAAAGGTAGTTGTTCGTAGAAGTCGAGACAATGCCGGACGCGGGATCCAACACGACCGTGATGGACGGCGGCGGCGGCTCAATGACCGAGATTGTGCGCGTCGTGAAATTCTCGATCAGGGTGCCCGCGCGGTTGTAGATGTTCGTGGGCGTATCGGACATGTAGACCTCGGTGGTCTTGCCGACCTGGCCGGTCTTCGCGCGGATCGTGAACGGAACGAGCTCGTTTCCGGCGGTCACCGTGACGGCCGCGACCTTGCGCGTGACACCATCACCGAACACATAGTCCTTGCCCCCTTCGACCTCGGCGATTGCGGGATCCTTGGCCCACACATAGTAGGTATAGGAACCAGATGCACCACCGGGGATTGACAGACGCGGCGCGGCGGGCGTCGTCGTCGTCGTACCCGCGGCCACGGCGCGCCACACGTCGTTGCTGACGTAGGTGTCGTCGAAGTCAATGGCCTTGATCTGGATGTTCGCGTTTCCGAGGCTGTAGTCGCGGACTTCCGCCGGCTTGAAATCACCTGCGTTGGGATAGGGAAGGTTCTGCGGGCCGAAGTAGAACTCCAGCTGATTGGAGCTCACGTTGTCCACGGGATTCTTCGGGAAGAAGCCCCACAGCGACTTCTCCGTGAGGAAGTAGTTGCTAGCCTCGGGGGTCTCGAAGATCTGGCTGGGATCGGCATCCATCGCCGCGGCGGTGCCCTTCGTGTTCGCAAGCTTGAGCGGCATCGCAAAGTCACCGGCCTGGACCGTATAGCGGCAGATCAGGTCCGTGTGGTAGAGACCCGCCTCGCCCTCGGGGCTTTCCCAGGAGACGATGTCCGCGTAACGCAGACCTCCGCTGACACGCAGACCGACCTGCGGCATGCGGTTCGAAATCGACCCGGCACCGGCGAGCGAGCGCAGCATCCAGGGATTGACGTAGGTGTTGTCGGCATACGTCTTCTCCCACTCGCGGTTCGCCAGACGGATGCGGAACTGCACCTTGTCGCCCGCGACCAGCGGTCGGGAGAGGTCGCTCACGACGCCAACCTCGCCGAGCGGGTTTCCGTAGAATTCAATTGACCGGACGTCGCCGGCAGCCGTCGCCGTGCGCGGCAGCGCGCACGCGAGCGCCGTCAGCGCAGCCGCGAAAAGTCCAAGCGTTTTTCCGTTCTTCATATGCCGCTTCCTTCCATTGAATCAAATCATCATTTCGCCGCGGGGGATGCCTTCTCCACCGCGCGCCCTTCGGCGACGGCCTTGCGGTCCGCCGCCTCCTTCAAGATCCTTGCGCGCACGGTCGCCCGTGCGTTCCCCATCTGCTTCTCAAGATCCGCATTCGCCTTGACGAGAGCCGCGGAGAGAGCCTTCCAGCCAGGATATCTCTCCGGGTGCGACTCAAGTTCAGTCCGCACCTGATCGTCCGTCGCATCCGCGGGCAGAGCCGCGCGCGCGCGGGTGACGAGCTCCTCCATCTGCGATGCAATGTTCTCACGCACCTTTGCGATTTTGTTCTGGTTCGCGTGAGACTCCTGAAGCGTCTTCTGATAAACGGGGTCGTTCTCCCGCGCTGTATAGACTTCAGGCTTCTTCTCGCAGCCACTGAAGGCCGCGGAGCCGAGTATCATCGCCACCGTCGCGAACGGTGCGATGCTCTGTACCAACCAATTTCTCATGTTTTTATCGACTCCCGAGAGGTGCACTCTCCCGAGAACCGCGTTCATTTTATCATTGTTTACTTGTCAGGGGCAATAGGGAAAAAGTTTCGAGGAATCAACTTTAAGACTTGACTTAGGGTTTGACATCCGTCACGACCAGCTTGTAGAACTTCTTCGCATCCGTCGGCTCCACATCAATCGAGACAGTGACCGTCGCATCGTCGACCTGCGCCTGCAGCGAAGGCGTTCCCGACTTGTAGCCCGTCGCGACGACCGTCCACGCACCGCCCAGTTCGTCCGCCGCATAGAGAGAGTACCAGAACCCGCGCACACCATTCGCGACGTCGGCCTTCACCGTCACCGTGCCGTCGCCGTTCGAGAGAATCGTCAGCGGAGAAGCCGCGCCATCGAGACCGACCGGCTGGAGGACCTCCTCGTCCAGATCCAGCGTCGCGACGACACCGCCGTCCGCGCCAAACGCCAGCTTCGCGACGAAGCCCTTGGGAGCAGTCACCGTAATCTCCTCAATCTTAATCCCGTACTTCTCGACCTGGGCCTTCGTGAGGAGATTGGTGGAGAAGCCCTGGGCATTGAGGACCGTCAGCGCGTCATCCCACTCGATCTTGAAATCCGTCGGCGGCTCATCCGGGTCGTCGCCGTCCTTCACGGACTTCCAGACCCACATCACCGTGGCCGCCTCCGCATCCCCCAGTTCCTCCTCCACGGGAAGCGGCTCCCCCACGAGGATGTCATCGCCGACGAGTACACCGTAGTACTCCATCTTGACGCCGTCTTCGGTCGTGTACTGAATCGCGGACGGAGTAAAGTAGACCATCGTCGCCGGTACGTCGACCGTCTCGCCATCCGCGATCTCGACAGGATCCTCCGACGAATAGACGCGCGTCACCGGGACCTGGTCGTCGGCCGGAGCAACAACCCCAGTCGCGACATCCCAGACATAGTTCTTGACCGTGACGGCGCAGGTCTCGGTCACAGGCTCGGGGTCCTCGGGACCATTCTTACCTTTAACGTACCTCACCTCAACCGTGCCCGGCTGGAGGACGGGGACAAGCACCGAGGTCTCCGAGAGCCAAATGGTCCCATCCGGGATATTGGCATCCTTGAAATAATCAAAACCATAGTTTCCAACCTCGCCCTTTGCCTGGAACTGAACCGGCACGCCGCAGGGATACCAACCGCTGACAGGTGTCACGGCCTCGGGGTCGATCGTCTTGACCTCATCCCGGAACTCAACGGTGATGTAGACCGCATTCGTCTTCGCGAATTCCCAGGTCAGCGTGAAGACCTCATTCGTCTGGAACGTCAACTCCGCCTCGGTCCCCGTTCCCGACAGCTCCTCACCGGTCGTCTCGTTGATCGCCGTCCATCCCGAGCATCCCAGGACCACCGTCTGCGCCGCGTTGGTGACTTCGGCATCGCAGACGAACGTGTAGGGACCGTTCGTGTAGCAGTTCTCGTGCAGACCGCACGTATTCGCGACGTCCGCGACGAGATCGATGGCCTTCTCAGCCATCGTCGACGTCGCACCGATCGTGACCTTGATGCCGGACGTGCGCTCGACAAAGCGGCGACCACCCTCGGCGACGACGCGATCGAAACTCTCGAGAATCGCGGCCTTGATCTCCTCCACGGCGTCCACCTCGTTGGTCACCACCGCGGCATCGGCCTCGCTCGGGGCGTGCGTCGTGACGAGGATCTGCTCGATGATTCCCTCGCCGACCTCATGGTTCGCCGAGTGCGTGTTGTTCGTCTCCCAGCTCCGCTTGCTGACAAAGCCGAATGCGAGCTTGTTCGGATCATCCCCCAGATTGGCGATCTCCGGCTGGCAGACACCGTAGAAAAGCTCCGAACCATCCCCTTCGTCAGAAGCCGGCGACGTGTAGAAATACACGAAACGCCGTCCAAAATCCTCATCCTGGTCGAGTTCATAGACATGGTCGTTCACCGCCACGGTATTGCTTGCGCTCAACAACCCGCTGACGTACAGAATCGCCTTACCCTCGCGGAGCGCGATCACATTGGCCTCCTCCAGAGTGGTGGCCACCGAACAGTTCAGCAGGAAGAACTCGAAGGCGCCAGGCAGAGCCGTGCAGAGCGAAGACGACGAGGTGTCGGTTTCCTTGGGCATCGTGCCGATCTTGAGCGGCTTGTTCTTCCCCTCGCAGGAGACGACAAGCGTCCCCGCATCCGCACCAACGCGGATTCCGAAATAGCCGTTGTCGTCCGCCGTGAACGTGCGTCCGAGCGATTCAATGGAAAGCTCCGCCCCAGACTTCATCACATGCCCGACAATCGGCACGATGTCGTCATCCTCCAGGGAAATCATCGTCACCACGCCGTCCACGACCTCAGATAGATATGTGCCACCCGTCATCGTCGCCTTCGTATCGATCTTCGGCAACGCATACCAGCCATCGCCCGAACCGGCCCAGCCCATGAACACACGCACACGCTCGACCCCCTCGTTGTCAATGCCGTAGCCCACGGCGACGACGGAATGCCCCTTGATGCTCAAGCCCACGGGCGCACCCGCACGGCACTGGTTATAGACGAGCCTCTCCAACTCGACCTGGGTCGGTCTTCGACTGTCAGCGATGTTGACATACCGCGCGTTCTTGAAGCCGAAGACGTCCTTGAGCGCCGACACGATGCCAGGTTCATATGCACTGGACTCGTCATCGCCCCACATCATCGCAATGTCAATGTGCTGGGATTCCGAATCGTACTTGTAGCGCACACCCACGCCCGCGTTGTAGGCGACACGGCCGATCAGGTCCCGCTGCTCGTCCGTAAGCCCGCCGTCGTCATCCTCGGCCTCACCGCCAAAGCTCTTCGGCAGAATGGACCAGTCGATCTCTCCGGGCTTCGTCGTGTAGTCCGCCACCACCTCGTTGTAGGAACAGGGATTCGTCACCTCGGCCGCCTCCTTGGCACCGAAGAACTGGGCAAGCGCCGCACAGGCCGTCGCGACACAGCCACACACGGCGTTGTTCGGCGTGTAGAGGTTGTAGAGCGGCTTGCCGGCATAGCTGCCTTGATTCCAATGCGTGAGAGGGCCACCCTGTTCGAACCCCGGCACCACACTGACCTCCACGGCCACGTTCGTCAGGCCGACTTCCGCCGCCAAGAGCGAAGCCCCCGTCAGACGCGCCCACTTCGCATTGGAGGCCTCACCCCACTCCCTCGCCTCTTCGGAGACGGGGGCGGCCGGCACCACGCTCTGGAGCGAAGCACCGCCGGAAGGCGCCGCCCGATAAAGGCCCAGGAATTGGAGACGTCGACGCATATCCCCCGTGAGGATGCCACGGAGCGGGTGCGCCGCAGGCAACTCCCCAGGGTCCTTCTCCAGCGCCATCACGACCGGCTCGATCTCCGTGACCGGAGCAACCACCAACATGCCACCGCCCTGCATCGAAACCTGGTGCCACAGCACGATATCGGCATCCCCAGGATCCCGCTCGGTCAGGACCTTCCCCGTCGCCTGCGCACCCGTACCGAACGCCATATTCTTCGCAACCCACGCATTCGCCGCGGCGATCGCCATTTCAGACGACACCGACCCTGCGATGGCCCCCATCGCCATCGCTGCGATAAATAGCAGCAAAATGCTTTTTTTCATACTTTCTCCACCGTTTCCAAACAGACGGTCACCGGAGAAGTGTAGACTTCTCCATAAAGTTTCCGTGAATTATACACGATTTGGGAGAAAACGGGAATGCTAAAGTGAAAAAAAGACGCGGCAATTAGACGTCGCCGCGCTCCACGTCCCGCTTCAGGGCCTTCTGCTTCAGCGCATCGCGTTTGTCGTGGAGCTGTTTACCCCGACAGACCCCCAGCTCCAACTTGATTCGCCCCTTGCTCAGATAGAGACGCAGGGGAATGAGGGTCAATCCCTTGGCCTCAGTCTTGAGGCGAAGATCCTCGATCTGCTTTCGATGCACCAACAACCGCCGATTGGTCTGTGGCTTGTGATTGAACCGATTGCCGAAGGTGTAGACTGGAATGTTCATGCCCACGACATAGAGCTGCCCTCCCAGGACGGCTCCGTAGGCCCCCGACAGCGAAGCCTCGCCATGGCGAACGACCTTCACTTCGGTGCCGCGCAGTTCAATGCCGCACTCGATCTTGTCGAGTACGGCATAATCGTGCCACGCACGGCGGTTGACGGCAAAGTCACCGGGAATCTGTTTCTTCTTAGGTTCCAAGTTCAAGGTTCCGGGTTCAGACAACAAGCCAATTTCCGACAACTTTGAACTTGGAACTTGGAACCTTGAACTTTACAGCGCGAAAATGGACTTGGAGGCCGCATGCTTCTGCCAACGCGTCTTCGCGTCTTCGGCCTTCGCGATTGCGTCGAAGTCGATTTCGCTGATCAACTTGCCCTCGGCCACTTCACGAAGCGCCGTGTCGACCTTGTCCTCGTCGGACGAGAGCGGCTTCACCAGGGGCTTCTCGCCGGCGATGAGCTGCTTCTCACGCTTCGAAATCAGGTTCACGAGAACCGGAATCGAGGGGACGCGTTCATGGGCTTTCTTCAGAAGTTCGGTGTTCATTCTGCTCTCCGTAAAGGTTTAGTCTCTCTTCTCCGCAGAAAAGAGTTAGATATTATACACTTTCGCAGACGAAGGCGCAAGGGGGGAAAGTGAGGTCTAGACAAGCTAGAATCTCTAGATCCACTAGAGCCTCTAGAACAACTAGACCCGCTCATCTCTCGCACCCACGCGCCGGCAAATACCGACCCCGGGCGGGGCGCACAAAGCGCAATCAGTGGCGCCGCCACCAGCGGCACCGCGCAGCGGCGGCTTTCGGCTCGCGAGATTCTAGAGGCTCTAGATCGAAGGTCTAGGAAAGGAGGGCCAGAGGGAGGACGGAGGGGGCCGGTCGTGCAACGACCTCACCGCGCACGGACCGTGAGGAAGCCCCATGCGGTAGAAGGCAATGTCACCGAAAGCACGGCTCCTTCGCGGACGGGGATCAATGTCTGGGCGACATTGCCTGTAGGTTCCGCGCGGAAATCGACCTCGAACGTGGCACCCTCCAGCCAGGCCGCGAAATCGTCGGCCGCCAGATCCGTCGCGAGGCCCAGCCGGGCGACGCCGTCGGCCACCTCGATCGACGCCACCTCCAGCCAAGACGGCAAGACGAGCGCCGGCCCCACGCACGTGGCCGTCACCGCCGCCCCCGCCACCGTGGCCGCGTAGCGGAACCCGCCGACCGTGAATCCGTGGGCGCCATCCGGCAGCCAAAGGTAGATCTTCCCCTCCACATCGGCCGCAATGCCGTCAATGCCGTAGCCCGTGAGGCCAGAAGGCCTCACCACGGAACCCGGCACCAGATCCGTCACCGTCACGCACCAGACCGCCTGCCCGGCGGCATTGACGGGATCATCCGCAATCGTCTCCGCCTTGACGCTGCCGCCCGCGATGGTGACGGAGGGGTTCAACCCATATGCACAGCTCAATGCATCACCGCCAATATCAGGCGCCTTCCGCTTCCCCGAACCTGCTCCCACCGCGACAACCGTGCCACTTTGAATGGAAATCGTCGCCAAGCCCTCTTCTTCATACTCGCCGCCAATGCCGGGGAATGTTCCACCGCCGACCGCCTTCAGGAATCCTCCTCCAACCTCTCCCTGAATCGTCACGGCGGCGCCCTCCCGCACGTCCAGGCCCGCGGAAACTCCACTGACGAAGGAATTCGTACCCGCGAGGACGAGGGTCAGCGCAAAGGGCGCCTCAATGGCACAGGGCGCCCCCGCCGCCGTCGTCAGCACCAGATTCGATGCGACCACCGTGGCACTCGCCTGCACGACGACCTGCACCGCGCCAAGTTCATTCGTCCCACAAAGCGTGAACGGACCTTCCCCAAAGAGCGTGAGCGTTGGATTGGCGTAGGTCCATCCGGCTCCGTGGCCATACGCCGCGTCAATGCCGTTCACGGTCACGCCCGTGGGCACAACGTCGGGCACGGGCTCGGCGAAGACGTCGGCCTCGTCCACGATCGCGCGCAAGGATCGGCCGTCGATGGTGAAGATGCGGTCGCCATCAGGCAGCCAGAGGTAAATCTGGCCGGCGGCGTCGGCAACGATGTCCTCGACGCCGTAGCCCGTGAGGCCGGACGGCCTCACCACGGAACCCGGGACCAGATTCGTCACCGTCACGCACCACACGCGCTCCGTGCCGTTCGACGGCGCCAGCTCGAAGGAGGAACAATTCACGCTTCCACCCGTGATGATGGCGGCGCCGCGCACCGCCTGCGCGGCGACCGTGCCCCCCACAATCTCAAGGGGGCCCTTCAACGACAGATTGCCGGACGCGAAATCGAGGAATTTCACCCGCGAACCAACCGCGGAGCCGATCTCCAGGCTTTCCGCCGTATTCGTGCCCGAGACCACGAAGGGCCCCGCGCCCGTTAACGCGATTTCATGCGCCGAGGCCGAGTATGACCAGCCCGCCCCGGACTCGACCAATCCCACGTCCGCTCCGTCGACGAACACCCCCGTCGGTTCCAGATGCCCCGCGACGACGGCCGTCGTCGCCGCGCCCTTCACCGTCGCCTCGTAGCGCGTTCCGTTCGCCGTGAATCGATAGATTGCCGGTCTCGACTCTGTGCCCGGCAACCAGAGATAGATCTGCCCATCCTTGTCGGCGACAATGCCATTCGTGCCATAGTCACCCAACCCCGTGACGGTCACCGCCGCATGAGGCACCAACCCGGGTACGGTCACGCAGGACAGGACCTGCCCCACCGCATTCGTCGGCGAATTCTGGATCGGCTCCGTATATACACTTCCGCCCGTGATCGCGACGGCTCCGCCAGTGGCATCCTTGCCAGCGCCAATAGCCTTCGCATTCTCCCCCGCCGTTGCGACGACCGTACCGCCGGAAATGGACACGGTTTCGGCAGTATTCTGCCAACCGCCGCCAATTCCCGCCCCCGTGTCGCCCCCTGTAGCCATCACTCGACCACTCTCAATGGAGGTAATTGCAAAACCTCGGCGTTGACGGCTTGTCCGTCCGCCTGACGGCG
>JAUNMP010000288.1 GCA_030537465.1 bacterium
TCGGACATATCGCCCGGAGCGATCCAACTGCCGTCCTCAAGGCGAACGTCGCCCTTGCCGGAGAGCGCGCCCAGCGCAAGCGTCTCCAGCGAGGAGACGCGCATGTGGTACGTGCCCCCGCTCGTCAGCTCGAGCGCCGTACCTGTGCCGAGCGGCTCGCGCGGACGGTCCGCGTAACTGAACGTGTAGGTCTTGCCTGGATTGTTCGCGAAGTCTGTCTGCGAAATTTTCTCGGGGCCAACCACCTCGCCCCGTCGACTGTCGACGAGGAACCAGCCAGACGCTTCCGCACGATAGGCGTAGACATCCCAGTCGGCGGGCGCATTCTCCAGTTCGTCCGGCACGAAACGGTAGCCATCGACACGGGGATATGTCCCCTCGAACTGGACATCAACATACACATTCTCGGCCTTTTCCGCCGCCTTCCACACCGTACTGGCCTTGCCGTCAGACAAATACCCGTACTGGGAACCCGACACGAGACTGTTGCCGGCGATCGAATGGATCGCGGTCGGCGGCAGCGTTCGGCCCTGATACGTGAACTGGATATCGGCCAGCGCGGGCACCCGCGATGGATCGCGCATCTTCTTGAAGTAGAAGCGCAGGTTGCGGAACCGCGTGTAGGAGAAATAGCAGCCCGTGGAATCGATGACGACCTTGGACGGCGCGACACTGCCGGCCGGACCGAAGAAGCTCGTGTTGGCCGCCTGCGTGCGGAACTCGATTTTGCCCGGGGCTTCCTGGATGGCGCCATGGAAGACATCCTCCGCCTTCGTCGTGATCACGGACGTCGTCTCCGCCGTGTTGACAAGCAGGCCCGTCGGCGTCTCGCGGAGCGTGCCGGACGCCGGCGTATTGTAGAGACGCTGAATCGTCTCCGTGTGTCCGTTGAGGTCGAACGTGCCCTCGAGGAACACGTAGTTGTCATTGCGGATCTGCTCGTCCGCATCCAGCACCAGGCGTGCGCCCGGTTTGACGGTGACGTTCGCAAGCACGGGAGCCGCCGCGGCCGCACGGACTTCGCCCGCTTCGACCACCAGGTGGCACCACAAGTCCATCTCCGATCCCGCGATGACGAGCGTGCCATGTCCAGTCTTGCGAATCGCCCCCTTGGCCGCCCCCAGAGTCAGCGTCTGCCCTTCGGGGACATCGACCACGCCAGCCTCCGAAGCATTCAGTACAATGCCCGTCAAGTCTCCCACGAGCGTTACGCCCGCACCGACCAGATTGAGCTCGCCGCCCCCCGTGAATGTCGCCCCGGAGAGATCGACTTTCGCCGAACCGCCAATCGTCACCTTGCTCTGTCCGTCGATTGCGAACGCGTTGGACGCCGTCATGTCCGCCTGTGCGGCAATCACGAAGCGGCCACCGTTCCGCACCGTCACGGACGCGGAAGCGCCAATCTGTGCAATGTCGTCGACACCCGCCGCCGTGCCATCCAGCACGACATCGCCCTCGGTGAGCCCGGAAGAGGATCCAATCAGCGTGCAGGAGGCTGCCTTCGTGTAAGCGGACGAATCCACCGTCGTGCGCACCCAGCCGTCCAGCGTGACGTTCGCACCCGCAATCGGCACGTCCATGTCGCGCAGCAAGGCGTCTGCCGCGCCGAATGTCACCGCGCCCGCTCCCGTCACGGTGAGCGTGCCTGTGTCCGTACCCGCGAGACTGCCCAACAGGGTCACCGAGGACTCCGTCGCAGACAGCGTGGCGTCGCCGGCCAGCACGAGGTTGTTCGGAAGCTGCGTGACACCCGATGCGAGCGTGACCGTGCGGCTCGCAGCAAGGCGGACCGTGCCCAGGCCCAGAGCGTCATTCGCCGGCACCACCAGCGTACCGCTCTCAAGCGCAAACGTCGTGCCAGCCGCCGTGCTCAGTGACGGCGTGATCGTGCCAGATCCCGCATAGGCGAGCGTCGCGCCCTCGGAAACGAAGACATCCTGCAGCGCGACAGCACCGTCGGAGTCCGTGCCAAAGCGGAGCGTGCCCGGTCCGTAGAAGATCAGCTGCGGATTGTCCGACGTCTCAAGGGCGGCCACCCGCTGCGTCGTCCCTTCGAGATAGACGAGCGCGACGACGGTCTGTCCGGCAATCCCCGTTCCGACGAACGTCGTCGTCTCGGGCAAGGCGCCATCCACGCCCAGACGCACGGTCAGAGCGTTTTTGTAGGCATAGTCCCCGCCGCATGCAACAAGGGTCCGTCCCGTGTAGGTATTTCTTGCATTCAGACGGATACCTCCGGCCTGGCGCAGCAGAAGCAGATCTCCGTCGCCGACAATCGGCGCGTCGATCTGTAGCGTACCCGTATGACACGCGCAGAGCGCACCCGAACCGTCCAGCGTGATGCCCCGTGTCGAACCGACCACCATTGTCGTTCCTGCCTCGTCGGGATGGGCGAGCGCGGCACCGTTACGCAGAACGATGGCGTCCGCCTTGTACGTCTCGGGCACGGGGCCATAGGCACCCTCGTTTTCCGGCATGAGACGTCCACCTTCGACGACGAACTGCGAAATCTTCGAGTTGGAGTTGTCGCCAGACAGCGACAAGGTACCGCTACCGCGCTTGACGAGAACGACCGCACCTTCCGAAGCGAGATTGGCCGGGATCTTGACCGTCACGTCGTTGTCGACCACCCGCTCGCCCGGCATCAAGGCGAGCGTGCCGTCCTGGATGTTCCAGCCGCTTCCGGCCACAGCCGTAAGGGAGGCGAGCTTTGCCGTCGTCTCCCCCTCCAACGAGATCACGCCACCCGCATTGTCCTGACGCAGAAAGACGACATCGTCTCCGTCTTCCGGCACGACGCCATCCTGCCACTTCGTCGTATCAGTCCAGTTGCCCGAACTGCCAATCCACGTGCAGGTCTTCGCGGACAGCATCGAAACCGAAAGTCCTACGGCCGCCACGGTCAGCATCTTGAGGTTGATCTTCATTGTTCGCACTCCTTACTCTACATCATCACTTCAAAATCGGTTCGAGACAGACCAGCGCAGGCTCCAGCGGCGCCAGGTTCATCCGAAGAGTCGACGGACGTTCAAGAGCCATCGTCCCGGTCTTGGAGGCCAATACGTTCGTCGCCTTTGAATAGCCGTCTTCCAGAGACACGCGGACCTCCTGTGCCGTCTCGCCGCCGTTGACCACCAACACGTAGGTCTTGCCCTCTTTGACCCAGGTGCGCGTCGAAATCGGATTCTCCGCCGTCGACTCGATCGGCTCGACCGTTTCGACCGTACGCACGAGGCGACGTCCCGCCCCTTCGATGGAGAGCAGCACAGGGATCTGGGTCTGGATTTCCGCGCCCACGCGGCAGCACTCCGCCCAGCGCGTCTCGGCACGCTCGCCGTTCGGCTGCTTGAACAGGTCGAAATACGAGTAGAGGACGAGTCCGTTCGCGCCATTCGCGATGCACTGCCAGCACATGCTGCGCAGTTCGGCTTCGGTGGGCGCACGGAATTTGGCCTTCTCCTCCGGCGTCTTCTTGTACGCCGCCCAGTTGAAGGCCTGCGGCACCTGCCAGAGCGGCTTGCAGCCGAGCGTCCCCTTCTGCGTGGACCGCGTCCAGACGGACGCCGTCAGAGCTGGCTTCTCCGAAATCGGATAGGGATCCGTCCCGATGACGTCAAACGTCGGCAGATAGTTGCGGATCTGGCTGTACTGATAGAGCACCACCCAGCCCGGATGCCCAGGATCCAATCGCTCCATCAGGTCGCGCCGCGCCGTCAGACGCGGCAGCATCGAAAGCGGCATTTCGTCGTTCAAATACCACGCCAGCAACGCAGGGTGGTCCTTGAACTTCGCCACGCAGTCCGTGATGAAGCGGACTTCATCGGCCTCGGTCTTGATTCCAGCAGGAGCCCAGCGCGTCCCGGAATAAATGTCCTTCACGCTGTAGATGACCTTCAGACCCTTGGTCTGGCAGTAGTCCATCAGGTCGCGGCTCTTCGGCGAATTGTACGGCATCAGGCAGTTGAACGGCCCCTGGGCGTAGTGGTCGACCTTGTTCGTGTCGACGACCGACCAGTACATGCCGAGCGGGAAGAACGGCTGATCGTGGAGAATCGTGCGCCCATGCGCGTCGATCCACGACGCCCGCGCAGGAATCTTCTCGACGCGGGTGAACGCAAGATCCGCCGACCCTTCCACCGTGCCGTCCTTTGCGACCAGCTCGGCGACAATGTTCTGCCGGCCCATCTTCAGGGACGCGACGGACACGGTCAGCTCCGGTTTCTCGGCATCCGCCGCGACGGTACGCCGGACGCCGGACGCGTCCGCATAGGTCAAGCGGAGGGACACGCCCTTCGCGCGGATCGTCGGCGACAGATTCACGACCGCGCGGAACGTCACCTCGCCATCGGCGGCGAGATTGCGGTAGGCCGTCGAATAAAGACCCTCCATCGGCTGCGGAATGTACTCCCGCACGGAGACGTCGTCGAACCAGGCTTTGCCGAGCATGCCCTTCCGGACATAGGGATGCACACGGAACTTCGCCGCGGCTGCGGGAATCTCCTGCGTCACGCCTTTGACACAGGTCCAGTCCTTCGTGCCCTTGACACCCTCGGCATAGGCGCCGCCGAGCCACTTGCCCTTCGCGTCGACCCACTCGATGCAGATGGAGGCGCCGCTTTCGTCGCCCGTGAGGTTCTCGGTCTTCACCCAGACCTCATACTCGTAGCAGCAGCCCGCCTTCAGGTCGACAGACTGCCCCGGAAACGAATAGAATTTGGGATCGTCGTTCTCGAAGCAGAGCGCCCGCGTGCCGCTGCGGCCCTCTCCGTCGCGGTAGGCGTAATGCGCCTTCATGTCATTCCAGGCGACGGTTTTTCCGTCCTTGACCTCGTTGAACCCGCCATTGACGACAAGTTCCTCCTGAGCGCCCAAAGACGGCAGGAGAACCCCGCCGAAGACGAACGACAAACAACA
>JAUNMP010000041.1 GCA_030537465.1 bacterium
CGGCGGCCTTCGATTCATTTTCGCATAACCCTACAGGGTTGGGAAAGTTCTAGTTCATTGCACCACGAATAGTCAATTACTTTCGTGTTGCCGCAATTCCTCTCGACGGGAATCAAGTCTTTAATCTTCATGTCGGCAAACACTGAGTCCATGTGCGTAGAAACGAATTTCCTATATCGTTTGATTAGAAGTTTGGTTGGAAATGTACGAATCAACCCCTCAGACACATAACTGACTGCATGTTCAAATTCACGAATCAACGATGTCAATCTATGTGGGGAATTGATGTTGAATCTCGGTGATTCATCCAACGGAGACATTGATTCAAATATGGGTGAATCAATTAAATCAGATGGGGGATATGACCTATATGGAATTGGTTGGCATATTCCCTTCCTATAATACCCATTTGATTTGCAAATCAAATCCTCATCAGATTCAAGTACATTTATCGGCTTCCACTTCATTTATAAGTTCCTTTCACTGTATGTCCCATCAAATTATATTGATAGATATTTCTAATTATATCTTTTCGCACGCTTCTTTGTGACAGAGCCTTACAATAACACGAACGCGTCCGTGCGCTACTTCTTTCACCAACTTCTTTCGTTGACACACCTATTGTCTCAGCGAAACGATTTTGGACACAGGCATTCTCCACATACTGCCTGTTCCTCTCACGCAGATCCTGAAGCGTCGGAATCAGGCCCATTTCCAGTGCGAATTCGGCATCGGCGAAAACCCCATCCACCTTCTCAGACCGGTTCAGGCATCATCCCGCCAAGAACTTCGACAAGGAACCGACGTGTCCGCTCCTGGATGCCAGGAGCCTTGCTTTCGCGGGGTCCCGCCACGTTCAAGACGAACGGCACGGGATGCTCGGCGTCAAAGAACTGTCCCAGCCAACGCCGAACCTTTCCGACCGCGTCAGGCTCGTCCAGCGACACCACAAAATGCGACCGCATGACCTCTTCGCAGAAGAACCGCGTCTTGAGTGTTCCGCCCGTCAGCGGATACGCATTGGCAATGATCAGCGTCGCATGGGAATCGACGACGTTCTGCCGCGTCCGCACAAGATAATTCGCGCTTGCGCTCTCGCGCATCTTCGGACGGAACCGCGCGTCGACCGTTCCGTGTTCCGTCCGCCAGCCCTTCGGCACCCATCCACCCCACTCAAGCCCCAGGTCAATGGCCGCATAGAGTCCGCCCTGGTCGACGCCCGTCTGTGCCCCGCTCACAATCTTCAGTTCGTTTCGATCCATAACTCTTTCTATTTGATTAGACGTAATTCGCCGCCGTTTCTTACGCGTCGTCCGAACATCGACGCTGGAAGAACGAAACCTTCCGCCTCTTCAACCCACGATGCATCACTCAGGTTTCAGGGCCAGAATGGCATAGCGGGCTGTCTTGTACAACTTATCCGACCCGAAGACGTATGCCGTCTCCAACGGGCCGTACTTCCGGCTGTAGTATCGGGACGACATGTACTGCGCCTGAGTCAAGTTCCTCTCCTTCACCACCTTCGAGTCCCTCAGCTTCGCGAATTCCTCGCGGGACAAGACCTGCGTCCGAAGTTCCGCAGGGGCAAGAGATTCACCGGACGCGGCTTCGTCCAGCGCGTCGTCGATGAACGTCTCGACCTTGGCGAGCAACACCCGGTCCCGCAGGATGGCCTCGACGACCTTTCGCTCAGTCCGCTCCGCGACTTTCAGGACGTCGAAAAGCTTCACGGCCTCTTCGATGTCCTCATCGCGCCAGTCCGCCTTGATGAGCGTCTTGCGAAGCTCCTTCTCCCACCTCTTGAAGTCCTCCTCGTCGAAAATGCTCCAATCCAGACCCCACACGCCATCGCGGTCAAAAGCGAGGTAGTCCTCGACCTCCAGACTCTCCGCCTCGAAATCGAACATCAGCGCGTCGGCCGCCGCCTCCGCCACCTGTTCGTAGACCTCCCGCAGCGCCTCGCGGATTTCCTGGCGCGTCCTGTTCTTCTCCATCACGATTTTCATATTGTTCTCCTTTCGTTGACACACATATTGTCGCAACTGGATGATTTTGGACATGAAAAACGAGTACTCCGTCAATACGGCGGAATTCCGTTATCTCAGGTGGTTCATCCATTGCTCGCCAGTGAAAGCGGAAGACAAATAACAATAACAATTACACCACATGGCACTACACCTAATGGTGTAATTATGTTATAATCTTGACTTGGCTGAATTAGGAGAAGCGAAATGAATCCTTTCAAATATGGCTGTATCGTGGGCGGGGCCGATTTCTGCCCTCGGCCAGAACTCGCGAAGAGCGTTCGCGAATTCGTCGAGTCGGGACAGAATTTCTACATTCAGGGCGAGCGAAGGATGGGCAAAAGCTCGCTCGTCTGCGAAACCGTCTCGCACATGAAGTCGGTGCGGTTGCTGTATGTGGACCTTCTGCATATCAGATCCGTCGCCGATTTCTGCCATCGTGTGGTTCGGGCGGCATCACGGCTGGACCGGAAGCGGTCATTCCTCGACACCGTGATGTCGTTGGTTCGCCGATTGCGCCCGACGCTATCCGTTGACACCGAGACCGGCGCACCGGTCATTTCGGTTGACTTCGCCTCCGCATCGCGGCTGGAATCAGTCGAGGACATCCTCGACATGATTGCTCAGCTCGCCAAGAAAATGCGGCTTTGCGTTGTGTTCGACGAGTTCCAGGACATTCTGAATATCGAGGATCCGCAAACGGTTCTTGCACTATTGCGTTCGGGAATCCAGTTTCAGGGCAATACGCCGTTTGTGTTCCTTGGCAGCGTTCGCAACGCCATGAATGACATCTTCACGAAATCGCGGAGTCCGTTCTACAAGTCAGCGATGCTCCTTCAGGTCGGAGAGATTGCAGAAGAGCCGTTTGCCCGCTTTCTCGAGGCGAAGTTCCGAAAGGGCGACCGGACAGTTGACCGTTCCGTAGTCCGTGCCATTATGTCGTTTGCGCGTAACACACCCGGCGACGTGCAGGAGCTGTGCGAAACCGTCTGGCAGAGTACGACTCCAGAAACGCCAGTGTCCTCCGGCGACATCGACAAGGCACTGGGGCTTGTCTTCTCGAGGGAAGCCAAAGAGTACGATTTTGCGCTCAAGCAGTTGACGCGCATCCAGTTGCGCGTCCTCGTCGGTTTGGCGCAGAGGGATGTGTCGCAGCCGTGTGCTGGTGTGTTCTTGAAGGAAACCGGTGTGGCTAACGTCAATACCGTCCGAAAGGCGATCGACAAGGTGCAGGAGCTGGACATTGTCTACCGACACAACGGCGCATATCGGTTCGGAAATCCGTTTTTCCGCGAATGGTTGCGCCGGACATACACTTGAACATGTGCTTATTGACAGAGCAGCTCCTGTCAGGCTATGCCCTGTCAGAAAGAAGTGTGCGCACGTTGCTATTCGCAACTTATTATTGAGGTAATTGCAAAATTTCAACATTGCGGTCACGCGGGACGCGTGTCCCTACCGTTCACGACCGTCGTCGGTAAGTACGCGCGTCCCCGTTTCACCCGACATAGGCGCGAGACTCCATTTCACCTGGCACGGGGCGCGCGACCCCGTTTACACACGTCGTTGGTAGGGACGCGCGTCCCGCGCGTCCGCGCTGACATGGTTTTGCACTCTCCTCGTAAACGGGTTTCGTTCGGCTATTTCAACGACACAATACTAACATTGGCGGCGATATGTCTGAGGGGGAGCGATTCCCAAATATCGTTCAATCCTCGAGCGGTCCCGGTCGTTCAGAAACTCCAAATCGAGATGAACTGCCAGCTCGCGACGTTGTTGAACAAGATACGTCCAATCAACGCCATCGAAGACGGAAAAGTCGCATCGTTCGTCAAAAGCCGACGTCGCCAGCAGAAGGTACGACCAGTCGTGGCTGTTGAGTTTTTCCCAGACGCAAAACGGGGCGAACTGAGGCCGTTCGGCGAGAAGCTCCGCCCAGTTCCATCCGTCCAGCAAGTTCCACGGACATTCAGGTCCCTTCGACGCATCCGACAGCAACAAGCGCACCCAACCGTCGCCATCCACGGGATGTTCCTCAATCGGATATCCCTTCAAGACATCCCCATACCGCACATTATTGTAAACCCTCTCGGCGTTCTCAAACCCCTCCATCTCCAGAGAATGAAGGATGGACTTGACGTTCAACCGATACTCAAGGTAGATCTTTTCAGCATAGAAATAGTCCTCGTCCCCTTCAAGAGACTGGGTCCACATTCCATACTTCCTGAGCGCCTCGTCAAAATCCGCGTCATTCCCAACGCGCCGTTTGAATTCGCGCGCCATGGCCATCATGTACGCCTGGCCGAAGCCCCGTCCGCTTCCGACATTAACCGTCAAACGCTTACGCCCCATCATAATACCCATATCCACTTCCTTAGACTATGCATTCCGCGATCCAGGAATCATCCTTTTTTCATTTCGCGGATCAAAGACAGCAACCCGTCAAAGAACTTCTCCGCTGTCCGAAATGCTGATCTGATGTGAAGTAGGTCATGCCAATCCCCCGCCGATCAGACATCGTGAGCGGCGCCCCGCTTCCCGCGACCAACCTGCTCAAGATACTCCCGCATCGTCACGCAGGGCATCACAGCCAGGATGTCATCCACCCGACAGCCGAACTGCTCGACCGCCGCGACATACGCCCCGTCGATCTCCTCGGCCTCAACTTCCTTGTGTCCAATTCCGCCGCCAATATACACTTTGAATTTCATAGCGCACATATTGTCTCAAACAAAGGATTTTGGACATAAAAAAACGGAAAATCTAGAGGCTGTCCGTTTCCATGTCATCAGTGACGAATCTAAGTTAAGCGCTTACGTCCATCCAGGACTCTTCAACATCTCTCCTCGTAGTCGAAATCAATGTTGACGTCGGCTGACGTTTCCGCCGCAAACAACTCATAAATGCGGTGCGCATCACCGTGTGCAACCCGCATCTTCTTCAGTTTGGGACATCCAAATATCACATCGTACGAAATATAGCCAAGGCTCCTGGGCAAGGTCATCGTCATCAGCTCGGAACAGAACTCAAAGGCGTCGTCCCAGAGGGTCCTCACACCTTCCGGCACGATCACGGATGTCATCTCTTCGCAATGGGAGAAGGCGCCGACGCCAATGCACTCGACGCCGACGGGAATCGTCACGTCGCCTTTCGCTTCCAGCGCACGCACAAGCATCTTCCCGTCGCGCGACAGCAGGAAACCATCCTTGGAAACAAAGTACGGACTGTCCTCTGCCACCACAATCGAGCTGAGCTTCGGACAACGGCCGAAAACATGCCGTCCCAGCTGCATCACGCTCGCCGGAAGCACAATCTCCGTCAGGTTCTCGCAACCGTAGAAGGCCTCGTCGTCAACAACCGTGACGCCGTCAGGCAGAACGACCGAGACAAGCCCCGCGCAGCCCGCAAACGCCTCGTCGGCAATCGCCGTGACCGGATGCCCGTCCAGCTGCGGAGGAACCGTCAGTACGCCTGCCGGCTCCGGCGAAGGCCCCCCGAGAATCTCTGCCCCCCCGTTTTCATCGAGACGATACGGCCAGCTGAGTTCCCCAACCTGAGCATCGCGTTTCTCCGGCGCCGCCAGATTCCTTTCCCGCATCGTCGGCGCCGTTCCATTCGAGAACCCTCTCAACATATCTTTTGCCCGTTCGTTCATCAGCTATTCATCCTTTCCTCTTTCGATTCCACGCATATTGTCAGAACCGATTGATTTTGGACACTCCTTCACGACTCGCACCCTATCAGGTCCTCAGCGGAAATGACTCGTGCAAAATATCCATCCGCCAACACTCTGCACGAGAGATTGCCGGAATAAACAAGAACCGGTATCACACTCATCCCTTTCCTCACCTTAAACTTATCAAACTTTCCCTTGACTTCACAGACAACCTCTTCACCGATCTGTTCCCGACGCTTGATTTCAATAACATACAAAGTATGTCTCGTCTGCAAGAGAAGATCAATCTGGCAAGCTTCCGAGCGTTGCGTCTTGTTCTGCCTGAAAGGTGCCGCGGATGTGAGAAGCGTGCGTTCCAAATTCAAGAGCTTCATTATCGGAACGAGATTATTGTACACAAGAGACTCGAATTGCAAGCCTAGAATCGTGTTCCATCCCGAGAGCTGATCAATGGACAAGAAGCCATAAGCACCTCGCTTAATCAGATCCTTTTCCGGCTCGATGTACTTAAGGTAAAATCTCGTATAGTTGTCGCAGATTCGATAGGTAGCCGCCTTGGCCTTTTTCCCGTTCAGTGGATTTAGGCCGACATCCTTGGCTATAAATCCTGCAGCCTCAAGCGATTCAAGATTCGCCGACAAGTGCCCGTTCGGCTCAAGCGAACACATCTCGGCAATTCTCGCGACGTCCATCGGTCCGTTAACCAGCGCTTCAAGGATCTTCTTGCGAACCGCCTGATTCTCATCGAGCGCATCATTGAAGATGTCTTCGAACTCATCGACCAGCAATCCGCCGCGCGTAAAACACAAGCGACGAACATTCTCATTTGCGGAAACCGTGGGATCGATGCACTCCAGATACTTCGGCACACCTCCCGTAATCGAGAGGACATCGAGAATCTCGCTTGATGCAATCTTCGCCCCGCCCTTTCGCATCGACCAAAACGCCCTGGATTCTCCGATTGACAATTCCGGAACAATGAGATTGAGTGAAGGCCGCCCGACAAATCCCTTGCTCTTCAGAATCTTCTCGTTGATCCAGCTTGAAACCGAACCGCACAAGACAACAATCAATCTCGACTTCTTGGCGAAGCGATTATCCCATGCGTATTTCAGCTGTGCGGAAAATGTCGGATCAAACTTGCCCATCCACGAAATCTCGTCGATGAGAACCACGGTCTTCGCCTTCGGACTAATGCACTCATTCAAGATCGCAAACGCGGCAAACCAGTCCGTAGGTTGCGCAATCTCTCGCCCCATTTGCTCTGAAAGCTGATCGGCAAAAGCCTTGAGCTGCGTCTCATTATCAACGCCTTCCTCCGGCGGAAGACCCTCGACCTTGAGAAATCTAACGCGACTGCGCCGCGCGAACTCCTCTATCAAAGTCGACTTGCCGATGCGACGACGCCCGCGACATGTCACGAGCGACGCCACATTCTTGCGCCACAAGTCATCAAGCTGCTCAAGCTGTTCTTCTCGACCGACGAACATAAACAAGTCTTTCTCTTGATATTGAGAAATTACAAGTGTAATTATATCATATTCTTACACTTTCACCAATCATCCATCGGGCTAAAAATCGACAATCAGCTATTTTTTCGCCCTCTTGAGTTCACACCCCGCGACTACCCTTCTCCGAGTTTGCAACATACCAACTTTCCACTTTCGCAACAATACGCATTGCCAAGGCCAGACAATTCTGGCCACGATCCCTATTTCGCTCCCGCGTAGACATTCTCGTCGGAATCGAAGCATCCGAAATGCCCCCAACCCCACTCGTCCGGTTCTACCTTTGCCTTGGCGAGGTCAATGGAATTGCCGTCTTCATCCTCGGGTTCGCCGAAACAATCCTCCTTCTGAACCGTCACCGCACCCGTATGACCGACCACCAGGCGCTTCTGCATCCAATGCCGCAGATCGGCCGTATACAACTCAACACCGACATCGAGCGCCCGGCAGATGGCCGGGAATCCAATATCTTCAGGATAAATCGAGCCCTCGATCTCAAGGGACCAGAACCCCGTCTCGTCATCCAGCTCCGCATCATCCCGCCACCAGTGAGGCTCATCCGTCGCGCTCTTAATTCCCGGACGCATCGGAAGCTCAAGTCCCTGCATCGGAACCCCAAACTCCGCATCCTCCCCCCATCAGGATATCCACAACGCGATTAACAACCGCTGCAGACTTTCCAACAACCTTCATCTTCAATTCGTTCGTTTCAGGTATCATTCAGCCACCTTTTATTCATTCTCAGACGACGCATGACTTGCCTCTAAAGTAATCTTGAGCATGTGTTATACAACACTGGTTAAGATAACTCTCAAATCCTCAAGGCTCAGGGAGTCGTCCTTATTTGGCGCAAATGACCATCGATTGATACAAACAATTTTTTCTTCGCCCACCGTATTTTCATCCTGCATCTCGATATCACTTGACTTGGACAGTTTTCTCAACGCCTCAATAGCTTTAGATGCAATCTCAGCGTTCGTTGCCGAAGCGTTCCATTTCACGGAAAGCTCAATCGGTGTATCCTTTAGATTGTCAGCGGTAATCCTGACCACAATCATCACTCCTTGGAACTTCTCAAGGTGTTTCTCTAAAACAACCTCGCCTCCAACAAACAAATCCAAAGCAGCATCATAACCGACATATTCCGCCGCAGTAGTATAAGAACGAACAGGAACCTTGCGCATTTCGAATTCATGCGCCAATTCAAGCGCGGGTCGCAAAACAGACATCATCACGTATGTCCTTTGATTTTCCGCCCTTGCTTGAATCTGCCTTATATTCCAATATATGCGCACAGGACCTTTGGTATTCCTCTCGATTGCCCAACGATAAAATCCGACACACTCACGTAAGGCCCGTAGAGCCTCACAAGTGGCCCAATCACTATCGGTGCAAATCTTTGGCGCCTCAACGATGGCCGCCTTCAATGATTCATTGATTTTCTCTCGCGAAAACTCGCCAACAGCCCCATCTTTCGCAACAGGGAACAAACGTTCAACAAACAATCTACGGATTTTACTCTGAAGTTCTTTATTAGTATTGGAACACAGCAAATTCTTAAGTCGCTTTTTACTGTCATGATCTTCTGTAACACGCACGTTGCTCAATTCGGACCAATTTGTGATCTGAGACATAATCGCCCGCAACAACAAGTATTCCCCACCACGATAGTCGCCACTTATTCCGTCCTTGCCAAACATTTTCGAAACAAGGGCCACTTGACGGGTGAAATCGTCAATCGTCATCTTCTCATCGTAATAAAACCCGATGACTCCTTTAAGAAAAGGATGACAAGCAACCTCATCAAACAAAGAAATCCATGTGGCAGCGGCATCGGAATCCTCGGCGATGCGCTTAGCCTTGCGGACCTCATCAATAATTGCCGTCGCCTCAATCGTTACATGCGACAGTCCTCGATAGAAATCCAACACCGTGATAGGCTTGGTCTTAGCAATTTCGCAGACAATCTCCTCAAGATTCTTGGATACGTTCGCCATATAAGCAATATCCGAAATATCGGTATTCTCTACAACACAGTGAACCGAATTCATCCAAGCCAGGAAAATATCCCTTGGACATTGTGGGAAGTAATGCAAAAAAGAAATGACTCCACTCAACATCACTAACTGGGGCTGCGTGAGCGGTTCTTCACCCCAATAGCCGTCCACTACTCCCTGTCTTGCATACCTCCTTTTTGAATAATTTGTCTCGGCGACACGATCCCAAGGAGCTATCATCGCATCAATCAAATCTCGCCGTCGGTTCTTGAGCAGATCCAGAATGACAGTTATGTCTCGAAAATATCCGATCTTTTGTCCAAGCTCGCTCTCTACAAGTGTCTTATACGGTCCTATGCCATGATAGTGCTCACGATCTTTTTCATGTTTGTAGAAGAGAACTTGTAAATCAATATCTTTGTTTCGCCACCCCGCCTGTCCGCGAACACCTCCAAGATTCTCAAGCATGAACCGCACGGCGAAATATCGAGAGAAAAACAACATATACGATCTGCTGAACGCGGCCGGGTTCTTTGGACTCCAAAAAACATCACACCATTTTACATCCAGCCTCGTTGCAAAAAACTGTTTATATGTCACGGCCCGTTCACTTTTCGTCGACATCGGGTTTCCACTCTCTATATCAACGAGTCTCATATCGTGACACAAATCTAGGAAATCCGATTTAAAGCACTCAAATGGCGTTAGCGGCAAGCCACGGGCGTTCATCTTAATATAGAGCTCTTCCGACAGCTTATATTCCGTCAGAGACAAGACACTGAAACTGATATTCTCAAGACGACCCCAAACTTTGTTCTCCACGATGTCCTTGGGTAGCGCGCGGTAAAATTCATCAATAGCATCCAGCATCGTCAGCATCGCACCGACCGTTGGATCCGTCTCAAAAGCATGCACATAACGAAGCGAGCTCTGAATCGCCACCCTTGGAGTCTTATCATTGAATGCAAATTCAGCATCAGGATTGGCGAGGCCTCCAAGCATCCTGCAAAAATCAGACGAGGTCTTGCGCGTCTCGTACTCAAACGATTGAAGCCCTTTCAGTAGATCTTCTGCTCCCTCCTCTTTAAAAAGTTTTTCGCGAACAAAAAGATACCAATGAAGAAGAAATAGTGTTGTGAAACGCTGCTGACCGTCAAGCAGTTCCATCTCATACTTCGACAGGTTATTATGCCCTTTGACCGGATGGACCTTGCCATAAATAAAATTAAGATCCAAACTCTTTGACTCACCCCGCAGCACGGCGAAGATACTAGAGAGGAATTTCTTCCGAACCGTAACAGACTCTTCGTCCATCCTTCCTTGGGCGTATGGGCGCTGAATACGAGGCACGACAACCCTCGCAATACACCCGACATCAGGATTCCCACCGCTTTCACCCAACGGAATCGAATCCCTGAACAGTGACGAGAAAGTATAACGCATACTCATAATTCATCCTTCTTTGCCGAGGGCAGATATTGTTCTAGCTGGTGCACAATATAGTTCGCATACATCTGCATGTCCGATCTTCCCCAATGCCATTTGGACATTGCATTCTCTTCAAACAACTTGAAGAATACATACGAAGTCGTCTCTGGCACGTACTGACCTTCCTCTCTGCGCTTAATGATCTTCTTTCGCTTAGAAACATAGAGGGCATTCTGATAGCTTCGATTGGTCGTGGCATCCAACAAAACGAGATTTCTTATATTGTCTTTTCCCTCATCTTCTGTGTCACAAAGTTCTTCCTCCGCGGCAGCCTGAACCTTACGAACAAGTCCTTCAAAATCGCGATCATTCTTGAGGTCTACGGATTGATTAAATATATCGGCATGCTTTTCAGGCGGTAATCGGCATATAAGATCCTCTTTCGCTATGTCTACCCATTCTTTCCGATCTTTAGCATCCGCAAGTGTATTTGCCGTTTGAGAATCTACATGTTCAATATCCCACTTGCCTGCCATAACCGCAAATGGAAATTTGCAGAGCTCGCGCTCGCCGGGCTTTAGATTAGACACCAAGGTCCTTTTATTCATATGATCAACATTTAAAAGAAGAAGAAGGTCATATACCTGCTGCTTATTCGTTTTATATGAAAGGTCAATATAGTAATTACGCGCCGATTCTTCTTCGGAATAAGTGATCTTGACCTTCTCAAAATGACCACAAACAAGTCCTTTAATGTAATCGACGAAAGCTTTACGATCTTTCCGACCTTCCTTCAGCTTACAAAATTCGCAAAAGATTACAGGCAATTTTGCGGTCTGCGTGTGGCACAAAAATCCGATAAGGTTATAGATTTCCGGATCCCAATACCAGTCCTCTAAAAAAGAGAAGGTCTGCGAAATCTCCTCCCACTTTTCAGCTACGATTTTTTGTCGTTGAATGCCCTCTCCGTTAAAAATATTGTTGTAGTAATTAAAAACGGCATGTCGCTGCTTCTCTTGCAGATGCCGTTCAATGTCGTTTGCATTCACACCATTAGACAATAGTGCTTTGTAATAAATAAGCTCAAACAATAGGTCGATTCGGTTAGGAACATCATAACCACAAGGCGTCAAAAAGCTCCAGAATCCGTCATTATGGAGACTATTTTCAATCCGTTCCCATTGAACCGCCATCTTAATCTGTTCCTCTACCTGAAGATCAGCATTATCACTCATATTTGAACGAAGCAAGAAAAGACCCTTAATGAGCTCAGCATCCGTCAGCCTCAGCATACCCGTATTCAGGCGATTGAACAATCCTATACTGTCCTCATTTTCTTCAACTTCGTACCACAAAAATTGTACGGTCGGATATTGGTCGCTCGGCAAATTGACCAAACAATCCTCAATATATTTCCATCCGGATGTCTTTTTCTCACCAAAGCACCCGCAAATATACGGAGCACCCTTCCCTTTAAAGTCATTTTTTGCGCCGAACCAATCGTCAATCGTTTTATAAGCCTTGCGCATGAAATGGAAATCAATGGGCTCAAGCATCCCTGTTTTGTCGGATTCATGACCGAGCCTTTCAAGAAAATCATTTGATTTCTTGCGCGTCTCATAGATTATCTCGTAGATATTCAGATCGAGGAGATTCCATTCTTCCTCTATGGAGCCATTCTTCTCATGACGTTGCTTAAGGTAGTGAAGCAGAATTTTAAGAGTTGTGAGCCGTTGCTGTCCGTCTATTACCTCAAATAAATTATGCGTGGTATCATTTCTTACGACAAGCGGCTGCAAACAGTAGTAGGCACCAGTATTCTTTTCTTTTATGGCGAAAATCAATAGGTCTTGCAAAAGTTCTTCTACCTGTTGGGATGTCCAGCGATATCCACGTTGATAATCGGGTATAAAGAACTTAAGCGCCTTCTTGCCCAGCAACTCAGCAACAGATACTCGTTTTACATTCACTTTACTTTCCATATCTACCTCCAAACCAACTTTAGATCCTCATCAACAGCAACAAGAATCATCTATGCTTTGATGGCGCTAAAACATCTTTAATATCCCGCCGCCACTCCACGAGCGCACCGCCCTCGACCTTGTAGGTGACGATACCGTAAACGCCATAACCGAACTCAACCGCGAGTTTGAAGCGGGCGGTTTTGGGATCGACGTAGGGCGCGCACCAGGCGATGAAATCCCGAAGATCGTCTTCCTGGTGCGCGTTGATCACCTGATCGCCGTGGGCCGTCCAACAGCGTGTCTTGCGGCTGTACTTGAAATCGCGGTCGAGCCAATCGAGATCCGCGAGCGCACACTGCAACACGTCGCGGGTTGTCCGCACCGACGCACCCTCGGGAATCCATGCGCCAAACTTCCGCACGAAATCGCCGACGAACCGCTTGGTGTCAAGCGGCCGCAGGCGAATGTCGAGTGAAACATCTCTGCTCACGCTACGACCTCGCTTTTCCAGTCGTCGATTGTGCGGGATTCGGATGAGAAGTTCATGCCGACGAGGGTGATGCGCTTGCCCGAAGCGAGATACTTCTCGTGATAGCGCTTTTCCTTGATCTGGGTGAGGGCGTCGGCGGCGGTCTTGTTGAGCTTCACTTCAATGACGTAGATCTCATGCATGAATTCGACAACCGCGTCAATGCGTCCGCGATTCGTGCGAGATTCGGGAATCACTTTAATCCCCAGGAACCGCAGCACCACCACGAAAATCGCCTGCCATGTCTGTTCATTCTGCCGATCTGTCAGGTCGTAGGGGAGATTGGCGAAGAGGATGCCGAACAATTCAAAGAACGTTTCCAGATCATGATTCGCCAGCGCCCGGCGACCTTCAACCTGGACGCGTCCAAACGCGATGTCATCCACCCCTGTGTAAGCCATCGTCAAAGTCTCGGAAAACGCCTTCTCGACCTCGTTGTTGGGGAATCCCAGTCGATAGAAACGGTTGCCGTCGTCATCCGAAACGAAATCCTTGATCGTCAGATAGCCCGTTTGGAACAACAAGGGCACGACTTGCGGCGCTTGTGGTTCGTACGACCCCAGCTGCGACTCCGAGATCTCGAGATTCGAAATGTCAATCGGACGCTTCTTCAGCAGCTCCACCAGGAACGTCGACGTACCCGTCTCGTACCAATAGCTCTTGAACTCGCAGTCGCAGAAGCATCGCCCGAGCGATACGGGATTGACCACCCGCTCGGCGGCATGGTGGAAGCAATACCCGTTGTACATCGCGATGACCTTGTCGAACGCCTCGTCCGGTGCGAGACCGTTCGCCGCGCCAAGCGCCGCGAGATGCTCGCCAAAGTATTTCTTCACCTCGTCGTGCGTGTAGCCGAACATCGTCGCCGTCCGCGCGTCCATCGTGAGATCCACGAGGTTGTTGAGGTCCGAGAAGATCGACACCTTCGAGAACTTGCTCACGCCCGTGATGAAGGTGAAGCGCTGACAGCTCTCGCAGGTTTTGATGACCGAGTAGAAGTCCTTCAGCGCATCGCGAATCTCGCCGACATCCGTCTTGCCAAGATGTCCCAGGATCGGCTTGTCATATTCATCGACAAGCAGAACCATCTGTCCTTGAACGTCACTCGGCAGCGGCTCACCCCGCGCTTTCGCCGCCACAAGGATCTCGTTGCGGTTGCGGCGGGCCAGGTCTTCAATAAAAAAACGAAACTGCGACGACGGACTCTTCCCGCGCAGCGGAATCTCAAGTCGGTCCGATTCTGAGATGAGGAGATCGCCCAGCTTATCCCAAAACTCTTCGACCGACGACGCCTGGCAGCTGCCCATATCAAGCCGCAGTACGGGCCACGTCTTCGTCCAATCCCATGCGGACTCAATCGCCAGTCCTGTGAAAAGACTACGACGCCCCTCGAAGATCGCCTGCAGCGTCGAAACCGTAAGCGACTTTCCAAACCGCCGCGGACGCGCCAGGAAGAACTGCTTGCCAATTTTGCCAGCAATCAACCGCAAATAGCGGTCCGTCTTATCAACATAGGTGTACCCGTTCGTGATAAGTTCCGAGAACGTATAGATGTCTGTGGCAATCGGTTTCATCGCTCGATATTATATCAAAATCGCCGCCATTACAGATAATGCCTCAATCCTCCGTTGACGTCCGTACCGGAATCACCGACATCGTCGCCGAAGCGAGAAGCTTCGCCTCGATACGGTTCTGCGGAATTCCCGTAAGCTTCGCAAGCGACGCGACATACATTGCCATCTGACCCTCGTAGGTCTTGCGAAGACGATTCTCGAAGGCCACAACAGACTCACCCTCACGTTTCGCATTCGTCTTGAAATCGTAGATCACTGCTTGGCGCGCATCGCCGGAACCCGAGAAGACGACGCGATCAAACTGTCCGGTCTCCCATGTGTTGCCGGAAAACAGTTCATAAGACCGTTCGCGCCAGCAGGTCATACCGCCCTTTTGGACAAACGCCTCCTGCCAGTCGGATTCAATGATTGCCCGCTCTCGCTCATCCTTTGGCGCTGCCGGATCGACCCACTCGATTGCTTCATACTGACCGTGTATCTCCACGCCCTTCTTTGCCGCACCCCCTGCATCTTCAGAAAACAGTCCAGATGCGGATCGTACTAAAAAGGCTGGTGCGGAATGTCCGGCGGAAGACGGTGACACGCGCTCGATCGACACTGCCGGCTCGTCGTGACGCCAAGCGCACGCCCTATCGTGAGCATCGTGCTCTGTCGCATCCGGCTTCCGCTCATCCTCGAACGCAGGTTCGGCGCCCTGCTCAAAGACAATCTCCCGTCCGTCATCCAATTTGCGCCGTTCGAATTTGTTCTCGAAGGCCGAATTGATGACATCGCGGAAGAATGTCTCGCCGCCTTCCGTGGAAACCATGGGTTCAATGACATACATCGCCTTGCGCGCCCGCGTCAAGGCGACATAGTACATCCGGATGCTCGACAGCAGCTTCTCATCCGCCCGCGCCTTCATCGCCCGCGCCGTCTCGGGATTCAGCAAAGCGACGTCCGCCGACACATGCGGCAGCACCCACTTGCCGCCGTCGGCGAAAACGAGTCCCCGGTTGCCGGGGTTCGCAATTCCTTCGGTCACGCCTTCAGGCAGCGGGACGATGACGCGATCGAGCGTCAACCCCTTCGACCGGTGAATCGTCAGAATCCGCACGACATGAGACGAGGCGCCCAGCTCGCGCTTGGAGGATGCCGCGAGGAATCTCTCGAATCCGTCTAAGGAGAACCGGCCGGCGTTGCGCTGTTCGTAGGCAACAGCCAGTCCGACCATCTCGCGAAGACGCATTTTCGAAAGCGGATCAAGTCCGACCGAGTCCTCGGAAAGCGCCTGACTATACTCATGAAGGGTACGCGAGAGTCCACGATACGTAAGACTCGTCGCCACCAGGCCCGAGACCTGCCTCGCGTTGAGCTCACCCTCCTTCTGCGAACCGAAAAGCGTTGAACAGATCGGGAGGAGTTTCCCAACCGCCCCCCAGGCAAAGGTATCTTCGGGATGTTCCGCAAGCCGCAGAAGATCGACGAGCGCATTCACGACCGGTACGTCCGAAACGGCGCTCAGTCCCTCCCAGACAACCGGAATACCCTCTGCGCGCAAATGCTCCGCAATCGCGGTGCCGTCTTCGTTCCTGCGTACGAGAATGCCGACGGACTCCTTACTGCCGCAGGCCTCGTGCGCTTTCCAGATACGTCGCAATTCGTCCGTCAACGCCGGCAGCAGCGCCTCCAGATTCGCCTTGCCTTCCGGGTCGGGGACAGACAGAACCTTGACATAGTCGCCTGCCTTCGGCTGCCCATCGTCCTTCACCACCGGCTGGTGCGTCATCCAGCACTGCGGGTCGAGCCAGCTCTCGATCGCCGCGGCACTTTCGGGAGGCAAAATGCCACCAGAGCGAAGATTCTCCGGACCGAATACCGCATTGATGAAATCACAGATGTTCTTCTCATAGCGATACGAGGTGCAGCTGTTGACAATGCGGCCGAAGTTCGCGTCCGTAAAGGTCGGCCACTTCATCATCTCCTTGAACGGCGCGTCATTGCCGCCACGCCAGGTGTAGATGGACTGCTTGAGGTCCCCGACCGTCATTACCGTCCGGCCGTTGCCGCCGGACGCCGACTCGACCAGATTGCGCAGACAGGCCCACTGCAGTTCGCTTGTGTCTTGAAACTCGTCCAGCGCCCAGTGATCGAATTTCTCGTCAAACCGATATTCGAGATTCTCAAGCGCGAACGCCCGACTCGATCCGCCCTTCGCCGCCGAGATGTCCGTGAAATCGGAAAACGTCAGCTTGCCCTTTCGCCGGGAGATCCGGTTGTAGGCGTCTTCGACAAATCCCATGAAGTCCAGATTCGCCTTGGCCTTCTCCAACTGACGCCGCGCCCAAAGGTTGAACAGATAACGGAGCGCCGCACGAATCTTTTCCGCACCGTCCTTGCCGCAGGCAAAGGTGTAATGCACCTTATTAAATACATAGTCGTACGATTCCGCCTCGGGCTCTCGAATGAATTTCAGCATCAGCTCCTTGACGTTGTCATTCTTCGGGAAGACCGCTGTGTTTCCATCGTACGACTGGCAATGCTTGACGAAGTGCTCTTCAGGCGAAACAGCATTTTTCCTGTTGAGCTCGTTAAACGGCAGTCCCGACAGATCCGGACACTCAATTTTCTCCGGAATCCCCAACGCCGCCGCCATCGACGCGACCGTCCAGTTTCGGCAATCCGGATGCTGTTCGACAAAGCCGCGCCAGGACTTCACCATCATCGCGATCTTGTACTCTAGAACGCGAGGAAGCGTCCCCTCTCGCGCTGCAGAAAACACCTTGATGAACGCGGAAGCATCTTTCGTGCCGTTCAGAATCTCGCGCAAGGCGTCCTGGACGGCTTCACTCTCGTCCGCCGGTGCAAGCACTTCCACTGCATGCTGGAAGCCCATCTCCAGGGGAAAATTCCGAACCATGCGCAGAATGAAGCTGTCCAGCGTCGCAATCGTTCCGAGGTGCTGCGTGTCCAGCAGACGACGCAACATGAAGACGAACTTTTCCGCCTTCCAGCTATTGTTGATTCCGAGGCCCTTGCAGATCTCCTTCGACTCCTTGGACGCATTCTCCTCGCTCGCCGCCGCCTTCCAGAGCCGTTCGAGAATCTTGGTGTAGATTTCCTGCGCGGCGGCGCGCGAAAAAGTCAGGGCCAGGATCTTCTCCGGCTCAACCCCGTCAAGCAGCATCAGCCGCATGTACCGCGTCGCGAGCGAAAAGGTCTTTCCCGTCCCGGCCGACGCCTTGATCAACAGATTGCCCTCACGCATTTTCAAGCCCCTCCAACTTGGTCTCCTGTTTCGCGAGCCACTCGCTCGCCCCGAAATCGCATTCGGGAGACACCATGAACAACCGCCCTAAATCATACAGCTTCTCTTTCTCGTCAGTCCGCGGCGGCCAGAAAATATTGGCCTTGATCCGCGCGATGGCTGTACGCGCCGTCTGAAGCGAAAGTTCGACATACTGCCTCACGGATTCGACCTTGATCTGATCCTCGGCCAAAACCAAATAGACATAGTCAACGATCGGCCCGGAGAACCGTTCGGGATATTGCGCCTTCAGGCACGCACCATAGAGCGGAAGCTGGACGGTCCGCATACGAAACGGCTTTCCCGGCTTCCCGTCATTGTTTTTGGGCGAATCAGTCGGCAACTTCAACCGAGTGGTGAACTCAATATCCTTTTTTGCGCCCGACTTGATATGTCCTGAAATCTTCGTGGTATCATCCCACGTCTTGTAATCGACGATGCGGAATTCCTTGCTGCCATCTGGGAGCACGCGGTAGTCAACCCGATCCACGAAGCCCTTGATCCAGACGTCCACGTCCTCAAACGGCTTCGCGAAATAAGCGATTTCCGTACCCTCGACGCGCCAACCTTCCTGCGCCCATTGCGCCTGGACTGCGGCAAACCGCATCAACCGATCACAGGCGGACTGAAGCTGGAGGCGGACATTCACCGTGGGATGTTCACCGAAGCATTTGACCTCCTGATCCATGATTCGCTTCAGCGCCGAGCCAATCTCGGTTTCTGTGAGCAACGGCTTCTCCTTCTGCTCATTGGCAAAGACCTCCAACACGCGATGAACAAAGGTGCCGTAATCGTTAAAGCCCAGCTCCTTCTTTTCCTCGTATCGGTCGCCCATGCCCAGTCCATACTGAAGAAGATACTTCAAAGGCGCGGACAGGTAAGTGTCGATGGCCGAAGGCGAAAGGTAGCTCCGCCCCTCCTTGTCCTTCTTGAGCGGCACCTCGTCCGGAAGGCGCGGACGCCACGCCTCTGAAACCATCCGCGGCGGCGTCAGCGCGGTCACGCCGGCATCGCCGAAAAGCCGCGCAACCCGCGCCGGCAGCGCCTTGTCCTCGCAGAGGAAGAGCAGACGGCTCGGACGACAGATGTCGCCCTGTCCGTTCGTACGCGAGACATACGCCCGGATGGCCCGAGGCGCATGCGAATCGACAAGTTCCTGCAACAGCCAGGAATCCCGCGCCAGGCGCGTCGCGTTCGATGCCAGCCCGAGAGCGACACGAAGCTCGTTCGGAAGGAAGGCGTGCCCGACGACGGAATCCGGCACAGCCCCTTCGTGAAGTCCCACCAAGGCAATCTTGTCGCCGAGACTCCAGGCGAGCTCAAGCCAGCCCTCGGTTCGCAGCACGTTCCGTTCCGTCGCTTCGAGCGAATAGGAAGCCGCCGTCAGAAGGCGTCTGGCCAACGCGACCCAATCCGTATCCGACAGGTCGGCCTCGGCGATCTTTTCGCTGTCAAGCGCGGCAAGGACCTTTTGCACACAGTCCACCGCCTGCGCGAATTCCTTTTCCACCCGCGTTGTCCCGGGACTCCGGCAGTCAAAGATTCGGCCGAGCATCTGTCGCAGGAAAGCAACCAACGACGCGTTTTTCCGCGCCTGCGAAATCCAGCCGAGGAATTCATTGCCGGTGGCGACAAATTCCTCAACCGCATTCGTTTCGCTCTCATGCAGCTCGACCGTCGGTCTTTCAAGGTGCTCCGCAACCAAAGTCGGCAGACACTTGTTCTGAAAGATGTCGAGTCCCTGCAGCACCAACGAACGGCTTGATGCGATTTTCGCCGCCTTCAAGGCGTCCAAAACGTCCTTCGACCGCATCAGCGCGGCAAACGACATCCAGGGGGCTCCATTTTCAGACGGACGCCAGAACGCGATCAAATCCTGAAGGAGTCTTCCGAGCGACGAAACCACCAGTCGATTCCGCTCAGGATTCTGAATCACGTACCCCCCGCCGAGAAACGCCGCGGAGAGAGGCGTGAAGAGGTCAGGATCGCACAACCCGAGCGTCGGCAGCCGCAATCCGGACTCCGCCGCCGGGAAGTCCTCGACCAACTGCGCCGCCAACTGCTTGTCGTCGGGCAGACTAACAATGTCACCGTCGACGAGTCCACCGACGACCAGACGCGAATCACCCGTCCAGCAGTCGACCTTGGGGCACCCCCATGCGTCGAAACGAGACTCCTGCGACGGGTCGCAATGAAGGAGCGTCATGATCGGCACGCGGTCCGCATACTGCGCAAGCACATCATGCAGGACCAGAACGGGATCCGCCAGGGCCGGCAGGACGATTTCCTCGATTTCAGGATCGAGGGGCGCGGCGGACTTCCCGGCGAGTGCGACGGACTCGACGGGATGTCGCAGACCGTGCGTCTTGAGGAAGGCGAAGAATTCCGTTTCAAAGGACGCCAGCTCGTCCCACCGCGCCTTGTCATCGCCCAGCGCAGCTACCAGTACTTGGACGGCGGCTTCGTCCGTCGGCACATCCCTCATCAGCAGTCCCTTGCCGGCCAGAACGCGCCAAATATCCGAAAGCTGATCCAGGAGCGCGAAGCCGGCTTCTGGATCCAGAACCGCCTGCATCTCCGCCGTCGTCCCTTCGCGCTGGAACAGATGCGGCCAAGCCGACAGGGCGACGGTCCGCTTCTCCTTGATGAATCGCATGAACAGCGCGGCGATCTCGCCATCGCTCGCGTCTGGCAAGGTCCGATCAGCCGGAACGACGAGATGGAACGGTTGCACGACGCGCGGCGGCAGGATGCCGCCCCAGCCCTTCTCGGACGCCTTTTTCGCCAAGACTAAGCGCAAATTCCGCCCCGCCTGCGCAGTCGGAACAACGACCATGAGCTGCCCCAGCGACTTCGCGCCTTCCGCCGTGTCACGCACACGCGCCAGCAACCAGTCAGCTACCACCTCAACCAATTTTCCCGACAATCCCAAACACTCGCTACTCAATTTCATTTCGTTTCCTACTTGAATCCGGTGTTGCTGTTAGGGCGACCGATACCACGTGACAACCGGGGATGATGTATGCAATCGTAGCGTCAGACCGAAGCTTCAAGCGGCCAGATCTTGACGATTTCCTTCGCAAGCGCTTTCGTCCTCGCCCGGATCGTGCGCTCGTCCCACGACTCCGCAGAAGCCGAATAAACCTCCGAGGCGACGCGCAACATCGCAAGGTCGTTCTTCAGAACCTCCTCCTTCTTCACGGAGAAGCTCTTGTTCCGGAGCTTCGAGTTCAGGGCCTTCTTCAGAATGGTCATGTTGCCGAGACTCTGAATCGCTCGCGCGCGAGCCCTCTCTCGTTTCCAAGCATCGGTTTCGACCACATCCCCTTCTCCATACACGGGAATCTCGTCCCAATGCTCTTTCCACTTGGTTGGCATGACGTGCTCAAGGGAATAGCGATACTTCAACTCCTCGTTGGAACTCAACGCACCCTTGATGCGGTAGAGTTCAATCCAGAAGAGCAACAACGTGGGAAGCGAATTGTCAGAACGCAGATCCGCCAGAGATTCGGCGACTCTCGCATCATCGAGATAGTAATCGGGATTGGCGAGAAGCACCTTCGGTCCGTAGTTGCCCATCAGGAACTGACGACAGAACTTGTTGTAGTTCTTCGTGCAGGGGATGCTATGGACGATTGCCGCACGCACCACCAGCGTCTCAAGATCTGCCAGCTCCTTCTTCGACGCTTCGCTCAATTCACCCGCAAACCGTCCCTCATGGACAAGCTTCAGCACATAGGGGTTGAATGTGTTGATCTTCAGTTCCGAGAGGATGTGGACCAAGCGCCTGACCGGATCGTCATACTTGTAGGCATCCTGCCGACCAACGGCGAATGTTTTCCGGTAGGTTTCCGCATACGCGCGAATCTCCTTAAGAAACTCAATCAACTGGTCTTTCGTGAAATCCTTGATCGCCTCGCGGTACACCTTTGAGAGCTGTTCGAACTTATGCTCGTCCGGATTGTAGATTCCGCGAATGCAGGCAAAGTCATGCAGCAGCAGCTCGATGTTCGGACGCTGGCGATCGCCCTTGCCGCTCTTCTTCTCCCAGTATTCCCGCGCATCGGCATCGGCAAGGAACACCTCCGCCCACAGCTCCTCATGCAGGTCCTTCACCTGCGCTTCGCTCTCCTTCGAGTCGCCCATTCGCTCGAGCAGAAGACGAAAGATGTCATTCTTGATGATGTCTGCATGCGTGAGACGAACGCCAGTCGAATTGATGACGTCAAAAATCGCCTGGGCATCCTCGTCCTTCGTCAGCTCCACGCGCACGAGGAACTGATTGGAGTCCAGATCGGACGTCAACTTGTCCATCAACGCGCGCCGAAAATCTTCCGACCTCGCGCGCAATTTCTGATAGAAAAAGTTGTAGCAGGCCACAATCGGGGATTCGTCTTCATTCCTGATGTCTCCGCTCAGATCACGGATCCCCCTCTCGGGATGGTACACGCCACCCTCACACACGTCGTCCGTAACCTCATCCCGCCTATCCACAACCAGCTTGAACGCATCGCGGTCAAAGACAGAATGCACCATCTTCAAGTCAAGCTGATCGCCGTCGAGCGTATGAAGCATGCCGTCTACAACGAACCGATATTTTTGGGCCGCCGCAGGCGTCACCGACGGATCGTCCTTCACGTGATCGTAGCACGCGCACAGCAGAATCGACAGCGTTGTCAGGCGCTGCTGACCGTCAATCACCGCATACGACTTGACGCGAGAACCGTCCTTCTCCCGTTTCTGAAGAATGACCGCCCCCAGGAAGATACTGGATGACTCCTGCGAAAGCGTGTTGAGGAGTTGCTCCCAGTTATCCTGATTCCACACATAGGCGCGCTGGAAAAAAGGAACCTCTAGGAAGCACTCCTGCTCAAAGCATCTTTTAATCGAACAATTTGCAGCTGTCATGGTTTTACCTCACTTACAAACCCAGTTTCCTTCTCAACATGGAACATTATACCATACTCGCCCCAATTTCCAAAGGGGGCTGATTTTTGTAAACGATTTCAAAAAATCATCAGTTTCGGCGAATTATCTGCAACGTCACGAGAGTGGGAGGAATGACTGCCGATGGCAGCAGACGCTACGGCGCGTTGGTTTCTGTCGTTGGCATCTGATCCTTCCGCCATTCACGCCCTTCAGACATTATGCGGCGAAGCCGATTCGGGACTTCGTGTCGCCGTCCTTCTTGAGGAGGCACTCCGCGCGCAGTGCTGCGATAAGGTCCGCGTTCGAGGTCGCTTCGTTCAAGTAGAATGCCTCCTGACGCACCGTACGAAAGTCTCCGGGAGCGAGATTCTGAAGTGTCTTCAACTCAGCGTACTCGGCGTCCGAGAGCGTCGTCCTGAACATCCGCTCGAAGAACGACTTCTTCCCTGCATCGTCAAGGTAGTCGAACTCGAGCTTGAACGTGAAGCGGCGCATAATGGCCGCATCGAGATTCGAGCAGAAATTCGTCGCCGCGACCATCACGCCGCTGAAATTCTCCATCTGTTGCAGGAGTTCATTCACCTGCGCGATTTCCCAGCTCGTCCGCGCCTTCGCACGGTCCTGGACAAGTCCATCGATTTCGTCAAAGAAGAGAATCGCATGCTCGGCCTCGGCACGCCGGAAGGCCTTCGCGATGTTCTGCTCCGACTCGCCGACATACTTCGAGAGGATGTCCGAACCCTTCATCACGAGAACCTTGCGGTCAAGTTCCTTTCCGAGATACTTGACGAATTCCGTCTTCCCGGTGCCGGGAGGCCCGAACATGAGAATGTTCATGCGCGGCTTGTCCTCGCTCACCGCGTTGAAGGACGCGTCCAGATAGTTGTGGACGGCCTTCACGACCTTGTCGAGTCCGACCTTCCCTTTGATGTTGAGTCCTTCCAGCGAATAGCCCTTGGCGGGCAGGAACTGGTGTTCGCCCTTGATGCCCATCAGCTGGCAGTGGGGCTTCATGAGCGTCGCGACAACCTCATCGACCTGGTTCTTGCTGGGCGACAGGCGCTTGACGTTGGCGAGGACGGTCGATATTCCGCCAGCGCTTGTCGCGTACGTCGCGGCATAGTCGGCGATTCGAGCCTCGGAGATGAGTTTTCCGAGACCGAGCTTCTGGACGACATTACGCCAAATCGAAACCCGCTGCGCATGGTCCAGTTCCTCGAAGCAAATCGAGTAGTCGAACCGGCGACGCACGCTTTCATCCATCGCCTGGGCCGACGTATTTGAAATCCAAATGGCTGGCATCTTCATCTCGTCGAGAATCGTGTTCATGACGCCCTTCTCAGTGGACTTGCCGCCCGAGGCACCGCCGAAGATGAGGTCGAAGAACGACATGCCTCCCCGCAGAAGTTCATCGGCCTCGTCGACAATCATCAGCGATTCCTCTGCATTCTCCTGGCTGTTGCAGACCTGGATACCCGTCATGCGGGTTTCGGCCTTCATGTTCCGACCGTCCTCGCCGCCCTGCCGGATTTCCCATGCCGTACGCCCCACTTCCTTCGCGAGCGTGCGGGCGAAGGACGTCTTGCCGGTCCCCGGCGCCCCGTAGAACAGAATATTGCACTTCCCCGGATTACCGGCAAGCAGTCGCTTGAGAACCAACCCGTCGGTGGCCGCCAGTCGTCCGTAGAAGTTCCACGGAAGAACTTCCGCCTCGGCATTCTGCCCATAGAAGCGGCGTTCGAGGGCCTCATCCTCGGTTCCGTCCAGATAGCCGCTGAGCGTACCGCCGTTGAAGTCCCAGTCCTCGTCAAGCAGATTGAACGTGCGCAGCCGTCCCCTGGGCGTCAGAGCCTTCATGACCTCCCCATACGCGCGGTCCAGTGCCATCGCGAAGAAGAGCGGCTTTTCCCGGTCGTCGAGCCGCCGAGGCCAGCTGAGACCGGTTTCACTGATGGCGTAGGCGACGAAAAGAATCTCGGCTTCAAGGTCCGACAGCCTGAGGACACGCTTCAGCTCCTGAAAGCGGCTCTCCAAGACGTCATTTTTCGTCGGTAGGCGACTCGTGAGGAGGCGGTCGCGAATCGTCAGGAGAACCTTGCGGCATCTCGTCCGCGACTTGCGATAGTTCCAAAGGGCCTTGAAGACGTCGTCCAGCGTATCGTCGAGATCGACACGAAGACGGCGCAGACGCCCGCCCCGCCGTTCATTTCCGTGGCGCAGGGCCTCCTTCGCCGTGAGTTCGTCCGGCGGATACCCAGCCTCAATCAGCGCGATTCCTTCGTCATGGTCGAGACCATTGAGCAGAATCTCGAAGAAACTGCTGTACTGCACGTCGTCCTTGTAGTTCTTGACCATGTTCCCCCAGAAGCCCACGAGCTTCCGGAAGAGGAACGTCTGCGTTACCTGCTTGAACTTTGCCATTGTCGCATTCCTTTCGTTGACGCACATATTGTCGGCGCCACGCGATTTTGGACATGGGCATTCGACGGCAAAGTCAATTTTTCAGGCGTATCGAAGTTTTGTACGGAAACGACAGATGCCCCTCCCCCTGATCGTGGACATCACTGTGGACGACGACGGAACCGGTATTCGCCCGCACCAGGACGCATCGGGCGACGACCGCCCGGTCCCCAGCGATATCCTTCTCCTCCACCGACATCGCCGCGGACGCCCGGACGCGAATAGCCACGCACCTTCGGACGCGGCGCATCCGGCTTCAGATCGCTCGCCAGGTTGAAGTTCTTCAGCGGTTCATAGCCTCGTTCCGCCATCAGCTTGTCCCAGGCCGCCGGCAGGACGATCTTCACCGTCGCGGAGCCACCGCCCGGCAGGCACTGCTCCTTGTTGCGCGCCGCATCGCCCGTCACGAGGAAGATGTTCTTGCCCTCCTGCATCGCGGGGACGGTCTCCATCGTCTTGAGTCCGGTCCACGCGAGCCACGGCGGCGTCGCGGTTGTCTTCGCACCCTCCGCCTGGGCGATCTTCGCCTCGTGTTGGGAGACAGGGCACTTCGCCGGATCAAAGGCACTTCCAGGATTGCCCCAGTAGTTCGCGAAGGCGCGGGATCCGAGCGGGTTGCGGGCCGTCTCGACAAGCGCCTTCTCGAAGGCGTCCTTCGATGTGTAGGCGGTCGCCAGATCACGCGCCACATCCGGCGTCAGCAGGAACGTGCGGTAGACGCACGGCATGCCGCTCCCCACGGCCATCTGCTGCTTCTCGACGGCATCCCAGGCGACCATGTCCTTGATCTTCTCGGCGTCGGTCGTCGCCGGCACGAGATTGTTGCCCCAGTTGATCGCCGACGCACAGGAAAGCGTCGAGTCGTTGAGCGCATAGCCCTGCTGCATGTGGTAGGGTTTCCAGCCGACCTTGACCGCCGCCGCGTCATTCTCGACCAGGACCCAGGGCATCAGATAGCCGAAGGTGCCCATGCGATTCTCCTTCACGCGGTAGCCGCCGAGATTGAGGAGCGCCAGATTCATGAAGCGCCCGAGGACCATGTTCTTCGGCTCGGAGATCTCGCCCTGGCCGCAATCAAAGCCGAGCTGCCGCGCCACGGGGCCGTTCAGCCAGCAGTAGGGCGTCCAGGCATGGGTCGAGACGAGCGTGCGGCGGAAGTCGCCCGCCTTCATCGCCTCTGTGAACGCGAGCAGGATGGGCATGAACTCCGGCGGACACCCCGCCATCACGCCGTTGACCGCCACATGGCGTACCGTCACCTCGCGCTGCATCGGCGGAATCGCACCCAGCGAATGATCTGCAGGGAGATCGGTGAATTTCAGAAATTCCGCAACGGCCTCCTCGGTCGGCAACAGCACGGGCAGTCCGTCCGTCCAGCCGGAATCCTGAAAGGACTGGCGGATCTGTGCCTCGGTTCCCGTGATCGCCAGACCATTCGTCCTGTCCTTCGCGAGATCGGGCGTCTTCTCCGCGGCGGCAAGTGGTTCCGTCAGGGCCTTCTTGATGGCCGGCCAGAGGATCTTCCGCGTATTCTCGATCAGTTCTTCGCGGGTATGCGACGAAAAGGCGCCGGGATATTCAGCCACGCGCTGAATGGCAAGTCCTGCCGCGAGGGCGGTGTTCTTCGCCTGTTTCACGAAACCAGGCCCCGCGATCATTACGGACGGAATGCCCAGGACCTCGGCGGCGATGCAGGAGCCGGTCTCCTTTGGCGTGCAGAGTCCGCACCCGCCATTGCCAGCAATCACCGCGTCGACCTTGAATTCCTTCAATCGCTTCTGGAACTCGTCTTTTTCGCGGCGCACCATGCCCGGACGCGGATAGGGGCCCGCCGAACCGATTTCGCTCAGCAGATAGACCTTGGCCGTCGGGAATTCGGCGAGAATCAGGCGCTTCAGTTCCGGATGGGTGACCGACGCCATGAAACTACCGCCGACCAGGGCGATCGTCTTGCCCTTCAGAGAATCAAGCCGAGATCCCTGCTGAATCGGCGTCACCGCGCTCGCCGGAACTGGCGAATAGACGGCCAATTCCGCCGCCTCACCCGCCTTCGGCAAAGGACACATGCCATCCTTGCACGCCTCAACCGCGCCAAGCGCCGCCACAAATTCGGCAAAAACTCCGCCGACAAGAGCTCTAAATCCATTTTGGTTCATTGCATTCTTCTCCTTCATCGGGTAAGAACGCAAGTGAACCCGCGATTCTACAGACAATTCTCAACTGATCTCCGTGCCCTCCCTAGGTGATGGCACGGAAATCAGCACAATATCGTATGCCTACACGGCCTTTCCTGCGGCTGTCGCTTCAGGAACCTCTACGAGCCGTCCCGTCTTCACATCATAGATGTAACCATAGATGGGAATGTATTTGGGCACAAGCGGATTTTCACGGATCTTCTTCACGTCCTCGACGACGCTGGCCGGCAGATCGTGGATCGGCAGAAAATCAATGTGGCTTGCGTCGGCTCCGCCATGGTGATGTGGATTATACCACCCGTCCGGCCCCAGCTCCGCGGTATCCAGGTCATCCTTGAGAAGTTCATGGATGACAGGGTTGGTAAAGGTCAACATACCGCAGTCGGAATGATGGATGACGAACCATTCCTGCGTCCCCAGCAACTTGTGCGAGATGATCAACGAGCGAATCGTCTCATCGTTCACGCGTCCACCGGCGTTGCGGATGACATGGGCGTCTCCTTCGGCCAGACCGGCAAACTTTGCGGGATCCAGACGTGCGTCCATGCATGTGACGATCGCAAAATGCCGTCCCGGAGGGATCGGGAGTTTCCCCTTTTCACCAAAATCAGCAGCATATTTCTCATTTGCCGACAGAACTTCATCCAAAACTTGACTCATATCTGCACCTCTTTCCTTTTGTTGTGTTTAGACTTTTCCGACGCGATCAGAACTGATACTGGGCCGAGAGCACAAATCCTCCACCGACTCCTAGATCCTTCGTGCTGCCCTTGCGATAGAACTTGTCCTTGTCGCCTGTGTAGGCATAGGCACCGACCAGCGTCAGCGCATCCGTCACAAACCAGGCGACATGCGCATCGTAGTAGTCGTGGTTCGTGATTCCGTCGCCCACGTCGACGCCCTGTTTGTACTCGAAACCGATCGCGACTTCCTTGACGGGGATGATGTCAATATTCCCGAAGACGGCCGCGCCGTAGTCGTTGTGCCCGACGACACCGTTGACGACTTCGT
>JAUNMP010000289.1 GCA_030537465.1 bacterium
CACGGCACAGCGCCGCAACGGCGATCACCGAGGGGATAAATGGATGCGGAAGGTTTCGGTATGAGACAAGTGGGGGCGTTTCTGCCTATGTCACAAGAGATGGAACTGTAGATTTGAGCGAATGTATCAACAGATTGAAAGGATTGGAGGGAAAAGAGCAATTTGTCAATTGTATGGATTGCGCGGCCTTTGTAGTTTCCTTTTCAAACCTCCTCGGTTGTGAACTCTGGTCTTCACGTATGGACGATGGTGAGGATGGCTATGGTTTTCTCACTAATCCATATATTCCGATAGGCTGTGAAAACTGGACGAGCTCTGGATCGGGCGAAGCATTTCGCTTCCATGAGGTTGCGTGGACTGGAAATTGTGGTGACGATGACACGATCTATGACGCCTGCCTCAAGATTGATGGCAGGAGGGGAACTTCTGCCCCACTCCGCATGGAAGAATTACCGACGGGGATGATCTTCAGCGATGGCAGCGCCGATGCCCCCTATGTGTATCGGGAGTGTCTGGCGGCACCAGGCGATTGGGGATATGGGAGATGCCTTTCACAACCGGGAACACGAATAAGGAGGACTGTCAAGTGAAAAGAGTGTGGATGTTGTCACTGAGTGTTTTAATGGCCGGAAGTGCATTTTGCGGCAATTCCATTTACATTGAACGTCGAAAGAAACAGTATGATTTTGCCAAGTGGGGTGGTGCCACGCGCACAAGCTACCTTCATCGGGTAGATTCTGGCTGGGTGGTTCCCGATCTGGAGTTGCCGACGAATTCATTGATGAATGTAGAAATGCGCTTCTCGCGCGATGAAGCCAGGACAAAGACACTCGTGTTTGGAGGTGACGATGTCTTGTTCCGCATAAACACGAAGGTGTACGACACGGTGATGCAGGCGCATTGCGGTATCATGTCGTGCTTTGCCAATATGACGACTACGAAAGTTTTTCCACAGGTTACGAATGACGTCGGGGATGTTCTCTTCCATGAAAGTTTTCGTGGCAGTGGAGATTTTGCTGCCTTTGCAAGAAACAACGTGTTTGTGTCGATAGATTCCTATCTTGAGAGCTGTTCCGCCACGAACATCGCGAAGCAGATCGACGCCAGCATCCTTCGCGCGTCGGGAGTGGCTCCCTGAATGGCCTGTCGACGGGGATGATCTTCAGCGATGGCAGCGCCGATGCCCCCTATGTGTATCGGGAGTGTCTGGCGGCACCAGGCGATTGGGGATATGGGAGATGCCTTTCACAACCGGGAACACGAATAAGGAGGACTGTCAAGTGAAAAGAGTGTGGATGTTGTCACTGAGTGTTTGGGTGGCCGGAAGTGCATTTTGCGGCAATTCCATTTACATTGAATCTCTAAAGAAACGATATGCCTTTACACAGTGGGGGGGGGCCACGCGCACAAACTACCGCCATCGGGTAGATTCTGGCTGGATGATTCCCGATCTGGTGTTGCCGACGAATTCACTGCGAAATGCAAAGGCGCGGATTTTCCGCGATGGAACGGGGACACGGATGTTAGTGTTTGGAGGCGACGATAGCTTCTTCCGCATAGACACGGAGGTGTACGACACGGTGATGCAGGCGCATTGCGGCATCATATCGAAATTTGACACCATGACGACTACGAAAGTTTTCCCGCAGGTCACCAATGGAATAGGTGATGTTCTCTTCCATGAAAGTTTTCGTGGCAGTGGAGATGTTGCCGTCTTTGCAAGAAACAACGTGTTTGTGTCTATTAATTCCTATCTTGAGAGCTGTTCCGCCACGAACATCGCGAAGCAGATCGACGCCAGCATCCTTCGCGCGTCGGGAATCAATCCATGAATGAAAGAAAAAGGCTCTTCAGGCATAAGTGTGGGTCTGTTCATGTAATCAGAGCTCCCAATGATGTACACAGATGCTAAAGAACACCGTGTGCTGTCCAGGGCCGCGTCGTCTTTCGGGGCAACTGTCCATACTTCCGCGGACGGGCGTACGGTTGCTCCAGAATCCGGCACGCCTCACCGCAGGTACCCAGACGCACCCCCGCACGGGCTACGAACGGCACCCCGGGAAAATCGGGATAAGCCAGGATTGGGCGAGGGCGCGTAGCCGGAGGCGAAAGTAGACCCACACTTATGACTGAAGAACCGATTCTATCCGTGGCACCAGCTGTCCGCGAATGATATAATTGTTTCATCGAAAGGAATATGAGATGAAGCGTGTTTTCATATGTGGGCTTGCGGTGCTCGCGTGTCTGGGCGTCTGGGCGGTTGAGACGGGCGGTCTGTCCGCGGCGATGAAGGCCGTGGCCCCCGATGCCTGGCTGGGCAATCCCATTGGATGGGTGTCCCGCGGGACGCATCTCGAAGCGAGCCTCGGCTCCGGATTCGCCCGGGCGAAGGGCTTCGCGCGGGGACGGAAGATGTCGCTTGTCGCCGACGTGACGCCTCGTGACGTCTCCACCAATAATCTCTCCTGGGCGGTCTTCGGGGTGGCAGGCTTCGAGAACAAGGACCGCTACTGGCATCTTGCGCTGGTTCGGCAGCCGCTGGAGAAGGGCGGGATCCGCACGTTCGAGTTCAGCGAAAAGAACGGTCCGCTCTGGCCGGCGCAGGGTGTGGACAAACTCAGGGAACTGCCAGGGCGTGTGCTGGACGGAGTCTGGGAGTTCGGCCAGACCTATCGACTGGAGATCCGCTTCCTCGGCGACCGCGTCGAGGGCGTCGCCTCAACCCGGGACGGAAAGGTGATCTACCGCCGGAGCTACCTGGTGACGAACCCGAAGGCCGTGAAGATCGGCGCGCCCGCGCTGCATGCGACGGGTGGGTTCCGCGCGGATGTGCGGATGGCGAAGGCGGCGAGCGAGGACTGCATTCCGGAGGATCCCGAGGTCGTCCCCTCCTTCCCCTCGTACGCGAATGGTCCGAGGCCGATCTCCGACCGTCAGTACAAGGCGACGGGCTTCTTCCGCCTGGAGCCGGCGGAGGGTGGCCGCTGGCGGGCGATCGATCCGACGGGGCATGAGGTGGTGCCGATCGGCGTGAACTCGGTCAACTACGAGGGGTGCCGCAGCATGGGGCCGGTCCGGCGGTACCTGGAATGGAACAACGCGCACTACGCGAGCCGTGAGGACTGGGCGAAGGAGACGCTGGGACGTCTGAAGGACTGGGGCTTCAACCGTCTGAGCGGCGGCAACACGAACCTCTACCGGCGCGGCTTCATGCACTCGCGCAACCTCAGCGTCGGAAGCAGGCTCTGCACGCCCAACATGCCGCAGGAGTTCTGGATCTGTCCGAATCCCGGCAAGCCCTGCGCGGCATTCCCGAACGTGTTCCATCCGTGCTTCCGCGCGTGGTGCGACCAGGTGGCGGACGAGCAGTGCCGTCCGAACCGGAACGATCCCTGGCTCTTCGGCTACTACATGGACAACGAACTCGCGTGGTGGGGACGCGGCGCGCGCGACGTGGGTCTCTACAACGAGACGCTCAAGCTGCCGGCGGACCACACGGCGCGCCAGGCGCTGGAGCGCTTCGTCGCGGAACGCGGCTGCAGGGACCCGAAGAAGGCACCGGACGAGCTGCGCCTCGCCTTTCTGCGCCTTGCCGCCGACATCTACTTCCGCGAGTCCACGGCCGCGATCCGCGCCGCCGACCCCAACCACCTCGTGCTGGGGTCCCGCTTCGCCGGGCTCAACGGTGCGCATGAGGCGGTGTGGGAAGTCGCGGGAAAGTACTGCGACCTCGTCACCTTCAACATCTATCCGTGGGCGGACCTCGACCGGAACGTCGTCATGACGCACGCGGGTTCCGACGCGGAGCGGGTGGTGGACGCCTTCGCCGCACGGTACGCCGTCGTGAAGAAGCCGTTCCTCATCACCGAGTGGAGCTTCCCCGCGCTGGATTCGGGCCTTCCCTGTACGCGGGGCGCGGGGCAGCGCTTCCGGACGCAGTCGGAGCGGACGCAGGCCACGGAGCTGTTCGCCCGGACGATGCTGGCGTCGCCGAGCGTGCTGGGCTACGACTACTTCATGTGGGTGGACGAACCGCCGGAGGGCGTCACCGAGACGCACCCGGAGGACACGAACTACGGTCTGGTGAGCGAACAGGGGAAGCCCTATCCGCTCACGGAGATGTTCACGAAGCTGCATGCGGACATTGCCGGCGTGCGCGCGGCGGGGTTGCCCGCGGAGCGTCCCGCGCCGCCGCGTCCGAAGGCGCCGACGACGGACGAGGTCCGGGCGAAGTTCGCGCTGGAGAAGACGTCGTCGAACACGGCGATCAAGGTGCCGAGGCCGCAGGTCGGGAAGGGCTCCCTCTTCAAGGACATCACCGGTGCGGATGGCGGCGTGCTGGGGGACTTCACGATGATGCTCTCGTTCCTGCAGAACGGCTCGCGCGTGTGGAGCTCGATCTCCCGCGTGACCGAGGCGCAGGAAGTCGCCCCGAACCGCTGGCGCGTCGTCTGCGAGGGTCAGGGCAAGAAGGGGTTTGCGTTCGCGTTCACACTTGAGGTGACGTTCTTCGATTCGGCTTCCTTCTTCCTGGTGGACGTAGTGGAGGTGTGCAACAAGGGGTCGAAGCCGCTTGACGTGTGCGCCGTGTATTTCCGCACGCAGTCGCCGTTTGCCCTGGAGAGCGTGGCGAAGATCCCGCCGAACATGTGGAAGCGCCCGTGCGAGGCGCGGTGGCAGGCCGCGGATGGGCGCTGGTTCGGCGCGCGTTCGACGGCGGCGACGGCGCGGAGGTTCTCCTTCGTCTGCAACGCGGAGCGTCGGTCGCAGCATCCCGACGCCTGCTTCGAGCCCGAGACGCACCAGGTGCTGGCCCCCGGCGCGGTGTACCGTCCGAACGGCACGATGTGGTGCCGGATCGAGGGCGGTGCGCACTTTACCGCGTCGCGGTGATTTGCTATC
>JAUNMP010000042.1 GCA_030537465.1 bacterium
CCCCGTCAAGCGACCTCCCGGCCCCGATACACCGAGGTTTTGCAATTACCTCATCTGAAAAGATCCACAACACGTCCGCCCCAAAGTTGCTCATTCAAGGCTCTCAAGAATGAGAACCCAGTCCAGAAGCTCCCCAGGCGTCGGCGGTACAAAGCGCGCTGCAGTTGAGCGGGGAACCTCCTGCCAATCAGAGCGAGTTCCCGTTCTGGGGTTCATCCAGCACGCCTGAATCCGAGGCCCCGCCAGGCGAGTCAGATTCACTGAAAAGGCTCGTCCAACAGGCGCATAGACGAAGGCATAGGTTCCCTTCTCGTCCCGCGTCGCGGCGTAGCGCCGGGTCCCCGTGCCAGGAACCAGACTCTGTACTCGGTCGGCAACAATCAGATCCGGATCCGGAATGCGGGAAAAGAAGGGATAGGCGAGCAGGAGATCCTTCGCGAAGTGCATCTGCGCGGCCCCTGGTTCGTCGATCGCCTCGTGCCAGGGCATCAACGGGCGGTTCTTGCCGTTGGGCGCAGTCACCAGGGATCGCGTCGAGCCGTACATCTGCCAGACCGAATGGTGTCCGTAGGTATGCCCGCATGCGCCACTGAAGAGGTCCCAATAGAGCGCCCGCCGGACATCCGCCGCCACCGTATGCCCAAACTGATCCGGACGAAACGCCACAGGATGCCCTTCATAGACAGGTTCGGCGTCGATGACCGGTTTCGTGGGCTTGAGGTCGTAGTCCTGTCGTGTCTGCTCATAGCGTTGGCAATCGATCACATGGCCGTTCTGGCGCATGTTGAAGTCGAGCCAGGGGGACGCGTGGAAGAATTCGCTCGAGCGTCCAGCACCCCGCGGATGATAGGAAATCAGATTGCGTCCGCCATCCCCTTCCCGGAGGCCCGCAGCGAAGGCCGCAATCAGCTCATGTTCGATCGGCTGTTTCGGATTTCGGTCCCCGCCCAGGATCCAGACGATGCCCTTGTCGCGATAGCGCCGCGCCAACCACGCCGCATAGCGTCGCGCAGAGTCGGGCGTGAAGATGCACCCTTCCTGCCACCACTTGCCCCAGGTCGGCAGCAGGCCGACGTAGATGCCGCGCGCATTGGCGGCATCGATGACAAAATCGACGTGGTCCCAGTAATCATTGTCAGGGCCGTCCACCACCCACGGTTCCGGCACGGTAGGATCCTTGAAGGGCAGGTGCCCATAGGAGTTGGCCGTCTTGAGTCCGTCCTCTTCCGCCAGTGCCACGGCCTGGACGACATTGAAACCAAGTCGGGCCCGGTTCTCAAGATAATTGACAACCTCTTCACGGTTCAAGCGATGAAAGAGTTCCCATGCGGTATCCCCGAGCCAGAAAAAAGGCTTTCCATCCTCCGTCATCAGAAAATGGCGATTCTCGCTCACCCGCAAGGCCGGCATCGCAAATGCCGAACAGACACATGCTGCCGTGCAGAATACCATGAATAACCGATTTCCCATAAACCTGACTTCTACCACAATTCAGTCTATCTTGTTTAGTCCATGTTCCACGTGCAACACAGACCGGTCCAAGGACACGCGGACACATTCCCTCGACATGAATACAACCATTCCAAATGAAACAGACACATTTTACCCGAAAATCTTTCAGTTCGTCAATACCGAACCACCGGGTAGATTCACCGTTTCATTCCAAGGTAGAAACTTTCAACCAATACACGAGACGGTCGTACACGAACCGCACGACCGCCTCTTTTCAAATAGGATTGAATTGTCGACCCTCCAAATCGACAGAGAGGAAATCAATCGTATTGCGCCTCAACGGCGGAGATCATAGCCTCGACACGGCTCTTGATCCTGCGGACGGCGTTCGCCGCAAGTCCCAGCCGAGAAGCAATTTCCTTCGGGGCAAGGCCCTCCACCTCGCTCATCAGATAGACTTTGCGGCTCTGCTGCGAAAGCGCGGATTTTGCGAACACGTGCTCGACCGCCGCATGATGGCGCGCCAGACGCCACTTCATGTCGGCCAACGTCGCCGCATCGAGCGTTTCAGAGACCGGTTCGTAGTCGGTTGCCTCGATCGAAATCGTCTCCGTGGCACGTCGCACAGACCGTTCTCGGTATCGGTCGATCATCATCCGGCGAATCACTGCCGAGAGCCACGTGCGGAATTTCGCGCGATCGGGATCATAGGCTCCCGCCCGCAATGCCTGGATGACCCGCAGGAACACCTCCTGCTTGAGGTCATCCACGTCCGCCTCCGGCATCGTCGGCTCGGTCAGTCGTATGAATTCGCGGATTGCGGGCTCATACAATTCCGCAAAACGCGCCCACTCCGCCTCGCCCTCTCCCGCCGCGTATTCGGACAGACGACGAAGCAGTGTCCGAGGCGTCTCCGCAAACAGCCCCATCCGATTTACTTCCCGTGTTTCTGCCGCCACTCGTCCACGAGATCGGGACCGATGACGAAGCGAAAACCCGAACCCGCATTTTTATTGTTCACATCCGCAACTCCCAACCAATCTCCCTGGTCCATGCGCCAGATGATATGCGCACATTTCGCATCGTCCGTGTCCCATCCCAAAGGATCCTCCGAACCGTCCAGTCTCGGAAGACTGGAACAGTCCCAGTGGGGCGGGTTGTTGAACTTCAGGGCATTCGTGGGGAAACGGTCCAGAATCCAGTGCGTCTTGCCCTTCCCCTTCCCGACATCAAAATTCCATGTATTCTGCCGTGCAAGGTTCTTGACATCCAGACGGGACGCTCCGCCACACAGGGCATACTGCAGTTCCGCATTGGTCGGCAGCCGAACCACATACCCCTCAGGAAGGCCTTCACCGCACTCCGACATCAGACGTCTAACCAGATCTTCGATTTCACGATAGGCCGACCAGGCAGGTTGCTTTCCATCCCCGGGCTTGTGTGATTTGAACTTCTTGCCATACTTCAGCTGAATGCCCCCGAATTCCCTCATGAGCCAGAACGGGCGCGTGATGCGGGCCTTCATCGTCTTACGAGACTTGAAGTCGAACGTCATATTGAACTCGCCGGCGGGGCACTTGACGAATTCAATGTAGTTTGTCCCGTCATAATAGAGCTTGGCGAGGTTTCCATTGACCTTGAAGACGGAGGAACCTGTCTCAGCAGATCCCAATTCTCCAATCCGCTTCTCCACGAGAGTGCGGCGAAGTCCATCGAGGCGCCCTTCCGCAAGAGCCTTTCTGTAGCAGTCCACGGCATGGGCGCGGAATTGCTTCTCGGCCCCGTCCTCGCCGGGAATGACATAGCTCCACCAGATGTCCGCAATCTTGTCATAGGCAAGCGATTGCTTGCCAAGTTCGGCCTTCGCGGCGGTTGCGACGTCGCCCACGGATTCCGCGAACTCCGGAAGCGCCTTCTCCCAATCGCCAAGAAGTACATAGCGCTCCGCCAGCCTCACCCGAAGCATGGCATCCGCCGGACGCTTGGCAACATTTTTCACAAGCTGATCTCGTTCACGTGCATAACGCACGCGATTCTCGACCTCCTGGAGAACTTCATAGAGTTTGCCGCCATTCTTCTGCGAAGCCCCGCGCAACCCATTTCTAAGGACCCGCATCATTTCGGTATCTGGAATGTCAGGAACCACAGCTCGAAACGACTGAATGGCGTCATAGGCCCGATCGAACTCGCCGCCCTTCACAAAGTAGTTGAAGGCCGCCTGCCAGAACATATACTGCGCCGCCGCGTCCTTCGACTGTTCGGCCAGGTGGACTGCGTTCTCGCCGGCTTTCACAGGTTTCATCTTCCCCGCCTTCACCGCAGCGCGATCGACCTCCAGCAATTCATCCACCGCGAGTTGGACTTTCTGAAAATCGGCCTTGGTCGGCATAGCCACCGCCGCCAGCGATGCACATGCAACCAGAAACACGCTCCAACCCAGTTTCGGACCTACCATCTTCACGTCTCCTTTTAAATTTCCGAGAAGACAACCTTCCCGTATACACCCCTTTATACGCAGAAGAGAAACGAGCGCACCAGTAAAAAATAAAAAAAAATCACTCGGGGAGGATATAGAGAGCATCGACATCCATCGAAGGCGGTGGAGTCGCGGCCTGTCGTCGGACGCTTTCGACAATCAGACCCAGCCCAACCAAGATTAGGCAAACGGCGGCCGCCCATATCAACCGATGCGATCTGTGACGCTTGAACGGCGGCAGTGAACGCGCCTCGGGATTTGTGGCCAGAAGATGCGAAAAAAGCGTCCGCCAATACGGATCGAAAGGCTTCAACAGGAGCGTGGCGCTTTCCACCCCCGATTCCACATACCACATGCCCGTCAGAAGACGGAAGAAAGTCACACCGAGCGCCCAATAGTCGGCTGCAGGTGTGGGTTCGCCCCCAGCACGAACCTCTGGAGCCAGATAGGCCATCGTGCCCAACAGCGTACGCCGTCCCGAATCAGCTTCAATAGTCGTTGTTCGAGTCAAGGAGAGTTCCGCCCGCAGGTCCGCATCCGTAATGCGGGAGACGCCAAAATCGGAGAGAACAGCATGTCCGTCTGAGCCTATTAGAATATTCTCAGGCTTTAGATCCCGATGTACGACGCCCGCCTCGTGGAGAACCATCAATGCGGCCCGAATATCTTCGTACCAGCCAGCAAGTTTGACCTCGTCCAACTCTTGAGCTCTCTGAATGTCGGCCAAGGTCCGCGGCTTGCCATCAGAGCCCAAAATCAGATCCATTGCCAGATAGGGTCGTCCCGTGGCCTCGTCCACCCCCAGATCATACGCCTTCACAAGACCGGGATGGTCAAATCGGGCAAGCAAACGCCCCTCCGCAAGAAAACGCCGACGTAGATTCTCCGCATCTCGCCCTTCATTGGCGCAAAAGACCTTCAGCGCACGACGAACGCCCAGCGCCTCATGCTCGACTTCGTAGACCGAAGCCATTCCGCCCTCCCCCAGCAGCCGTAAGATTCGATAAGCGCCGATGTGAGTCATACCCATATCTTTATTTCCCCAAACTCTTGAGTCGGCTACTCGCGCGGGAGTGTGAAACGGCGAGACGGGTTGGCATCGTGCTCGAACTTCTGGACCTTCCCGTCTTTCACGACGAGTTCGACCCAGCCGTTGCCATAGAGCGGCAGTCGGAATGAATAGTCCTTCAAAGTCGGCGGCACGCCCCACGCGAGGCGCACCTCCGGCGAGGACTCGCTCTGACCAACGAGCAGCGTCGTGAGCGTGTTCATGTAGTTGCCACCCGCGGAGACAAACCACGGATGCGACCGCAGTTCCAGCATCTCCCAAGGTTCGGCGAAGCAACCCGTACCGTCGGAAGCAAGCGCCAGCGTACGCCAAGCCGCCGCACCATCCCCGATTGCCGCAAGCGCGCCCCCTGTCCAGCTTGCATACCAGGAACAAACGCCCTTCCCCTGCGGAACCATGTTACCGGCCGTGCAGATGTTCTCCGCGAAATGGCGGACCGCCTTCACGCCCTTCGAATCCTGGGGCGAAATGACCGGGAACGGGAAATAGCCGCAGATCGTGACGATGCTGTTCTCCTGGCACCCCTCAAACGGAACATAGCGTCCGTCGCGACTGGGCAGCGTCTGCCGCAGCCCGTCGGCCGCGCGGCGGAAACGTTCGACGTTGCCATCGCCCGCCTTCAGAAGTTCTTCGGCCTTTGCCGCGATCTCGAAAGTGCGAATCGCACCACAGGAGGTCAAGAACGGATTCTCCACGGCGGGACCGAGACGCTCGATGTCGGTGACCTTGCCGGCAGTGAACCGTCCATCCCGTTCGTAGACGTGGTGCGTGAGCAGCCAGAGCGCGCTTTCGCGGATGACGGGATAGGCCGTCTCCCGCAGAAAGGCGAGATCGCCGCTCCAGAGATAGTTGCGCCAGGCGCATTCGGCCACGGTCGATGCATGGAAGACATGGTCAACCCAGAGACCGTCGGTCGTGCCTTCGGTCCCATCCTCCGTCGTCTCCCAGACGAAGCGCGCCCCATAGGCATTGAAGGTCGGCGCACGATAGTAGGAGTTGCGCATGACGGCCGGCACGAGGATCTTTCGGCGGAATTCGGTCGGAAGACGGCCAATCTCGCGCTCGCCCGCGGACATCGCGCCCATGGCTGTGAAGGCCTCGTCCCAGCCAAAGTAGCGGCCGCTCCACTCCCTGCCGCGGCCGAAGATGCCCACGGGGATGGACCACTTGGTGGCGAAGACGCGCAGATTGTAGATGGCGGTCTGCCACACGTCGTCAAGGCGACGATCCCCCAACTTCACATAGAAACCGTGGTCCTTCTTCGCCCAGGCGGCGCGGTTCTCGACCAGCAGTGCGTCGAAGCCCTTCTGCGCGGCGCGGTCGAGTGCCGTGAGCCGACGATCGCGGATTTCGACGGGGAACTCGTCCTGCTGCTGGACCGCGATGATGGACTCCATCTCCTCGTAGGTCGGCTTTCGTCCGAGCGACATGACCTCGGTCGCGCGGCGATGAATGTTGCCGGGGACGTCCTCGTCGTAGTTGTCGGCCAGCGTGATCAGGAAGTCCGCCACGCCTTCCCCTTCCGCGAGGGGAACTTCGCGCGAGAGCGTCACCGCCGACGGACGCGGGCGCGAATAGACCGCCTCAGGCCCCCCATAGACGCGGGTCTCGCCGCGATAGACGCGATGACCGTAGGCAACATAGGGCAGGCGTACAGTTCCATTCTCCGCGACCGGCGTCTCAAGGGCGACGCGCGGCGGCGTCTGGTCGGAATCTCCAATCGAAAAGGAGAACGTGAAGTCGATCTTCGCCCGTACCGCACCGTTCGCCCCTTTCACGCGCTTGCGGACGGCGACGAGGTTCTGATCCGCCAGCGTGAAGACCTCGGTCTGGATCGTCGCGTTCGAGTAGACCGTCTCGCAGGCAACCAGCGCACAGGAACGGTCGAGCGACTGCTTCCACGAGACTGGCTTGCCGACCGCAACGCCATCCACGGAAACCCGCGTGTTCCAGTGTCCCATCGAAATCAGCGAGGCCCGATTACCACCCCGCGAATAGCGGCGTCCCTCCCAGACGATCTCCGGCACATGGATGCGCGAGACCGGCGGCTTCTGGATCTGATCGCCCTCGGGATCCACGCTCAGGACAATCGACCCATTGCCCGTGATCGGATAGGCGTAGTTCTTGGGATAGACGGCATCGGGCGATTCGACCCCGATGATCGCCGAAGCGACGAACGCGAAGATAGATGCAAACATATGTTATGATCCTTTTGGAAATCCTTATCGTGGCAATAGGACACCCATCATGCGGGCGGGGATGACGATGTCGTCGCGCCAGAACGCCGCGGCATCGGCGGCGGTGCCAAACGAGTGGGTCTTTAGCAGCTTCGGCGACGCGGGGTCGGCGAAGTCCCAAACCGCGGCCGCCGCGCCAGCACCGGAAATCGAGACACGCGTCCCCTTCGACCGCGGCAGACCCCGCGAGACACCACCCTGAGGAAAAGGTTTCATCTCCGGAGGCGTTGTGGCGCCGGGTTCGACAATCGCCCACATGCCGTTGTCGGCAATGAACGCCTTGTCCCCGAACGCACACATCGCGCCGCTCTTCGACTTGTATCCCTTGATCGGCAATTCGACAACCGGATCGGCCTGCAGATCGGCCCAGCCGAAATATTTGAGCGATGAATTCCCCGCCGTCCAACGTCCCGCGATCAGATCGGGACACATGAACTTGTTCCACCGCGCCTGATGGACGAGCGAAACGAGCGGCTTGGGCGTCGTTCGATCGGCGATATCGTAGACCGTTGAATTGAACGAGACCCATCTGCACCCGTCCCCATAGGCATAGACATCCCGTGCGCCCTTTGAAGGCTCCCGCAAAATCTCCTTGAATTCCGTGGGCGAAACAAACTCATAGCCGATGAATCCGTCACGCCCCGCCGCGACAAAAAGTCGATTGCCGGCGATTGACACGTCCATGCACTCCGCAAGCGGAATGCACGTGAGTTCACGGATGCCCTCCGACGATAATTCAAGGACGTAGAGTCCCGCCGCCCCGCAGGCGGCATAGCAGAAATCATCCTTGACGGCGAGCCCCGTCACGCAGGCCGTCCGGGAAGTATCGGCCGGCAGCCAGCGGTGGAAGCCTTTCGGTGCCAGAGGACGAGGCGGACGATGGGTTACGTTCATCGGCGGGCGCCCCCGATCGACCTTCTCGCGTTTTGCCCCCTGCGCAGGAATTACCCAGGCGCCCAATCCGGGCCCGGCAATATACACAACACCTTCACCCGGTGCGATCGAACCGATGCACGCCCCCTTCTTCGTCCAGCGGTCCAGAATGCGCGGCGCGGTCTTGTCCGTCACATCGACGGCATAGAGTCCGCTGCGATTGCTCGCCACGAACACGAGATTACCGCAGGAGCGGGCAATCCACATGTCGAGTCCGCCGGGGACCGTATACTCGAAATCGAGGCGGGACATCTTCTTCGGGTGAATCGGATCGACAATGTCGAAGATCTCAAGCCCCATCTGTCCGGCGCGCGGCCCGTCGGTCGCTTTGTCCGAACTGGTCCAGCCGGTCGGCGCATAGAGCCAGCGCCCCTGCGGCCAGGCTCCGTCACCGTTCGAGGCGAGGTTCGCCACGCCCCGACGTTTCATCTTCGCCAGATCGCGACAGTCCCAGACCGTCACGCATTTCCCGCCCCATTCGCTCGAGTAGAGCCAACCGTCCCGATAGGCGACGGACTGTGATTCAATGGGCTCGATGCGGTCATTGCGAATCAACTGCGGATGGGTGGGGTCGGTGATGTCTAGACAGTCGATTCCGCTCTTCGAGCCGCCAACGAAACAGACGTTGCCAGCGAGGTCAATGCCCGTGCAGTTCGACGTCGACGGGAAATGTCCGACGACCTTGGGATGCGCGGCATCTTTGCAGTCAATGAACCAGACGCCATGCTCGCGCGCCACCACGCCGACGAGGCCATCCTCCCGCACGGCCAGCTGCCGCACGCTCGCCAGCTCTTCCGTCCGACCCAGCAGGCGCGGTTTCAGCGGATTCGAGGCGATCTCGTAGACAGACAGGTATCCACCGCGTCCGCCGACATAGAGGCGGTCGCCCTCCACGACAACCGCCATCGCGTCCCTGTTGGCGGATCCGTCCAGCGGCTGTGCCTTCCTGAACAACACGCCCGTCCGATATGGCGTGTCAGCCCAGGAGGCCCCCCCTGCGACAAGCAGTGCGAACATCAACAGAAGATGACAAGGCATATGATACTAAAATCCAATTGCTATCCAATTGCCGAGAAGTGGCGTTGATTATATAAAACCCACATTGCCGACACAAGGAGAAACAACTTGCCGTTTGACCTCGAAGGAGAAATAGAGTACACTTCCGCCATGCCAAGATATCCCTGGACATATCGTTCGACACCGCGGCGTCCGCGCCGTCTCACCTGGTACAGCGTCATCACGCAGGTCTTCACCCTGCTCGGACGGCTTGTCGGCCGCGCAGCTACCGGAAGCGCCGCGTCGACCCCACGCAAGACGACCACGCGCCGTAGAAGCTGATGCCGCGAAAGGCGTCCATTTCCAATGGCGTGAGTCCTCGTCGTCGAATTGGGCTCGCAGTCTCCGGCGGAGCCGACTCGACGGCCCTGCTCGTGCTGATGGCCGAGCTGCAGAATCAGCATGCCTTCGACGCCGTCGTCCTGCACGTCGACCACGGGCTGCGAAAGGATTCCGCGGAAGACGCGCAGTTCGTGAGGGATCTGTCGAAGGACTTCAATCTGCCATTCCGCTCAATTCGCGCAAAGATCATCCGAAGACCGCGGGAATCAATCGAAATGGCCGCGCGTCGGGTCCGGCTGGACTTCTTCGCCCGCATGATGCGGGAACTCTCCCTCGACGCGATTGCGACGGGACACCATGCGGATGATGTCGCGGAGACGTTCATCCTGCGCATGGCGCGGGGGGCAGGTCCCGAGGGACTTGCCGGACTCAAACGCATCTCCCACGTCGGCGACATCACCTTCATCCGTCCCCTTCTCGATCTACGCGATTCCGAGCTTCGGACATTTCTCCTTGAGAGGGGCATTCCCTGGCGGGAGGACAGCACCAATTCTGACCTCTTGATTCCCCGCAACAAAGTCCGCCATGTGATTCTCCCCTGGCTCCGCGAGAATCTCGACTCACATATCACCGAACATCTCTGCAAATCCGCAGCGATTCTAAGGGGCGAACTGACTCGGGCGGACGAATCCCCCACGACCAAGCCAGCGAAAGAGAACTGTCCACTCCAAGGGATGTCTTTGACGATTGAGCCAACGACGGGCTTCACGCGCCGTCCCCCTTCAACCATCGGAACCCTTCCTGCAATCTGCGAACTCTCACGGGCGGCACTCGCGGGACGGACCCTTTCGCTCCGCGTCTGGCAACCCGGAGATCGCATCGCGCCAACCGGGATGGGAGGAAGATCGCGAAAACTCCAGGACGTCTTCGTGACGGCAAAGGTCCCCCCCGCCATTCGCGCCACCCTTCCCGTCCTTGTGGACGCGAATTCGGGCGAAGTTCTCTGGGTTCCCGGGTACAGAATCGCGGAAGCGGCCACCGTTGAATCGGCGACCGCTCCCAGCTGGCGTCTGACGCTTCGGAATCAGAACTGATACGTCATCGAAACGGCGACGGCGTGCGACAGACCATCCTTGGACTCGAACTTGTATTCCCGACCCGTGCCGTCCGTCAACCCCAGTGATTCACCCGTCATGAAGACGAGACCATAGCTGAGGACGATATCAACCTGACCGAGGTCGTAGCCTAGGCCAATCGTGCCGATGTGACGATCGCCAGGCGGCAGCATCGTCGTGCCATGGTACTTGCTGCAGGGATCCTGGTCGTAGACATAGGAGATCATGAACGTAAGCTCGTCAGTGAGGTCATAGGCCGCGCCGAAGCCCATACGCCACGCATCGTTCCACTTGAGGGGAACGTCGACATCGTTGTCGCCAGGGAGGTTAAAGTGAAGGTTGTCGATGCAGGACCACTGCGTCCACACGGCGGCGGCACCAAGGTGAAGACGATCGGTCACGTCGTAGTTCAGACCCATCGTAAGCGACTGCGGCAGACGCAACTCGCATGAGGCATCGCCATCGGCGCTCCGCGCGCCACTGTCGACCTGGTTGTGCGCGTCCGCGACGGCCTTGGGATAGGCCTGGCCGTACGCCGCGTTGTAATACTGCTGGTACATGGGACTTCCTGGCGTGATGCCAAGAGCCTCATAGGGCTGCAGCGCGGCGCGCACGCCCTGATCGACCTTCGCGGCGACTGCGGCGTCGTCATATCCCCGAACACGGGTGTGGTTGTAGCCCTTCACCTTGGTGTCAATGTAGGACTTGTACATCACACCGCCAGAGAGCTTCTCCGTGAAGTTGTACTTGGTCGAGATCTGCCACCCCCAGTCCAGCATGCCGTTGTCGCCCTTGAGGTGGTCGCGCACGGTGCCATATTTTTCCCCGCCTTCTGTCGCCATCTTGTCCGAATACTGGTCGAACGTGAAATACATCAGACGGAAACCGGCGGAAACAGACCAGTCCTCCGTGATCTTGTAGGCGAGGTTCGGGTTGAGAGTCAGTCCCTCGATCGTCGTCTGGCGCGTATCCCAGGCAAGCGGCCACTTCTGGTAGTAGTGCGAGCCAAGACCGTACTCCGGCGCGAAACCAAGCCCGAAGGTAAAGTCGGCCGGAAGCTCCTGCGCAAGATAGATGTGGGGCAGAATAAAACAGCCAGGATCCATCTTATGACCACGGCGTCCATCCACATAAGTGTCGCAGCTTGGGTGCTCGGTCGTCATACCGACGGTCACCACGGTACCCGTCAAATCTGTCAACGTCGCCGGATTGTAGAAGTTCGCTGAAGCGTCAACGGCCTTTCCCATCACGGCCCCACCCATCGCATTCCCGCGAGCGGATCCCTCATAAAGACCAAATCCAGCCGCAAACGTGGAAAACACGGCCGAAATCATCATAATAGCAACAACTTCATGCTTCGTCGTCATTTAATGATCCTAATTAGTTCAGTGACGTGTGACAGTTTAGCAAAATATGTCACATTTCTCAATGGGAGTCTGTGACAATTTTACATAATTTGTCATACATAGAATCATAATAGAATAAAAAGTGCGTAGTCCTTGCGGACTACGCACTTATCATTCCAAGAGCCAGTTTTTTAGAAGATCCAGAGGAACTTCTTGCCCTTCACGGGCTTGAGTGTGATGCTCCAGGTTTCCTTCTGGATCGGGAAAATGTACTTCTGCATCGGACGAGGCCCACAACTGGCTCCGCCCAGACCCAGCTGGCGGCAGTCGAGGTTCAGGACAACCTCCTCGCGGGCGCGGAGCGGCGTGCGGTAACGCTTCTCACCGTTGCGGTGACGCGCGAACTCGAGGTCCTCCATTCCATAGTGAAGCGCCTGTACGAACAGCGGCACATCTCCACTGAACTCTACACCGGCACCGGAGTCGTCCGTGAACTGAACCGCGCGGACATCGCACTTGTAGCCGTTGTCCTGCGGACGCACATACGGTTCGTATTGATCCGTCACCGTGCTCTCCCACCAGCCGAGGAAGGACCCCGTCTTGCGGTCGACATAGTTCTCATACGGTCCACGACCATAGTAGGCCATGTTCTCGAGGGACTTGTCGAGCTTCCAGGTCACGCCCACGCGCGGCAGCGTCGGAGGCATCGAGCCGTGGGGAACGGATGTGTTCTTCACCGTCACCGTGCCATCGCCGCGGAAAGTCCATTCCGCCTCAAAGGCGAAACCGGCGGACTTGGAGCCCGTCACCTCGACCGCGGCGATCACGCACACGGCGCTTTCACCCTGCGGATACGTCACCTTGAGCGGACGCGCATGGTAGCGTAGCTGGGTGAGGCCGGATGCATAGAAGCTCTGCTTGCGGTCCTCGCCCCACGGATTGCCGTCGCGAAGCCAACGGTCGTTGTCGGTGAAGGCACGCTCGCAGGTGAACTGCGGACCCGCAACCACGCCGTCGGCGAGATCCTTGAGGATCGTCTTGCCATTCATGACGAGTTCGCAGAGCGTGCCCGACTTGCGGCAGAAGACGGCCTTGGTGCCACCACCGCAGACCGTGAGCGTGCAGTCGTCCTCGGAGACCTTCGGCTTGGAGGCGTCGCTGTCGGCGGGAGCCTTCGATGCAGCCGCACGCACGAGCTTCTGGTCACGGGCGACGACATATCCCTTCTTCGCCCAGATCGTGTCCGCCTTCAGCGTGAAGGAGAAGTTCACGAAATACTCGCAGCAGGGCTTGAAGACGTCCGCCGGGAAGTCGACCTTGAACTCGCCGCGCGAAAGCGGCTCGACCACGGGGACCTCGAACGTGTCGGACGCGACGACCTTGCCGTTCTCCAGCAGCTCCCAGCGTCCATCGTAGGCATTGGCGGTCGTGAATCCGAAGCGGTTCCAGAGCTTCGCGACGCCCGTCTGGGCGTTGAAGTCCTCGACAACGAGGTTGCGGTAGACGTGACCGACCTCGACCAGCTTCGCGGAGACGTTGCGGAACGGATCCACCACGCCGTTCACGCAGAACGGACCATCGTTCGGCTGCTCGTCGAAATCGCCGCCATAGGCGAGGAAGCGCTCGCGCTTGCCCGTCTTCGGGCACACGCGGTCAGTCTCCTTCCAGATAGCCTGGTCGACCCAGTCCCAGATGCAGCCGCCCATCAACGCCGGGTAGGTGTAGATGACGTCCCAGTATTCCTCGAAGTTGCCGATGGCGTTGCCCATCGCATGGGCGTACTCGCACATGAAGTGCGGCTTGCCCGCGGTGTGGCCGCCAATGGCAAAGCCCTCGCCGCCGCCTTCACCCTGCATCGCGCCGTCCTTGACGTTACCGAGCTTGCCGCGCTTCTCGAGCCACTCGACGGACGGATACATGGTCGAATCGACGTCCGCATCGGCGTTGCCGCGCTCCCAGTGGACAAGACGCGTGGGATCGAGCTGGTGGACGGCCTTCATCGCATTGCGGAAGCCGTCGCCGTGCCCCGTCTCATTGCCCATCGACCACATGAAGATGGCGGGATGGTTCTTGTAGTTCTCGACGTGACGCACGTTACGCTCCTTGATCGTCTCGAACCACTCCTTGTGGAGACCGAGGCCCTCCTTGCCATAGCCGGGTTCATGTCCTTCCACGTTCGCCTCGGCCACCATGTAGATGCCGTACTTGTCGCAGAGGTCATACCAGCTGTGGTGGTCGGGATAGTGGCAGGTGCGCACCGTGTTGATGTTGTAGAGCTTGAAGAGCGTGACGTCCTTCAGCATCTCCTCCATCGAGACTGTGCGGCCGTTGTCCACGCTGCACTCGTGGCGGTTGACGCCCTTGAACTTGATGGGCTTTCCGTTGAAGCGGATCTCGTTGCCCACACGCTCGACGTGCTTGAAGCCCACGCGGCAGGCGCGGATGTCGTCGCCGGCCGTCATGACGAGCGTGTAGAGGTAGGGATCCTCGGCGCTCCAGGCATGGGCCTCGGGCACGACGAGCTGGCCGTTCTCGACTTCGCCGACCTTCTTGAATTCGGCGTCGTAAAGCGTGGCGGAGACGGCGGCGGGGCCACCGACGACCTTCGTCTTCAGCTTGAGCTTCCAGTCCTTGAAGATCATGTCGGGCACCGTTTCGACCGTGAAGTCGTTCAGACGGACCTTCGGCGTGGAGAACAGCGTCACGTCGCGGTAGATGCCCGCGAAGCGGAACATGTCCTGGTCTTCGAGGTAGCTGCCGTCGCACCAGCGGAAGACCTCCACGGAAAGCTGGTTCTCGCCATCCTTGAGGTACTTGGTGACGTTGAATTCGCTCGGGAGCTTGGAGTCCTCGGCGTAGCCGACCTTCTGCCCGTTGATCCACACGTAGTAGGCGCTGTAGACGCCATCGAAGCGCAGGAAGATCTCACGGCCCTTCCAGTCCTCGGGAACAGTGAAGGACCGGCGATAGGAGGAGACGGGGTTGTAGTCGGGCTTGTTCGTGTCGCGGTCGAGGATCTTCGGCCACGCCTTCGCGTGCGGATACTTGACGTTCGTGTAGCCCGGCGAGCCGAAGCCGCGCATTTCGACACAGCTCGGCACATCGATGGTGAACCACTGCGAATCGTCGTAGTCGGCCTTCCAGAAGTCCATCGGACGCAGCGCGGGATTGCCGCACCAGCTGATCTTCCAGTCGCCATTGAGCGACTTCCGGAACGGCGTCTCGGGCTCTAGGGCGTCCGTCAGCGCCGCCTTCGCGTCCGCGAGCGGCATCGAATAGGCGCGCGCGGGTTCGCGGTTGATGGAATTGACGGCTGTGTTCTCCCAGTCGGGGAGCTGCTCGGCCGCCGTCGCGCAGAGCGCGGCGGTCGCGGCGAAATAGGAGACAATCTTCATAACATCCCTTTCAAACAGAGACGGGGAACCTCTTCGTTCCCCGTCCCCTTTCAGTTCACGGCAATCAACCGAAGAGCTTCGACCAGAAACCGCCGGTCGCCGTCGACTCGTACCCGATGAACGGCTTGCCGTTCACCATCACCTGGCGGCTCTTCGGGCAGAAGGTCGCCTTGCAGCCCGTGCGGGCGGCGGCGTTCGCCATGATGAGGGCGATCGCGTGCGAATAGCCGGCCTCGATCGGGGCGTTCGGGTTCTTGCGGGCACGCACGCACTCCATCCAGTTGCGCATGTGGGCGCTCGTGAGGGCGTCTCCGCCCGTGTTCGCGCTCGTCACGACCGTTTCCTTCGGCGCGGGAAGATCGGTCTCCTCCCACTTCTGGCCCTTCTTGAGCTCGACGCCCTCATTGGTCACCTTGCCGGTGCCCATGTCGATGCAGCCGTTCGGACCGAAGTACTTCTCGATCGGGGACTCGCGATTCGGGTTCGCGCCGCCGCCGCAGTTGTGCTGGTGGCTCTGGAACACGCACTGGAAGCCCTTGCCCTTCACGCCGCTCTCGCCGTATTCGAGCACGGTCGTGAACGTGTCGTAGCTCATACGGCCGTCGGCCCACTGGTAGAGTCCGCCCGAGGAGACGGCGCTCTTCGGATACGGCATGTCCATGAACCACGCGACCGTGTCGATCTGGTGGCACATCCACTGGCCCGGGGTGCCGGAGCTGAACGGCCAGAAGAGGCGGAATTCGAGGTACTTGCGCGGATCGAAGGCATATGCCGCCGGATCACGATCGAGGAGCCACATCTTCCAGTCGATGTCCTCGAGCTTGAGGGACTTCACAAGCTCCTCGGGACGGCGCCAGCGCTTGGGCTGGTTCACGTTCCAGCGGAGGTCGACGTAGGAGATGTCGCCGAACTTGCCGGACTTGAGGAATTCGCGCGCGGCCTGGTACTTCTTGCCGGAACGACGCTGCGAACCGATCTGGAGAATGGAGCCGGGAAGCATCTGTCCGCCGGCGCGCTTCGCCTCGACGGCGTCCTTCAGCATATTGGCGCTGTACATGTCCTCTGCGAGAGGCTTCTCGCAGTAGGCGTCCTTGCCTGCATTGACGGCGTGCGCAGCGTGCTGGGCGTGCTGGAAGTCGGCGGTGGAGATGATCACCGCATCGATGTCCTTCGCCTGCTCGTAGAGCGCCACGTCGCTCGAATAGGTGGCGACGGAGTGGCCGAGCTTCTTCTCGAGGTCGGGCTTCGCCTTCTCGAAGAGACGCTTCTTCCAGAGGTCGGCGACGGCCACCATGTCGAAGTTGAGCTCCTTGTTGTGGTGCTGGAAGCACGGGAGCAGCGAACCGCGGAAACGGTCCGAGTAGCCCACGCACGCAACGCGGACGGTCTCGTTCGCGCGGTAGTAGGCACCCTTCGCGAGGGCGGGAGCCTGCTGGGCCTTGAGAATCTGCGGCATCGCCGCAACGGCGGCGGCGCCCATGCCGATCTTCACGAAATCACGACGGTTGGTGTCGAACATGTGTCTTCTTGCCTTTCAGTTTTAAATGATTCGCTTCAGGCGATGCGGCCATCGCCCGTGACGGTGGAATTGTAGCCCGTGAAGACCTTGCCGCCGGCGAGCACCTGGCGCGTCTTCGGATCGAAGGTGCCCACGAGACCCGTGCGCATCGCGGCGTTCGCCATGATGAGCGACACGGAGTGCCAGTAGCCGGCCTCGACGGGCGCGTTCGGGTTTTTGCGGGCGCGCACGCACTCCATCCAGTTGCCCATATGGGCGAAGGTGAGCTTGTCGGCGCCCGTGTTGGCGGCGGTCTCGGCCTTCTGGTAGTTGGCGGTGAGCTTCTCCTCCTTGAGCTTCTGCTTCTCGACGCCCTCGTTGGAGACGATGCCCTTGCAGAGATCGATCGTGCCGCCGGGGCCGTAGTACTTCTCGACGTTGCCGCGCGCGGCGTTCGTCTGACGGCTCTGGAAGACGGCCTGGAAGCCATGGCCGGGATTCTGGTCCTCACCGTACTCGAGGATCGTCGTGAACGTGTCGAAGCTCATGCGCCCGTCGTTCCAGGCATAGGTGCCGCCGGAGGCGACCGCCTTGCGCGGATAGTTGAGGCCCGTGAACCAGGAGACCGTGTCGATCTGATGGCACATCCACTGGCCGGGAATGCCGGAGCTGAACGGCCAGAAGAGACGGAACTCGAGGTACTTGCGCGGATCGAAGGCGTAGGACGCGGGATCGCGGTCCAGAAGCCACATCTTCCAGTCGATGTCCTCGAGCTTGAGGGAGCTGACGAGATCCTCCGGACGGCGCCAGCGCTTGGGCTGGTTGACGTTCCAGCAGAGGTCGATGAAGGTGATTGGGCCGAACTTGCCGCTCTGGATGTAGTCCTTGGCGGCGTGGTAGGCGGGACCCGAACGACGCTGGGAGCCGATCTGCAGCACGGCGCCCGGCGCGAAGCCGGCGTTGCGCTTGGCGTCGACGGCGTCCTTCAGCATGTTGGCGCTGTACATGTCCTCCGCCATCGGCTTCTCGCAGTAGGCGTCCTTGCCGGCGTTCACGGCGTGCGTCGCATGCTGGGCGTGCTGGAAGTCCGCCGTCGCGATGATCACGGCGTCGATGTCCTTCGCGTGCTCGTAGAGATCGACGTCGCTCGAGTAGGTGGCGACGGGATGTCCGAGCTTCGCCTCGAGCTCCGGCTTCGCCTTCTCGTTGAGACGCTTCTTCCAGAGGTCCGCGACGGCAACGAGGTCGAAGTTCAGACGGTCCTTGTGGCCGAGGAAGCTCGGCAGGAGAGACTGGCGGAAACGGTCCGCATAGCCGACGTTCGCGACGCGCACGGTCTCGTTCGCACGATAGTAGGCACCCTTCGCGAGGGCCGGCGCCTGCTGCGCCTTGAGAATCTGCGGCATCGCCGCGACGGCCGCACCGGCCACACCCAGCTTCATGAAGCCCCGACGGCTGCAATCTGTTTCGCTCATCATGTGTCTCCTTGATTTTAAATGGTCTTCACCCGACACCCAAACCTTTCCAAGTGTCGAATCAAAGTGCTATTTTACAGAAAACAGGGACGGAAAGCAAATGGATATGGTAGAATGTTCCCGCCCATGAACGACATCGAACTCCTCTCCCCCGCGGGCTCCTTCGAGACCGCCCTCGCCGCCTTCGCCGCAGGCGCCGACGCCGTCTATCTTGGTCTGGACGCCTTCTCCGCCCGCGCCGACGCCGTCAATTTCACGACCGAACAGCTTCGGGACCTCCTCGCCGTAGCCCATCGTCCCGAGAATCCGAAGAAGGTCTACGTCACCTTCAACACCCTTCTCGACGACGCCCAGCTTCCCGCCGCGGTCGAGAAGCTCGCCATCCTGGAGGAGCTGAGACCGGACGGCATCATCGTCCAGGACCTCGGCGTCGCCCGCCTCGCTCGGAAATTCTTCCCCGGAATCGAACTCCACGCCTCCACCCAGCTCGTCGCCCACAACCTCGAAGGCGTGCTCGCGCTCAGGGAGCTGGGCTTCACCCGCGTCGTCCTCGCCCGCGAACTCTCCGTCGAGGACATCCGCTCCATCACCAAGCGCTGCGGCTGCGAAATCGAGGTGTTCGTCCACGGCGCGCTCTGCTATTCCCTCTCCGGACTCTGCCTCTTCTCCGCCATGGAGAAGAACCGCTCCGGCAACCGCGGCAAGTGCGCCTACTGCTGCCGCCTCTCCTACACGGACGCCCTCGGCAACCGCTCGCTGCCCTTCTCCATGCGCGACCTCCGCCTGGACGACCATCTCGAACAACTGCGCGAGGCCGGCGTCGCGTCCCTCAAGATCGAGGGCCGCATGAAGTCCCCCCTCTACGTCTCCACCGTCACCGCCCACTACCGCGAAATCCTCGACGGGAAGAGGCAGACGACGACGCGCGCCGACCTCGAGACGGTCTTCTCGCGTCGGACCACCCCCCTCTACTCCGATGGCTACAAGGCCGAATCCCCCGTCATCGACCCTTCGTCCCTCGGGCATCTCGGCACGCCCATCGGCACCGTCAAGCGCCTCACCAAGGACCGCGAGGGACGCACCTGGCTGCGCTTCCACACCTCCCGCGCGCTGGAACGCCACGACGGCCTCCAGTTCCTCTCCGAGGGCGGCAAGCCCTACGGCTTCGGCATCTCCGACATGCGCGTCGCCCTCTCCCGATCCACCGTCTTCTCCGTCAAGGCCGGCAGCGACGTCGAGATCCTCGTGCCGACGGAGTCTCCCGATCCTCGACGCCCCGCCCCGCCACCCATCAACCACGGCGATACCATCTTCTGCTCTGCCTCCAACGAGGTCAAGCGCCGCTTCCCCGTGCCGTCCTTCCGCCCCTCGGAAGTCCCCTCCGGTACACCCGTGGACTTCACGGTGACGCTTGCCGCCAACGGCATCTCCGTCTCCGCCGCCTATCAGGGACAGACTCTCTCGACCTCCCAACCCCTCGACCTTTCAACTTCGCAGCACCCCGAACGGACCGAGGATGCCATCCGGAAGGCCTTCTCCCGCATGGGCGGCACGGACTGGGCCCTCGGCAGTCTCTCGCTCAATGACCCCGACCATCTCTTCGCGCCCGCCTCGGTGCTCAACGACCTGCGCCGTCAGATCGTCGAACAGCTCGACGCCGCGCGTCTCGAGGTCCGAAAGGCCAAGATCGAGGCCGCCCTGGCGGACGCTCCCGTCGCCACGTCCGAGCCTGACGCCCCCTCACGCGTCCTCAAACTCCGCCTCGACCAGCCGGTTCCGGACGATGCCTGCGAATACGACGAGCTTGTCATTGCCATCGGACACAAATCGGGCAAAGACACCGAAGCGGCCCTCACGGAAATCGCGTCCTCTCTTCGTGCACTCGCGGAGGAGGCCGGAGATCCCGTCCCCTCGCTCCGCCTCGCCCTTCCCGTTTTCACCTTCGAGCGGGACACCAATGCGCTGCGCTCCACGGTCAAGCACATGGTCAAGGCCGGCATCACGGCCTGGGAGGCGGCAGACCTCGCGGGCCTTCGGATTCTCACGCAGCTCGGCCTCGCGGACATCACCGCCGACTGGTCCCTCTACTCGCTCAACCGCCAGTCCATCGCCCAGCTCGCGGAGCTCGGCGTGGCGCGCTGCGTCACCTCCCCCGAGAACACGCCCGAGAACCTCCAGTGGCTCGCCAACCAGCAGGGTCCCCTCCCCATTGAGTTTCTGCAACAGCAGAACACCCCGCTCTTCATTTCGCTCACCCGGCCCTCCGCAGAGGATCCGACGCTTCTCACCGGACTCAAGGGCGACGAGTTCATGAGCTATGAGATCGACGGGCTCTGGATCACCTCGAAAACGGAGACGCGGCGCTTCCGGCTGCCCGGGAACACCGCGTCCACGCGAATCGACCTTTCCTGGGACGTCTGATTAGAAGTCGACGTCTTCCGGCATGTGCTGGGCCGAGCAGCCGGCATCGACCACAAGACGCTCGCCGCCGATGTTGCGCGCGGCGTCCGACGCGAGGAACGCGACCGCGTCCGCGATGTCCCCTCCCGTCGCCTCCTTGCGGAGCGGGCAGTTGAGGCGACGGCGCGCCTTGATCTTCTCGTCCAGCACGTCCCACCGCTCGGTGTAGATGTAGCCCGGGGCGACTTCGTTCACGCGGATGCCGAGCGGACCCAGGTCCAGCGCGAGCGAACGCACCATCGCGTCGATGCCGCCCTTCGAGGTCACGTAGCTCGTGCGGTTGCGGATCGCGCGCATCGAGGTGTTCGAGCCGAGCGTCACCACCACGCCGCGCTGGTTCGTCGCGGGGTTCGGATCCTGCTTCATGAAGAAGCGGTTGCACGCCATCTGCGTCACCTGGAATCCGCCGACGAGGTTCACCTTGAAGACCTCCAGCATCTTCGCGGGATCCATCTCGAGCGGACCACCCTGTCCAATGCCCTGGTGGGCGGCGTTGTTCACGAGGATGTCGAGGCGTCCCGCCTCCTTCTCGATGACGTCGAACATCGCCGTCACCTGCGCGAGATCGGAGATGTCGCACGTGATCGCGCGGAAGTCGCCGATATTGCGCTCGCGGAGAATCTTCTCCCCCTTCGCCGTCGATTCCGGCGTCGACCCGCACATGAACACCTTCGCACCCTCGCGGATGAACAGATCCGTGATTTCGATGCCCGTGTTGCGGTTGCCGCCTGTCACGAGCACGACCTTGCCTTCGAAACGCTTCATATTCTGAACCTTTTCTTTTTACCTTGAACCTTTAACTTCAACCTTTCAACATTCAACCTTCAATGCCGCGCCCTTGTTCCACCAGCAGTCCATCGGCACAACCGTGAAGTGCGTCGTACCAGCCGGCAGACGGTCCAGCGCCACGCGGCAGACCATATCCGCCGTCGCCTTCCTGTGCGAAAGCGCATGGTTGAACCCCTCGGCAATGATGTGGAACGACTCCGTCCTGCCTTCGGCGCCGTGGGCGACGACCTCGTATTCGTACGGACGCGCCCCCGTCACCGCAAGCGCGGCCGGGAACTTCAACTCGTAGGCGTCCTTCTCGACGGAATCGTGTCCGGTCGTCCTGCGCGTCTTCGCCTTGAGCTTCCTGAGAACAACCTTCGCGCCCTGCGGGAATTCGGGAGCCCTGGCCTTCTTGGCGCGTGACGTGAAATCGAACGGCTTCGCCTCGGCGGTCGTGAGCGGCATCACCCAGTCCGGACCCAGGAACACGTTGTTCAGGAACTCGCGACGCTGCACGACGATGCAGTCGTCGTAGATGTTCCACACCATGCCCTGGCGACAGTCGCCGCCGTTGAACTTGGCCATGACCTTCTTCGCGTCCGCCTCGGCCGTGACCTTGCCCTCGGTCGTCGTGTTCTCGTAGCCGAACGGAAGACGCTGGTTGTAGGGCATGCCCGTGTAGCGGAGGGAGCTCGTGCCAACCGACGTGAAGGCCCCCTGCCACAGCGAGCGCTCATCCGTCAGCGTGTAGTGCGAATGACCGGAGAACGCGATGGCGTTCGCGTAGGAGGAAAGCGTCTGCGTCACCAGACCGGAATCACGCCCCCAGGCCCACGGACCGTAGCAGGTGTTCTTCGGATGCGGATGCTGGAAGTAGAAGAACGGTTTCTTCGGATCGAGGGACTTTCCGTTCGCGTCCAGATAGCTTTTCAGTTCGACGCCGAACGGACAGTTTCCGTACTTCGTCTCCATGCCCTTCCCGTCGTCCCAGTGCTGTCCAAGGAAGGTATAGCCCTTGATGGTCTTGCAATAAAGGCGGGAATAGTCCTCGTTGAAGATCTTCTTCCACCAGCCGCCGATGTCGGACCTAAGCACGTGATCGCGGCTCCAGGCGCCGAACTCGGTGCCCGGCGCCTCCTTGGCATGACGTTTCGCCGCATGGTCGCTGTAGAGGTAGCCGTGGTAGTCGTGGTTTCCGTAGACGAAAAGCTTCTCGACCTTGCGCCCGTCGGGGGCCTTGTCATCCGGGAAAACCGCATACCACGCCTGCGCGACGGCCTGCAGCTGCTCGACCATGCCGTTGTCCGCCATGTCGCCCACGACCATCACGGCGTCCACGCCCTGGTCGCGGAACCATTCCAGCGTGTGGCGGAACGTCAGATTGTTGCCCCAACTCTCCATCTTCTGGTCCGCGCCCACGCAGGTGATGTGGATGTCGCTCACCACGCCGAATTTGAGATTGGGCTTCTTCGCGGGCGCGACGCCCCCGAAGGCCTCGAGAAACCGATTGCCGCCAAAGGCTCCGAACGCTGTGGCGCCACCAATGAAGAAGCGACGAGAGATATTCATGTCGACTGAGATTTCCTTTCCACTCTCCACTGTCATTGCATGCGAGTCCAGCCCGCAGGCCCCACCTCACCCAAATCGCCTTCCTCCGTCTCGGCGGATCCAGGCTTGTGCGTCACGATCTTCATCCGGCGCGTTGCGGGCATGCCCTTGAACGCACCCTCGCGCTTTCCGACCGTCAGCACGTTCCCCTTGAGGACCAGCGGCGTGCGAGCGCCCTTGCCCGCGCGGTAGTCGAGGGACGTGCCGTCGTCCTCGTAGAGCCAGCTGGTGCCATCTGGACCCGGCCAGACATGGAGTTCAACCTCTTCGTTCCACCCCTTCTCAACATGCGGCTTCTTCGGCCACATCGGAATCACCGCGCCGGCACGCACGTAGAGGGCGCCGCCCCAGTCCTGGGATTCCGTCACCGGACGCCGACACGGTCCCGTGACCGCCTCGCCCGTACGCCAGTCATACCAGGTTCCCTCTGGAATCGAGATTTCCTTCGTGAACGCCGAGACGAGCAGGTCCGGACCAAGCATATAGGTCGTCACGCAGGTGTCGTATTCCGGCACGTCGGGATAGACGAACGGGAGCGCCCGCATCACCGGCCAGCCAGTCCGTGCTGCCTCCGCGGCGGCCGTGTAGATGTACGGCAGCAGACGGTAGCGCAGATGGGCGTAGGCGCGGAACACGGCGACCTTCTCGGGAGGGTCGATCCACGGCTGTTCCCAGTAGTCCCAGTTGTTCTGCTGGCTCCAGGTCTGGAGAAAACCGAAGTGCAGCGACTGGACATTGCGGATCGACATATCGCAGCTCTGGTTCGAATGGCCGGAAATGCCGAGGTTGAGCAGTGACGCGAGCGGCTTCGCGCCCCCCCCCGTGTCGCCCGCCCAGGTCGCGACGAACTGCTGCACGCCCGCGTAGCCACCCGCCGAGTAGACCATGGAGCGCCGCCCCGTATACTCCTCGAAACCCCGCGCCATCTGCTTGTCGTAGACATCAGCGTAGAGGTTGTGCATCTCCTCGTCGCTCATCCCGTTCGCCCACTTGCGCGTCGGATGTTCGCCGAACTGATTGCAGCCGTCGAGCTTGAAGCACTGCGCCCCCTGGTCGACGAACTTCTTGAGATGCTCGAACCACGGCAGCATGCCGTCCGGATAGTCATCCTCGGGGCAGTAGAGGCGCTGATACATGGCGGGCTTGTGACGCGACGCCTTCTTCCCGGACTTGAGCTTATCTCCCGCGGTCTTGGGATCAATGCCGATGCGGTCGTCTTCCCACGTCTCCGTGATGCCGGCCGGAACTTCAACCTGGCGACCGCCCTTCTTCGCGAGCCCCGCGGCGCACTGCTCCTCGTAGCGCGTAAGGTCGTAGTCGCAGCAGAGCCAGAGGGAAAGCTTGAAACCGATGCGCTTCAATGCGCTCACGAAGGTGTGACTACCCTTCGGCGCCCAATACGGAAAATAGAAGCGCTCCTGGTTCCATTCCTTGTAGACGGAGTTGTCATAGAACTTCTGCATCCAGCCTGGCTCAAGGCCGATCACGTCGCACGGAAGGTCACGGTCCCGGAACTGCAGTCCCTCGTTGACGAGATTGTACTGGTCGATGTTCTGGTTGCACACATAGGTGAAGCCGTACCCCCAGATCGGCAACAAGGCCGGACGCCCCGAGAGCTGCGTGTAGATGTCGAGCAGCGCGCGGTAGTCCTTCCCCGTGAACACGTAGAAGTCGACGTCGCCCTCGTTCGCCTCGCAGAACAGCGCATCTGGATCCTTCAAGCCGCAGTCGAAGGCGTTGCGCCAGGTGCTGTTGAGCAGCATGCCCCATCCCCTGCGGCTCACCGCCATCGGGATCGGGATGTTGCAGAGATTGTTGCGGATCCAGAGGTCGAAGCGATGACCGCGGCGCATGATGTTGTCACGCCCCGAGTCGCCGAACCCGTAGATGCGCTCGTCCTTCGTCAGGGAGAACGCAATCGCATAGCCCTTCCCGACGACCTTGGGCGTGATGGTGAAGTCCGCCGCGGACGACAGCGACTTCACCTGGAGGGTCCCCTTCTCGGGATCCACGGCCAATACGGCGCCCGAAGTCCGGATTTCGTTCCCCTCGCGTGCGAACGGCGTCTTCGACCACTCGCCCTTCAGAATGCCGTAGCGGTTCATGCCGCTCTCGGTCCAGACGACGCCGTTCGCATCGTTCGTCCAGCTGCGCCGCACGCGGAAGAGGTTCTCCGCCAACACGTCCACGCGCAGCTCCGCCCCATCGGAGAGCTTTGTGACCACACTCTGGGCGTCGGGTGCAGGCGCCTTCCAGACCGGACGCGCCTGAACGACAAAAATCGTCCAGGCGCCCAGCACGACTGCTATAGCATTCTTCATGCCATCAAACCGTCTTGAAACGGTATTCTGTGGTGGAATAGAGGACCTGGCCAGGCTTCACGATCGTGGTCGGGAACTCAGGCTTGTTCGGCGAATCAGGGAAGTGCTGCGTCTCAAGGGCCACGCCCGCATTGCGCACGGGAAGATAGTAGCCGTCGTAGATCTGCATGCCGGGCTCGGTCGTCCAAACCTCAACCTGGCGCCCTGTCTTGGGCGAGGTGAGGATGCAGGCTGGCGTGAGCTCATCGCCAGGCGTCGTCTTGCGGAGCACCCAGTTCATGTCATAGCCAGCGCCGAACTTGAGCTGGTCGTAGTCGGCATCGTGCATCGCGCCGATCGCGTGCGTCGTGCGGAAGTCGAACGGCGTCGCCGTCACGTCGCGCAGCTCGCCGGTCGGGATCATGTCCGCGCCGTAGGCCGTGATGCAGTCGGCGTTGACGTAGAGCTGGTGGTCCATGATGGTGGTGCCGGCATCCACGCCGTCGAGGTTCCAGTAGGCGTGCTCGGTGAGGGCGATTGGCGTCGCCTGGTCCGTCGTGGCGCGCCAGCCGATGTGCCAGACGTTGTTGTTGTCGAGCGTCAGCGTCGCGCGCACGGTCACGTTGCCCGGGTATCCGCCCTCGCCGTCGGGGGAGGTGATTTCGAGCACGAGGCCGACCTTATCCTCGGTGTGGATCTCCTGGACGCACTTCCACATGCGGAGCGAGAATCCGCGCAGGCCACCGTGCAGCGCGCAGGGGATGCCGCCCGGCTCGTTGTTCAGCTCAAGTGTGTATTCCTTGCCGTCGAGGGTGAACTTGCCCTTCCCGATGCGGTTGCCGTAGCGGCCGACGAGCGCGCCGTAGTAGGTGCCGCCGTGCTCGGCAACATAGTCCTCGAGCGTCGGCCAGCCCAGCGTGACGTTGTCGAAATGACCGTTGCGGTCAGGCACGATGGCCTTGATGAGACGCCCGCCCCAGTCCGTGAAGTCCAGCTCGAGGCCGTTCGCGTTGACCAGACGCCAAAGCGTCACCTTCTCGCCCTCGAATTCACCCCAGGGCATCGATTCAATTGAGTTCTTCATCATCGTCTCCTTCTATGAAAATAAGTGATTAGGATTTTACCACTTACTCGGTGGTTTGTGATAAACTATCTCGCGTTTGCGTGAGCCCCTGTAGCTCATCTGGACAGAGCAATTGCCTTCTAAGCAATGGGTAGTGAGTTCGAGTCTCGCCAGGGGCGCCATCTTCAGACCAGTCCCATCGACTTCAGATTGTCGATCGACTTTGAAACCGTGTCGAACGTATTCGACGTGACCGGTTCCAACACAGCCCATTCCGTAACGGGGTCCGCGTTCATCGCGGCGAAAAGCGCCTTCCAGTCGACGCCCCTGCGTCCAGGAGGCGGTTCTCCGACCACGCCGGGGAACCCCTTCTCCTTGTCCCACTCGTCACGGAGATGAACCGACGGCGAACGGCCGGGGAAGCGCGTGTACCAGTAGACCGGGTCCTCGTCAACATGAACGGCCGAGCCGACATCAAGCTGGATGATCACGTCCTGGGAAATCCTCGTCATGAAGATCTCCCAGAGTGTCCTCCCCTCAAAACGCTGGGTGAACTCGTGGTAGTGGTTGTGGTACCCCACGCGGCAACCTCTGCGTTTGGCGGTGAGGGCCGCGGCGCTGTAGTAGTCGGCTTCGCGCTTCCACCAGCCAACGACATCCTTCTCGTCCTTCGAGGGCTGCATCCAGGCGACAATCAGGTTCCTGTTCCCGACCGCGTTCGCGTAGTCGAGCGTCTGCTCGATCTTCTGGGGGGAAAGCATGTCGTGCGCAAGGTGCGCGCCGCAGACCTCAAGGCCGTTGTCATCCAGAAGTCCGCGGATGACCTTCGGGTCGAAGGCCTGCGTGTTCCAAAGTTCAACGCCGTCCAAACCCAGCTCCTTGATCCGGGCATAGGTTCCGGGGAGATCGGCCTTCAGCAGATCGCGCAGCACGTAGGTCTGCACGGCAAGTTTCAGCTTCTTGCCGGCAAACGGACAGAGGGAGGCGCAGCCGGACATCAATCCGGCCGCGCCCAGCGCGAGGAATTCCCTGCGGTTCATGCCTCGTCAGCCCTTATTTCGAAGGAATCATCGATCCGTCCACCTCGGAGGCGGTCCAATCGATGTACTTCTTCACGTTGTCGCTCACGGCATTGGACTTGAGCGCGAGGATGTCCTTCGCGCGGCACTTGCAACCGCACCAGCGCAGCTGGTCAAGCAGGAACGTCTGGATGTACTCGTCCTTCGTCTTGCGGAAGGCCGCGAGCAGCGCCATGTTCCAGATCTTCCGCTGGCACGGGGCAGCGCCCGGGGTGCTGCAGCGCTTCTTGCAGCCGTTCGCGCGGCCGATGACGGCCTCCATCACGTACTGCGACACGGCGCCGATCACGGTGAGCGTGAGCGGATCCGTCTTGTAGGCGCCCTGCACCTTGGCGAGCAGCGCCTCGGCGGAGGCGGCATCCCAGACGTGGTCCGCAAGCGCCTTCGGCGTGGTCGCCGCGGCAATCTTCGCCTCATCCGTCTGCTGCCACTCGACCGCCATCGGATCGTTCTTCACCGGGGCCATCGCGGGGCCATAACCGGCGAACGCGTTCGGGTCGACGTATTTCGGCTGGACGGCCTTCGCCTCAGCCTTCTTCACTTCTTCAGCCATCTTGAAACTCCCTTCTCGCTCAGCCCCACATTTCCTTCTTCCACGGTTCGCGCATGCCCTGGTAGAGGAGGCGGTCCGCGGCCTGGTCGTCCACCGCGCGGAGCGTGACGGGGTCGAATTTGAACCCGCGGCCAAGACGCTCGGCGACAATGCCGAGATTGAACATCGTGCAGGAGCGGAAACCGTTCGACTCGTTGAGCGCGAAGGTCTTGCGGTTCTTGCAACTGTCGATGAAGTCGGTCTGCTGCGGCGCCGGTTTCGGAAGCTCGGCGAGCTTCGCGAGCACCTTCTCCTCGGGCCACCAGCCGTTCGCGTCCTTGATGCGGAGCGTCTTGCCGTCCT
>JAUNMP010000290.1 GCA_030537465.1 bacterium
AAGCAATATCTACGACTTCACCTCGAAGACGGCGCTCTATGTGCAGTTGGGTGGTTCGTCCTACAAGCTTATTGCGCCGGGAACGGCCGACAGTGCGTCTGGTCATCCCATGGGGTTGAAACTTGAAACTTACACTTCGGCCACCGTTACGGGCGGGACAATCGGCTTCAATCAGTACGACTGCGGCGATGACGCCTGGCATCATGTGGCGATCGTCTACGAGGAAACTGATTCAACCCTGAAAACTGGCACGTTGTCTTTCCACGTTGACTGGACCAATTCCTGGTCACGTGCGTTTGCGCATGCACCTGGAACGGGGGACCTCAAGTTCCGGTTGGGCTCCGGTTATAAGAACGCGGACGGACAAGACAAGACGACGACCGAGCCCCTTCACGCCTCGCTTTCCTGTCTGCGTGTGACGGGCGCGGCACTGACGCCCGCGTCGTTCATGCGGGTCGATCCCACACCCGATATTTCGGGTATGGACACCGCCGGTTTCTGGGACTTCAAGGACGGAACCGCGGGAACACCCGTCGTGTCGACGCGGAACACGGTTGACGCCAGTCTTTTCCCAGGTAGTGGCTCGGCGACGACGCAGGTGATGCCGACGTTCTCCGTCGAGCGTCCGGGACGCTATGTCTTCACGTCACAGGGCGTGTTGGCGGAGAATCCGCAGTCCGTCTATTTCGGCACAGGGACCTATGGGGAAGGCGGCAAGGTCGAACTGGATGCGTTGGCGACCGCACTGACGCGCCTCGATGCCTACACGGTCGAGTTCTTCTTCAAGATCGACCAGCCGACCTTCAACAACTACCGCTCGCTGGTTGGATGGCGGACGGGTGATGCAAACGCCGTCAAGGTGAACCTGACGGGGAGCAGTTCCGGGTACAACACGGCGACGTTCGAAGTCTTGACGAATGGAAGTCCCACCACGGTGTCCGGGTGCGCCCGAAACGCTTCCGTGGGAATTCAAATGGGACAGACCTGGCACCATTTTGCGGCCGTCTATTCGAAGGCGGACAATGAGATGTGGACATATGTCGACAAAATCCGTTCTTCGACTTCAGCCGCGTTGACCAATGCTCTGCCGATGACACAGCATCCGCTCGTGCTTGGCAATTCCGCTCTCTCGTTCAAGCAGGCGCAGGAGGTCTTTGGCGGATACATTTCCTGCGTGCGTGTCACGCCGCGCGCGCTGAATCTGAACAAGTTCATGGTGGCGTCCGATCTGGTTGTGCCGGAAGGGACCGTCTTCGCGCTCAATTTCGACGAGGGCACGGCAGGACAGGCTGTTCTCGCGGCGAATACGGGGGCAACTGCGGTGAGAATCTACCCGAACCAGTCCACGTGCGACATTACCTACAACCTTCACGCCGAATGCCGCCCCCAATATGCGGAGACCGAAAAGAAGGGACGTCAGCTCAAGTGGGGGGAGACGGCGATGTGGATGAACAATCTCTGCCTTTGGTTCCCGGCGGCCTCCCACCTGCCGGCAGGCGCCGCGAATGCCATCTACTATGGGGCGATGCTGAACGTGCCCGCAGAGACGTCGCCGGACAAGAATCCCTCGTCCTGGACAATGGAGGCGATGGTGAAGCTCGAACGGGCGGGACTGCCCAAGGCCCAGGTCAAGCAGGGCCTGATCTTCGGCAAGGCTGGCAACAAGGATCCGAAGAGCAATGCCAATTACCCGCGTTCGTCTTGGCTGCTCTCCTACAACGATGCCGGGAAACTGGTGCTTGAGTGGACGGAGAAACCGACGGCGGATTATGCCGACTATTCCGCGACCTCGTCTCTGTACAAGAAGGCGCTGACAACGGCAACCTATCTGCAGGATCTCAAGTGGCATCATGTGGCCCTCTCCTACAGTGCCGAGGCGAAGAGGTTCGTTCTCTATGTCGATGGACAGATTGCACTGGAACAGCCGCTTCTTGGCACGGAGGAGACGAACGCGCTCTACGACGGTCCCTACGCCTACTTCTTCTGCCGTTTCCCGACAACAGGCGGTTTCGAAGGCTGGATGGACGAGATTCGTTTTACGTCACGTGTTCTTGAGCCGGCGGAATTCGCAGTATTCGCCGACGGGAATGCTCTTGATCTTCCGTTGAGAAAGATGAATCGACGGACTTTTCTCAAGACGGCGCTGGGTGGTGCAGCGCTCTTCCGCGCGGATCTCTTCGCGTCGGCGTTGATGCGGGACGGCACGCCGAAGACCCTTGTGCTCGGGGGCGGGGCCTTTGCGCTCGGCTACGCGCTCGCGCATCCCGCGGAGGCGATCGTCCTCGAGCGCGGCATCCATCTGGCGGCCGACTACGGCATGGTCGGTGACTCTGCGGCGCCGGGGGTGCCGACGACGGATCTCGGTCGTGAGCTGATGGCGGAGTTGACGCAGGCGGGACTTTTGAAAGATGGCCGCTTGGAGCTTCCGCCGCTCTCGGATTTCATGGCGTCCTTTTTCGCGCGGAAGGGCGGACGGTCCTTCATGAATGCGGAGTTGGCGACGCTTGTCCGGACGACGACGGGATGGTCGGGTGAGATCTACGGTGGCGGCACGGAGGGCTTCGTCCCATTCGAGGTGGCCCATGTGCTCGACACGACGCCGACAGGCTGGCGGGATGCAGGACTGTCGGACGTGGCCGCACGAACCTTCTCGGGCATCACAACGGACGGTCTCTTCACGGTCCAACTTCCGTCCGATGCCGGTGCGCATCCGGCGCGTCTCAAACTCTATGCCGACGCGGCGGCTGCAGGCGTGACACTTCTCGCCGAGACGAATGCGCTCGGCATTCGCTACCGCGAAACGAAGAAACGATTGGTCCGCACGAGGCCCTGGGGGCCGACCTGGGTGCCGTCGGCGCAGTTTCCCGACTTCTTCACCGCCTTTGAGGAGGGCCTGGCATGGACCTCTGTCTAGTGGTTTCCGGAAAGGCCGTGGTCCGCGTGGCGGAGCCGTCGTTTGCCGCGGCCTATGACGTCGTCGTGGTCGGACTGGGGACGGCGGGCGCCGAGGCTTTTGTCCAGTCTCTGGATCGGGGCCTTCGCACGTGTGGCATCGAAAAGAGCACGGGCATGGGCGGCCAGGGGACGATCGGCTGTGTCAACTTCGGCGGGGGCCTGTTGGCGTTGCTCAAACGCTACGAAGAGGCTGCTCGGAAGGGGACGGTCGTCTACGAGGCGGTTGTCGTCGGCGTCTGGAAGGAGGGGCCGCGTCTGGTGGGTGTCCGTTATCTGCGCAATGGGCAGCAGATGGATGTCGCCGCGAAGGTCGTGATCGACGCGAGCGGGAATGCGACGGTGCCGCGACTCTGCGGACTGCCTGTGCGCCAGGGGCGTCCATACGACGGTGTGATGGCGCCCTGTGCGCGGGGCGAGACCTGGTTGAATCCGTCGGGCGCGGTTCATCCGACCTATCGGAACTACCCCGACGGCCTCGCCGGTTCGGCCGAGACGTATTCGGCGACGGTGACGAAGCTCGATGCCGCCCGGCACGAGAACTGGAGGTCGCAGTCCAAGCGCGAACGGATGCTGCGTGCGTCGCTCATCGTGAATGCCCGCGAGGAGACGCGCGTCGTCACGGAGGAGATCCTCACGTTGAAGGATGCGCTGCGGGAGCGTGTCTATCCGAATCCAATCTTCTACGCCTGGGAACCGGAGGATCTGCCGGTCTTCTTCGGCGACCATGCGTTCGAGTCCGAGGAGGTGCAGAACTGGAAGGTGCTCTGCGGCCTCCCCATGTTCGGCTATCCCTCGACGATCACCTACGGGACGCTCGTTGCGAAGGGCGTCGACAATCTGCTCGTTCCCTCGAAGCATTTCGGCGTCGCACACGACCTTGGGGGCGGCCTGCGGATGCAGAATGAAATGCGTAAGACGGGAATCGTTGCGGCCTGTGCGGCTTCGCTCATGCTCAAACGGGGTTGTGCCGCGCGCGAAGTCCCCTATGCGGAATTGAGGCCGCTCTTGGAGAAAGCGGGAACGCTGGCACCCGCACGTAAAAACCGAATGAACTCCTATTCGGGATATGAGTTTAGCTCCTATTCGCCCGAGCAGGTCGTTGCGGCCCTGCACCAGGACATCATGCGTACGAACGAATGGTGGCAGGGGAAGATCGGCGTCGCGTCGAATTCGCCTGCCGAGCAGGCGGCCTATGCGCTCTGGACATGCTGGAAGTGCCGTCTCTCCGGGACGGAGGCGGAGCAACGTGCGCTTGCAGATGCTCTGGCGGCCGAACTCCCGAAGAATCCGCGCGATGCCGGCAACTTCGCTGTGGCATTGGGATTGATGGAGGACGCACGATGTCTGCCCGTGCTGCGGGAGATCGTGGTGCGTCCGGGAGGCGAGAAGGATCCAGTCGTTCGACGGGCCTATCCCAACCGGATCAAGGCGCTGCTCTTGCTTGGACGATTCCACGACATTGCGAGCGTGCCGCTGTTGAAGGCGATTGTCGAGGATGGCGCGATGGCGTTTACGCGCGATCTGGTGTCCGCCCAGGCGTTTGCAAGCCCGACGCTGTGCCGTTTCCAGGCGCTTTCCTACGCATTGTGCGCGCTTCGGGACATTCTTCGGAAGTATCCCGATCCCCGGGTCGCACAGGAGGTCAAAGCTGCACAGGCCCGTTTTCCGCCCATGGTTGTGAGCGACGGCGTCGATCTCGTCGACCGCCTCAAGTCCGTCCGCGTCACAAAGGAAGACGATTTGTGCTATAATAACGCCTCTTATGGCAAAGAAGGTACTTTTCTGGGGACGGTTTGATCCCGGTTATTCGCGAAATCGGGTCTATGCGGCCCTTTTTCGAGAATTAGGCTGGGAGGTCGACTATTTCTTCGTGAAGTGGTTCCCGAAGTTCGGCGACCTCGAGGCCG
>JAUNMP010000291.1 GCA_030537465.1 bacterium
GGCGGCGCGCCTCGTGGCCCGGGCCGACAACATCCCCTACTTCATCCAGCAGCTGGGATTCGAGGTGTTTCGCCGCGTGTGTGAGACCGACCGGAAAGCCGTCGCCGAACAGGATCTGTCCGAAGCCTACGGAAATCTGGCTGGGCTCAACCGAGATCAGTATGAGCAGTTGATGCTGACCTTCTCAATGGCTCAGAAGAAGCTCCTCGTCGCCCTCGCACGGGAGCGGACGCGCGAATTCGACGAGGCCTACCGGAAGCGCCATCTGCTGGGCCCCTCCTCCACGGTCAACTCCGCCAAGCGGAAGCTGATCGAGGACGGACACATCGAGCAGATTTCCGGTGAATCCACAATCGCCGACCCATTCCTCGCGGAGTTCCTACGAAGGGTGTAAGTGCATGTCTGGGCGGTGTTGAAATATCTTATTGTTCGGCAATGAAATATTGTGACACGTTGATGGGAGGGCCGCGCTCCGTCGCGGCCGCGGACGGCACGGAGGCCGTCCCTCCCGGATTGGACAGTCGCAATATATCGTCGCCGCATCTCTAGGCTACGATTTCATCGAGGTGGATGTCGGGGTTGAACTTGCCTTTATGCGGCAGAACGGCGGAGCCAAGGGTAATAATCCCGGAGAATCTTGGACTCACAGAACGCGGCACGGCAGGCGTTCAGCAGACGCGTCAACGTATGCTTGGAGACGTTGACGTGGTCTTCGCTCATGTCCCAGTCTTTAGCGCGTTCCTTCGCGGAGCGGTCCGAGAAGAAGGCGTCGATGAAGGCCCCCTCGCACTTCGTGCTCACGCGGTGTTCCTTGAAGATCGTGTGGACGATGCGCTTGATCTCCTTGCGCACGATCTTGCGATCCAGCCGGTGGATGTGGATGCCGTGGTCGCGGTCGGGAACGGCGACGAGGAGTTCAAGCTGGCGCTGGAGATTGCGGAGGCTCAAGTTGCGCTGACGCGGCGAGAGGGTTGGGTCGTTCTTGACTTCCTTGATGAGAACCTCGATTTCCTTGGGTGTCGCCCCCTTGAAGGCGAAGCGGGCGTTCGCCTCGCGGATGTGCGAGTAATTCCATTTGACGCGCTTGCGCATCCAGTGGAAGAGTGCCTGCATCGTCATCGGCGGCGGCAGGGGAGAGAGGCCCGCGCTCATGTCGGCGAACGTATCGTGAATGACCTCCTCGATGTCCGAGGGATAGGTCATGAGGGAGCGGGAGATATCCGTTCCCATGGGAACGGAAAGGTTGGCGATGTCGGCTTCTGAGAAGGAGTGGATAGTCGTGTTGTCGTAGTTCATTTTATGTTCTTTCTTTTTTAGATTGAAAGGTTGACGGCGTTTCCCACTTGGGATACAATGAAATCGTTCAAGTTTTTCAATCTTCGCCTTTTACCATACAAATGAAATTTCCAAGATTTCGCTCAAAGTCGGCGTTGTGCACGGTATTGATTGATCTTTGTTGTAATTGTTAGATTTGGAAAGGGTCGACGTATGGGACGAACATCTGTGGATGGGGTTTCTGGCAATAAAGCTGCCTCTGAGGATGAGATTTCCGACAAGTGCCTCCAGGGACAGCCGCTGCAGGAGCTCTTTGACGATCCGATTCGCATGTACCTCCATCCGATGGGACCGGTCTCGCTCCTGTCGCACGAGCAGGAGGTTGAGATCTGCAAGCAGATCGAGGAGAGCGAGGCGAAAACCAAGGACATGTTCAATCGCTTTGCGTTCACGCCGGGGATGTACATGGGGGTGCTGGACAAGTTGGAAGGCATGCAGGAACGGTTTGATCGCGTGGTGGACGACAAATTCGAAGGAAATCCCGACGCCTATATGGAACAGTTGCCAGATATGCGTAAGATGCTGACCAAGGTTGCCAAGCAGTTGCAGGACGCGCAGACGAAGTATTTGGACGTGATGAAGCATCGCAAGAATGCGACGTCGGCGCAGATCCGCGGAGCCGAGAAAAGTGTCTGGAACGCTCGAACGGTGCTGCGGGATGCCTTTGAGAAGCTGAACTTCAAGCAGAAGGTTCTCGAGACACTCTGTCGAGAGGCCGATGAGACGATCTATCTTCCCTATCGCGAGCATCTGAACAAGAAGGAGGATCTTCTGGGCAAGGCCCAATCGAAGAAGCGCGATGCGGAGCTGGAAAAGGTGCGTGCCGAGTTGGAGAAAATCGAGGCCAAATTCGGTATGCCGGGGGACGAGTTTCTGGAGACCTTCGGCGAGTTGCGCTACGTGCTGCGCAAAGGCGAGGAGGCGCGCACGAAGATGGTCGAGGCCAACCTGCGCCTGGTGATTTCGATTGTCAAGAAGTACATGAACCGCGGATTGAGCTTCCTCGATCTGATTCAGGAAGGCAACACGGGCCTGATGAAGGCCGTTGAGAAGTTTGATTACAGGCTCGGGTGTAAGTTCTCGACATACGCGTATTATTGGATCAGAGCTGCCATGCAACGAGCGATTGCTGACCAGAACCGCAAGAATCGCATCCCCGTGCACATGATCGAGACGATTAACAAGCTCATGCGCGTGCAGAAGAAGCTGATCCAGAAGTTGGGCCGTGAACCGACCGAGAAGGAGCTGTCCGTGGAAATGGACATGAAGCCCGAACAGGTTCGCGCGGTCCTTCTTCTGATGAAGCAGCCGATTTCGCTTGAGTTGAAAGCTGGGGACAAGAATGAGGCCAAGTACGGCGACTTCATCCCCGACACGACGGCGGAGAATCCCTTGGAGCAGACAGCCTATTCGATGCTGCGCGAGAGATTGGCAGATATCCTGAAGACGCTCACGGATCGTGAGCGGCAGGTGCTGGACTACCGTTTTGGACTCACCGACGGTTTTCCCAGAACATTGGAAGAGGTGGGGATGCAGTTCGGTGTGACGCGCGAGCGTATTCGGCAGATGCTAAGTCGGTTGCGCCACCTGGGCGCAAAGTCCGACGAGCACGCAGAAGGAGAGGGAAGCCGGGAGGTCGAATGCTGGGATCATGGGTGTCGGGAGGAGGATGTTCACCTGTGGACGACTTCTTGTCCGGAGAAGAGGAGGAGTCGAGATTTCGCCGATGGAAGCTCTGCTATTCTATATTGTCCAAATGAACGTTACTGCAAACCTGTCAAGGATTGGGGCGAGGTGTTTGCCGCAGTTTGCCAGTGGGCGCTCAAGTTTTATCGCGATCGATTGCTGAATGCGGCGAGGCAGAGGGTCGGGAGACACATCTTCTGGATTCATACCGAAAAGGGGGAAGGGCGCGACACTCTTCTTGAAGATCATATCTATGTCGACATTCCTGATCGGAACTCGTCTGCATACGGACGAGACTGCAGGAGGCAGATTCGGGAGATTATGGATCTCTGTGGGAATCCCCGTCCTGGCTTGCTTGTCGTATTTGAGAGCGACAAGAGGAAGTCGCGTGAAATCTACAAGCAGTGGCTTGAATCTCAACGACGGGATTGACTTTTCAAATTTCCTTTCTTCTGTCGAACTTTTGCGTTATTTGATTCTGGGAATAGGCAGGAGATGTGGCACTCCGATCTGTGCGCAATCGTGTCATCGGGCATTTGACTCTTATTGCTCCGGCGATGAAATATTGTAATGCTTTGATGGGAGGGCCGCGCTCCGTCGCGGACGCGGACGGCACGGAGACCGTCCCTCCCAGATCGCGGTAGTCACAACATATCGTCGCCGGAGCAATAGCTGCCTTGCCGACGACCATTTTCGTAGTCGGAGAACGCCTGTTCTAGCCTTGCTCGATCCGATACTATTGCGGATGATGTCGGCTTGCCGTTTGGGACAAGTTCTCGAATCTGGTCAAGGGTCGCCTTGAACAGATTGTTTCATCATTTGCAGATATCGTTTCGTACGTCGATCTTCCCCAAAATTGTCAATTTCTATGAAAATATGGCAATGCCCTGCACGATGTCGACTTTGAGCGAAAACTTGAAAATTTCATTTCTATAATACAGGCGTGAAGATTGAAAAAGTTTGACTGGATTCAATGTATCCCAAGTGGGAAATGCCGTCAAGCAGTCAATCTTCAAAAGAACAAACAATTAAAAAAGAGAGGACAAAAAGAATGAACGCCAAAAACATGTTCCGCGAATGGTACATTTCCCAAATCAATCCCCGGACGGGGAAAACGTATGCCGAGCCTTCGGTTTCGACGTATATCGCCGCCATTCAGCGGCTTGTCTCTGCCGGTCTGGTCGGTCACGGCATTTTTGATGTGGATGCCGAGACATTCATGGGTCAGATCAACCGAGCGCAGGAACTGCATCCAGCCGAATTCGCAGCCCAGGAACACCATGGCAATCTCAAAAACGGGATCAAGTGGTGGAAGCGTTTTCTGGATGCACGGGAACGCTTGAAGTCCATTGCACCTTGAAGTATGGTGAATTGGACTGAGTGACTGAAACAGTCGAAAACCGTTTCGGCCACTTTTTGCTCAATTTAGTTTTCGCAGGATTTTGCACAGGAGGAATAAGGTTCTGCGGGGCGTGTCGTTGATTCTTTCTGCGGGCACGAAAACGCCCATGATTACACTTATGAAATACGCCATACTATCTGACATTCATTCGAATCCCGAGGCGCTTGAACGCGTGCTCGAGGATGCCTGGGACCACGATGTGGACAAGATCATCTGCCTCGGCGACATCGTCGGCTATGGTCCCGATCCGGCCGGTGCGGTTGACCTCGTGCGCAATTCCTGCGACGTCGTGCTGGTCGGCAATCACGATGCGGCGGTCGCCGGGAAAACGAGCACGGATGGATTCATCGGCAGCGCGGTCGATGGGATTCGCCGCAATCAGGCGCAGCTTTCCGCAGAAGACCGTACGTGGCTGGCCTCCCTTCCGTACGT
>JAUNMP010000292.1 GCA_030537465.1 bacterium
AGGGGTGAAGGGGAGGGCGGAAGGGGCCGTTGACATTCCGGGCTACCATAACCGGAAGGAACAAGGGGACAGTCCCCCGTGAGCGCGGCATGGTAGGGCGCGGGCGACCCGGAGTGTCGCCCCTACCGTCCGCCGCCGGGCGTGGGGTCTTCGGGCGTGGTAGGGCGGACACTCCGGGTCCGCCGCCGGGGGCGCCGCCCGTCCTCCGCCGGGGGCGCGGGCGACCCGGAGTGTCGCCCCTACCGTCCGCCGCCGGGCGCGGGGTCTGCGTTGGCGTGAAGGGAGGGACAAGGAAACTGCCCCCCCCCCTTCACGAATCGGGGTGTATGGGCTGATCTTTGAGACGACATTTCCTGCTGCAGTTCCCGGACCGTCTGGTCCGGGAACCACTTTCCCCCGGAATATGGTATACTACGCGGCATGAGCCAGTTGAGCATGAGGAGCATCCCCTACGGCATTGCGGACTTCCGGCGGATCCGCAACGAGGGCTATTACTACGTCGACAAGACCGAGTACCTCGCGAAGATGGAAGAGCGGGATTCGTTCGTGTTCTTCGTGCGTCCGCGGCGCTTCGGCAAGTCGCTCTTCCTCGACATGCTGCGGCTCTACTACGACCGCAGCGAGAAGGCGAACTTCGACGCGCTCTTCGGCGGACTCTGGATCGGCGCGCATCCGACGCCGAACCGCAACCGCTACCTCGTGCTTTCGCTTGACTTTTCTCAGGTCGGCGGCTGCGATTTCGACGCCCAGCAGCGGAGTTTCGACGAATACATGCGCAAGCGCCTGGACGCCTTCGCGCGGCGTTATCCGTCGGTTTTTGCCGAGGATTTCGTCCGGTCGCTGGCGAACGATTCCGCCGAGGGCCGCTTCGTGGCGCTCATGGCGCAGGCGAAGGCCGCGGAGGCGCCGGTCTACCTGATGATCGACGAGTACGACAATTTCACCAATGCGCTGATCCGGTTCCGCGGAAACGAGCCCTACCGGTCGATCACCCACGGAGCGGGGTTCTACCGCGCCTGGTTCAAGAAATTCAAGGCGAGCTTCGACCGCATCTTCATGACGGGCGTCTCGCCGGTGACGATGGACGACCTGACGAGCGGGTTCAACATCGCCTCGAACATCTCGCAGGACGCGGCCTTCAACGCGATGCTCGGCTTTTCGGAAGAGGAGACGCTGCGGGTCTACCGCGACTTCAAGGGCGTCGGCGCCTATCAGGAGGGCGACCCCGAGGCGGTCGTCCGCTCGATCAAGCCGTGGTACGACGGCTACTGCTTCGCCAAGGCCAGGATCGGAAAGGAGAGCGTCTTCAATTCGGACATGGTGCTCTACCATCTGAAGTCGCTGGTCGCAGAGGGCATTCCGCCCGAGAACATGGTCGACGTCAACATCTCGACCGACTACGACAAGCTCGAGACGATCGTCGACCTGCAGCGCGCGGCGGGCGCGCAGGACGCGGAGGACGTCTCGCCGCTCACCGAGGAACTCGCGGCGACGGGCGAGATCGCGTTCGAGCTCGTCCCGAGCTTCCCGGCGGACGCGATCGTGAAGACGGAGAACTTCCGCTCGCTCTTCCACTACTACGGCATCCTCTCGATGGCCGAGCGCAAGAAGGGCATGTCGTATTTCCGCATCCCGAACGCCTGCGTCGAGAAGCAGCTCTTCAACTACCTCCGGGACAGCTACCGCCGGACGCGGCTTCCGGACTGGATCGCCTGGTCGAAGCTCGCGAGCGCGATGGCCTATGACGGCGACTGGGAGCCGTTCTTCCGCCGGCTCGCGAAGGACTTCGCCGAGACGACGCCGGTGCGCGGCGGCCTTTCGGGCGAGATCCGCATCCAGGGCTACATGCAGGCCGAGTTCGGCCACATCAGGTTCTACCTCGCGAAGCCCGAGATGGAGCTCGCGCGCGGGTACTGCGACTTCTGCCTCTTCCCGGAGCGCGTCTACTACGGGGACGCGCGGCACAGCTACATCGTCGAGCTCAAGTACTCGAAGGCGGACGCCGACGAGGCCGACCTTGCGGCGAAGGCCGCGGACGGCATCGCGAAGCTGCGCCAGTACGCGGCCGATCCGTTCGTCCCCGACCTCGCGAAGGACACGACGCTCCACCTGATCCTCTTCCAGTTCAAGGGCGCGGAGCTCGTGCGCCTCGAGGAAATCGCCCGGTAGAAGGGGAGAAGGGGACAGACCCCGTGGACGCGGCATGGTAGGCGGGCGACCCGGAGTGTCGCCCCTACCGTCCGCCGCCGGGCGCGGTAGGGCGCGGGCGACCCGGAGTGTCGCCCCTACCGTCCGCCGCCCGTCCTCCGCCGGGCGTGGTTGGGCGCGGGCGTGGTAGGGCGGACACTCCGGGTCCGCCGCGGGTCCGCTGCCCATCCGCCGCCGGGCGCGGGGTCTGCGTTGGCGTGAAGGGAGGAACAAGGCCCCCCCCTTCACGAATCGGGGTGTATGGGCTGATCTTTGAGACGACATTTCCTGCTGCAGTTCCCGGAATATGGTATACTACGCGGCATGAGCCAGTTGAGCATGAGGAGCATCCCCTACGGCATTGCGGACTTCCGGCGGATCCGCAACGAGGGCTATTACTACGTCGACAAGACCGAGTACCTCGCGAAGATGGAAGAGCGGGATTCGTTCGTGTTCTTCGTGCGTCCGCGGCGCTTCGGCAAGTCGCTCTTCCTCGACATGCTGCGGCTCTACTACGACCGCAGCGAGAAGGCGAACTTCGACGCGCTCTTCGGCGGACTCTGGATCGGCGCGCATCCGACGCCGAACCGCAACCGCTACCTCGTGCTCAAGCTCGACTTCTCGGAGGTCGGCAAGGGCGCGGAGGCCCCCCTCGACCAGAAGTTCGACCTCTACCTGTCGACGACACTCGACCTTCTGCTCGCGGCGAACCCCGATCTCTTCCCGGAGGACTTCGTCCGCGCGTGCCGGGGGCAGCCCGTCGGCGCCAAGTTCGACCTTGTCGTCAAGACGGCGAAGGCGAAGGGTGTGCCGGCCTACCTGATGGTCGACGAGTACGACAACTTCACGAACGACCTCATCCGCGCGGCCGGGAACGAGCCCTACAGGTCGATCACGCACGGGGCGGGCTTCTACCGGCGGTGGTTCAAGACGTTCAAGGCGAGCTTCGACCGCATCTTCATGACGGGCGTCTCGCCGGTGACGATGGACGACCTGACGAGCGGGTTCAACATCGCCTCGAACATCTCGCAGGACGCGGCCTTCAACGCGATGCTCGGCTTTTCGGAAGAGGAGACGCTGCGGGTCTACCGCGACTTCAAGGGCGTCGGCGCCTATCAGGAGGGCGACCCCGAGGCGGTCGTCCGCTCGATCAAGCCGTGGTACGACGGCTACTGCTTCGCCAAGGCCAGGATCGGAAAGGAGAGCGTCTTCAATTCGGACATGGTGCTCTACCATCTGAAGTCGCTGGTCGCAGAGGGCATTCCGCCCGAGAACATGGTCGACGTCAACATCTCGACCGACTACGACAAGCTCGAGACGATCGTCGACCTGCAGCGCGCGGCGGGCGCGCAGGACGCGGAGGACGTCTCGCCGCTCACCGAGGAACTCGCGGCGACGGGCGAGATCGCGTTCGAGCTCGTCCCGAGCTTCCCGGCGGACGCGATCGTGAAGACGGAGAACTTCCGCTCGCTCTTCCACTACTACGGCATCCTCTCGATGGCCGAGCGCAAGAAGGGCATGTCGTATTTCCGCATCCCGAACGCCTGCGTCGAGAAGCAGCTCTTCAACTACCTCCGGGACAGCTACCGCCGGACGCGGCTTCCGGACTGGATCGCCTGGTCGAAGCTCGCGAGCGCGATGGCCTATGACGGCGACTGGGAGCCGTTCTTCCGCCGGCTCGCGAAGGACTTCGCCGAGACGACGCCGGTGCGCGGCGGCCTTTCGGGCGAGATCCGCATCCAGGGCTACATGCAGGCCGAGTTCGGCCACATCAGGTTCTACCTCGCGAAGCCCGAGATGGAGCTCGCGCGCGGGTACTGCGACTTCTGCCTCTTCCCGGAGCGCGTCTACTACGGGGACGCGCGGCACAGCTACATCGTCGAGCTCAAGTACTCGAAGGCGGACGCCGACGAGGCCGACCTTGCGGCGAAGGCCGCGGACGGCATCGCGAAGCTGCGCCAGTACGCGGCCGATCCGTTCGTCCCCGACCTCGCGAAGGACACGACGCTCCACCTGATCCTCTTCCAGTTCAAGGGCGCGGAGCTCGTGCGCCTCGAGGAAATCGTCCGGTAGAAGGGGTGAAGGGGAGGGCGGAAGGGGCCGTTGACATTCCGGGCTACCATAACCGGAAGGAACAAGGGGACAGTCCCCCGTGAGCGCGGCATGGTAGGGCGCGGGCGACCCGGAGTGTCGCCCCTACCGTCCGCCGCCGGGCGTGGGGTCTTCGGGCGTGGTAGGGCGGACACTCCGGGTCCGCCGCCCGTCCGCCGACGGGGGCGCGGGCGACCCGGAGTGTCGCCCCTACCGACCGCCGCCCGTCCGCGAGATGCTTTCGCTGTTGAACTGCCAATTTTAGATTGAACCTAGAAAAAGCAGTTGCCACAGCACGGGTTCCTCGCGCCGAGCCGATATCTCTCGCGGAGACGCGGAGGCGCGGAGAATTTGAGAGTTATGTAGGCTGTCTCGTAGAGAACGGCTTTCACCCGAATGGTGAAGAGAATAGACTCTGAGATTTGTCGCATAAATTTCAATTTCGTCTGAAAATCAATTAAAACTCCGCGCCTCCGCGTCTCCGCGAGATGCTTTCGTCGTAAACTGCCAATTTTAGATTGAACCTAGAAAAAGCAGTTGCCACAGCACGGGTTCCTCGCGCCGAGCCGATATCTC
>JAUNMP010000043.1 GCA_030537465.1 bacterium
AACCCCGTCAAGCGACCTCCCGGCCCCGATACACCGAGGTTTTGCAATTACCTCGATCAAATCCTTCAACGGAGCGTGAAATGAAGCACTTGATTGGAATTGTGCTGGGGGTGTTGACGGCATCTGTGGTCTTTGCCGAGACCTGGACGTGGATCGGCGGGAGTACCTGGGGCTGGAAGGACAGTACGGTCAAGGATTTTGAAGGTGCGAGCGCGGATGGCAAACGTGACTGGAAGGATGGCTACAACTGGCAGGATTCGTCTGGCACGCGGGGCGACCATTACGGACAGGGAACGCATCTGCCGCAGGCGGGGGATGTGCTTGTTTTTGACTCAGACGGGAAGAATGAGTACTCGCATTGCTGGGGTGGTTCAGCCGGTGTCAAATATGGTGGTCTTCTCTTCAAGGGTAGTCGGACATGGAGCGGCTATTTCGGTTCGCAGCCTGTCATCAAGGACGGTTTTGTCTCCAATCTGACATCCAGTGCTGTTAATTTGTCACGTATTTGGGCGATCGGCACGGTCGAAGTGGCCCCGTCGGCCAAGGGCACGCTTAAGTTTTCTTTTGCGAAAGCTTCCGGACAGAGTGTCGGCAATTGCGTGAAGACTGGAGCCGGTATCTACCAGGTTGTGGCCAATGAGGACAAGACCTGTTTCGGGACGTTCGAAATCCAGGAGGGCACGGTACAGATGGGGGAGACGAACCTCCTGTCGTTGGGTTCGACGGCTTTTCGTTTCACGGGGCCGAACACGGTTTTGGATCTCAACGGGAAATGGCAGATTCTCAACTGCCCTCTGGAGATGACGCCGGAGGCGACGGATGTGCGAATCACCTCGGCGTCTCCGGCCGTTCTCAAACTGAACGGTAACCAACCCGATACGATCTTTACGGGGAAGATCGCCGGCAAGGCCTCGATCTGCTGGAATCCGGACGACGGCACGAAGACGTTGACGCTGGCTGGCGGCGCGTGCGACACGACCGGCACCTTGATCGTGTCGAACGGCGTTCTCGTGCTGGCGGAGGGGACGACATTCCCGCAGGCGAAGTACGCGGTCGAGGGCGGCCGGATTCGCTTCCTGGCGAAAACGGCGATCGCCTTGGGGAGCGTGACGGTCGACGGCCAGGTGGTTGGCGACGGCATCTACACCGGGTCGGGGGCGTTGGGTCGGCCGGTCGACTGGCTGGACGGCGAGACGATCGTCGTGGTCGGCGTGGGCGGCGAGACGGGTGCGACGGTCGAGGCGACCTGGATTGGCACGGGCGACCTGTCGACGGTGGCGAACTGGAAGGACGCGTCCGAACTGCCGCCGCTCGGCGAAGGTTCGGTGAAGATGAAAGTTGCGGGAGGAAACTCGGCGACGGTCGACCAGACCCACTGGATCCGTGGCGTCGAAATTGGTTCGGACGTCACGGCGTTCGGCTTCACTGGTTCGTCTCCGCTTTGGCTCGGCTCGTTGGGTCTTGCGACGCCCGGCGTGGGAGGAACCTACACGATGGGGGCTTCGTTGGGGCTCACCGCCTCGCAGACGTGGACGGTCGGTGCGGGCGACACCTTGAACCTGACGGCGGAACTTCAGACCCTCGCGCCTGGCACGGTGACGGTTGTGGGCGGCGGTACCGTGAACGCCAATGTTTCCCAGCCGGATCTGGCCAACGACTTCTACTTCAACGGCGGGACGGTTTGGGTGAACGCCGACGGCGGCCTCGGAACGGGCGAGACGGTTGTCAATCTGACGAACGCCGTGCTTGACCTTCAGGCGGAGCGTTATGATGGCGCGATTACGTTGACGGGATTGGGGACGACTGGGGAAAAGGCGCTGGGCCCCCAGACGTCGAAAGACTATGTCTTCAACGGCTGCTTCACGCGTCGCGTCGACGGCGTTTCGGTTTCTCCGGCATCGGGCAAGACGTGGACCTTCGCGGGCGGACTTGTTCTCGGACCCGGTACAACGCATAATTTCAAAGGGGCGGGCGGTACGGTTGTCATCACCAATGCCCCCCTCAAAGGCGGTTATTCCTCGCGCGTCAATTTCAGGAACGGCAGCCAGACGCACCTCTACACGGTGGGTAACGACATCAATTCCGCTCAGCAGGGTTGGATTGTCGATCAGGGGACGACGCTCTACACGCATGTCCCCTATGCGGTCAACGGTGGCCACTTCAACATTGCCGGCAACCAGGGCAGCTTGGGAACCTGGGATCTCTGCGGCTGCGACCAGAAGGTCGACAGCATCCAGTGCGGACGCGGAAACAATGTGACGTCTGGATTGACCATTGGGGAATACTGGAAGAAGTCGACGCAGCCCGGTACGATTGTGAGCGAACGGCCCGCTTTGCTGCACGATGCGAGCACAAGTTATCGCATCAATCCAAGTTCGCAGAGTTCGCCGTCTTCGACGAACTGGGCGTATTTCGTCGGCCAGGCTGGCATTTCCAAGGATGGTTCGTACAAGGGACTGTGGCTCAACCAGACATGCATGTCGTCCGGCACGGTGCAGGTGACCAATGGCAAGCTCTATTTCTCGAAGAAGTACGTGGATCCGCAGGGCAACGACTACGGTACGGGCTCCTGGCCGAACGCGGCGAAGGCGGTGGCGAAGGGGACGGGTACGCTGGTCTTCGAGCATGCGCAGGCAATCGGCAAGGAGACGGCCGTCGAGATTTCAGAGACCGGCAAGGTCGAGCTTCCGGCGGGCGTGAATCAGCGATGCGGATCGCTGTCGATCGACGGCGTGGCGAAACCGTCGGGCACCTACGGTTCGTCGGCGTCTGTGGCGCTGAACAAGGACGATACGCACTTCGCCGGCTCCGGCGTCCTCGTCGTCGGCAAGCTGGGACTGTACGTCATCTTCCGCTGATTCCATGCGGTGCAGGTAACTTGCGGACAGAGTGTCGTTTTGCTATAATCCCGAATGAACCTCTCCGTTGAAACTTCCAAAAGGAAGGCGGGGGGGGGTGAACTTTGAGTTAAAGGTTGGAGAGTTTGCCCATGGGAAATGTTGTGCGGCTGATTGGTGCGCTCGGATGCGCGGGTGCTTTGTCGTGTGCGGCGGACGTCGTGACGAACGTCTGGACGAATCCGAAGGGCGGAAACTGGTTCGCGGCTTCGGCTGAGGACAGCGAGTACTTCGTGAACTGGGCGGACGGTAAGAACTGCATCTCGACCAATGTCGGCCTCTTCCAGCTGGAGGGCGGTAAGACCGTCGCGATCCAGAAAGAAGAGAAGGCCTATGCCGGCGGGCTCGTCTTCAAGCCGCTCGACCCGCCCGAGGGCGAAGATCTCTGCACGACAAACACGTGGTATCTGCGCACGTACAGCAACGGCGCGTTCTATACTCGGGCGACCACGCTGGGGTACATACCGCTCCGCGTCGAGGACGGCACGCTCGTCCTGGCGGACACCTGCCGCATGGAGGCCTGGGCCGACGGCGACCGGGGCCCCCTGCGCAAGGAGGGCAACGGCACGGTCCGCGTCTCGGATCTCTACCGCGCGGGGGCGGCTCGCCGCGAGTTCCAGATCGCGGAAGGCCGGGTGATCCCGATGCTCACGGACGCGCTCGGATACACCGACGTGCGCGTGACCGATCCGGCGGGCGCGCTCGTCCTCACGAACTTCTCCACCCGCATCGCGATGGGCTCCTTCCAGACGGCGACGGGCGCTCCGGTCGACCTCGCCGGGAACGAGCTCCTGCTCGGCATGACGGGCACGGACTACCTGTCGGACGCCTTCACGGGCACGGGCGGCGTGACCGCGGTGGGCAAGAACCTCGTGGTCACGAACGTCCAGCCGAACATCGTCTACGGCGCGTCCGCCGGGCGCCTCCGCCTCGACTCGCAGACGGGCGAGGCCGTTCCGTTCGTCGCCTACGACTTCGAGGAGTCGCTGACGAAGGATTCGTCGGGACAGGGCCGCGACCTCGTCGCGGAGGGCGCGGTCTCGCTGGTCGACGACGCGGTGCGCGGCGGCAAGGTCGCGCGCTTCGCCGGCACGGCGACTTCGGGCGGCAAGCTGATCGCCACGGTGACGGGGACGGACGAGCTCACGGGCAACAGCGACTACACGGTCAGCCTCTGGGCGAAGACGGCCAAGGTGCCGCCGCTCGCGAACAACTGGCCGACGCTCGTCGCAATTGGAACCGAGCAGAAGGACCACCAGATCATGCAGTTCCGCTTCCGGGACGCGGCCTGTTCGCACCTCCTCCTCGGCCACTGGAACGGAAACGGCGACTTCACGAACCTCCCGACGACGGTACATCTGGAGAACTGGCACCACTACGTCGTGGTCCGCGAGGGCGGCTTCCTGACCTTCTGGTGCGACGGCGTCCGCGTCTGGGCCAAGTCGGACTGCAAGCTCGAGATGGCGTTCCCGGAGACGGTCCAGATCTCGCTTGGCTGGCTGCCGGGAAGCACGGACCGCTATTTCTGCGGTGACATCGACGACGTCCGCATCTATTCGCGCGCGGTCGGTCGGGCCGGCGTCGAACGCCTCTACGCGGGCCTCAATCCGCCGACGGACGGTCCGCTGCCCGCCGCCGGCGATCCCGTCGCCCTGCCGGCGAATGCGAAGTTCCGCACCGCGTTCAACGGCGAGATCCAGCTCGCCGGCGAACAGACGGTCGCGGTCTCGAACATCGTCTCGGCCGCCCCGCGTGGCGCGTTCACCCTGCCGGGCGGCGGCAAGCTGACGCTCGCGGGATCTGGAACCTATCCGGGCGTCGTCTCCGGAACGGGGGTGTTCGCGAAGGACGGCGCGGGCGAACTGAAGGTGACGGGCCTTCTGGACCATACGGGCGGCACGGAGGTGAAGGGCGGTCGGCTGGTCGTCCAGTCCCCGGCGCTTCAGCCGGAGACCCTCGCGATCTACGACTTCGAGGACGAGGCGATGATCGGCCGCGAGGCGAACGGCACGGGGCGCAATCTCACGGACGTCGCCGACGTGACGCGCGTGTGGGACGCGGAACGGCAGAGCTGGGTCGCGCGCTTCCCCGGCACGAAGACGGAGAAGCTGTCCCAGACTATCACGACCCCCGTCCTCTCCGGCAACACGGACTACACGGTCAGCGTCTGGGCGAAGCCGGCGGCGGACTGTCCGGACGCAGGCTCGTTCGTGTCCCTCGGTACTCAGGGGAACTTCCAGGAAATCGTCTTCCGCTACCACAACAGCGTCGACAACGGCAACCTCGTGCTGACGCACTGGGGCACAACGCTCGACTTTGTCTCGATTCCGACCGGGGCGAAGCCGCAGGGACGGTGGCATCATTTCGTCGCGACGCGCAAGGGGACATCCTACGCGGTCTACTATGACGGCAATCTGATGTGGACGACCAACAAGGCGCAGAATCTCTCCATCCCCGAGGCGAAGCTTGTCACGATCGGCCGCCAGGTCAACCGGAACGACGACCGCTTCTTCAAGGGCGACATCGACGACGTGCGCATCTACACGCGTGCGCTCGACGCCGCGGACGTGGCCCGTCTCCACGCCCGGCGCGATCCGGCCGCGGACGTTGCGCCCGGCACGGTGCCGGACGCCGCCGCGGCGCTGCCCGCGCCCGTGCTGCACTACGCCTTCGAGGATGCGAAGCAGCCGGGGCGTGACTCGGCGGCCGGCGCGAACCACCTCTCCAAGGTCGGCGGCGGCACCTTCAAGCTCGTTGACTCCCCGCTCGGCGGCAAGGCGCTCAAGTTCGACAACTACGGACAGGTCTACCTGAAGAGCGCGAACTTCCCGTCGGCGATCCCCGCGAACGGTCAGCCCTATACCGTGTCGCTCTGGGTCCAGACGGGCAGTTCCGACGCCATGGAGCAGGTTGACAAGTCGTCCAGCCACTACCCGACGTTCCTCTGCTGGGGTAACCCGACAGCCAAGACGATCGGCTACATGCTCAGCTATCACCACGACCCGGGTCCGAACGGCTGGGTCTACCGTAACTACGTGCGCGGCACGGGGAACTCCGCAAAGGACTTCTGCTACCCGCGCCTGTTCGGTCTCTCGCGCGACGGCAATCCGGAACTCCGCTGGCACCACTTCGTTTCGGTCTACGATCCGAATTGGGGCGTGAAGAACTACGTCGACGGGCAGTACGTCGCGGCGGCCTCGGACACGGCGAAGTTCACCTCCGACAACATCGCGGACGGTTCGTTCCTCTACCTCGGCGCGAAGTCGACGGCCCTCACGGCGCCGTTCCGCGGTGCGCTCGACGAGGTGAAGGTCTTCGCGGCGGCGTTGACCGCGCCGCAGGTCATCTCGCTCATGCATTCGGACATGTCCGGCGCGCGTGTGCTGCCGAAGGACGGCGCGGTCTCCGTGGCCGAGGACGCGGCGCTGGAGATCAACGGCACGGACGAGCGCGTCTCCACGTTGACGGGCGCGGGCACGGTCGACCTCGTGCGTGGACGCATGACGCTCGCCGATGCCAGCACCTTCGACGGTACGCTGACGGGTGCGGGTACGATCGCGCTGCCGGAAGGGGCGTCGCTGACGCTTGGCGCGAATCCGACGGGCTTCACGGGCTATGTCGACCTCATGGGCGGCACGCTGAACCTGCCGGCGGGTGTCGAGCAGATTCCCGCGACCTTCCGCGTGACGCCGATCGGCACGGCCGCGACGACGGCGTGTCCCGGCGACGTGGAGATTCCGGACGGCGCGGCGCTTGCGCCGACGACTGCGTTCGCGGGACCGTTCGTGGCCGCGGCGGGCAAGGTCTTCGTTCTGGGTGGCGGCACGGTGACGCTGCCGACCGCGAAGACGACCGGTACGTGGACGATCGCGTCCGGTGCGGAAGTCGTCGACCGGGGGACGGGTGACCTGAACGCCCGCTGGACGGTGGCGAACGCCGACCCGAACCGGAAGGTCAAGTTCGCGATCCAGGATAATGCGTTCACCTGTCGCGTCTATGCTCCCAGCACGATGCTTCTCGTCCGCTGAGGGATTTAGCTTAGAGCTTGGAGCTTTTAGGTTGGAATCATGCAACGCTCTATAGAAGTGGCAATGAAATAGATTGATTCGAGGTTGCGCGGTAGGGCGAACACTCCGGGTTCGCCGCCCTCCGTAAGAAGAGGGGGGCATGGCTTGGAGAGGGCGGATCGCCCGGAGTGCGATCCCTACCCCTCGAATCAATCTATTTGTTTGCCAGAACAATAAAAGTGAAGATAATCCAAAGTTGAAGTTTGAATCGTCCTAAACAATACTGTTGAAGTCAGTTTTCAAAGATCATGCCTCTTTAAAATCGTGGGGGGACGGTCCACAGCGATTCCGCCGGACAGGCCTAGACGTTTTAAGCGGGGAAAAGGCCGCCGTGTGTCGCCGAATTTTGATATAATCCGTAGTGATGATTCTTGGAAAGGACCATGTTGGACGGCTGCCGACGCTCGTGCGCAGATCGACGGCCCGCAGTACGTTAAACGAAGGAGTCGGAGATGGCAAAGTGGACGGTGTTGAGTTTGATCGGGTGTGCCGTGCTGTGCGCCGGAAGGGTGCAGGGCGCGGGGCTGGGTCCGGACAGCTATGTGCAGGACGGTCTCGTCACGCAGTTCGACGGGATCGACAACCAAAAGACGGGGACGCACAATTCGGGTGCCCGTACCTGGAAGGATCTGAAGGGCGGAGCCTCCGTCACCTTGAACAACGTGGCCAGTTTCGGGGCGTGCTGGCTGGATTCGTCGACTGTGGCCCATGGCATTGCGGGCATGCCAAGTAACCTCAAGTCGAACCCCATCACCTTCGATCTGTGCTTCAACCTGATCCGCATTTCAACCCCGTCGACGAGCACGACCTGGCCGTCGGTCTTCTATTCGAACAGCGCCTATCTGCATTCGACAGGGGTCAAGAATACCTCGGGCGATGATTTTGCCCGGGATTTCCGGTTCTATGTCGATTCGACCGAACCTCGTCCCTATACGAAGCAGGTCTACACGAACACGGTCACCTGCGTGTCCGACGCGACGGGTATCCGCGTCTATCAGGATGCCGTTCTGGCCGACAGCTGCACGGCGAAGGTCGCGCGGGTGACCACCAACTGGGCGTTGAGCAATGCCAGTGGCGGCACGTATGTCCAGGCCCATTACTTCGGCGTGCGCGTCTACAATCGTGGTCTGACGGCGGCGGAAGTCGCACACAATGCAATGGTCGACCGCCTGCGGTTCATTGGTCCGCGTCTCGCGAACACCGACGGGGCTTCCGTGAACTGGAGCGCGGCGGCCTGGAAGGGACCGTACGGCGAGGATCGTACCGTCTCGGCGGACACCAACGAGTGCGTGACCGTCACACAGGCGAAGCTGGCGGTTGCGGCGACGGATGCCGTCGCGCTTAAGGCGCTTTCACTTGAGGACGGCGCGACGCTCGATCTCGCGGCGGGGGCGGTTGTTTCGGTGAGGCGGCTTTTTGTCGAGGGCGTGGAGATTCCGCGTGGCATTTATACGGAGGCCGACTGGCTCACAGGGGGCGGCGAGGTGCGTGTCGCCGGATCCCTGACGAGGACGATCCCCTACCTTGTTCCGCAGGCGGCGGCGGACGGCTGGTATGAATTCGGTCTGCGGGATGGCGGCGAGGGGCGCATGGCCGGGTACAAGACCTCCTCGTCGTCGTATCACTGGATTCGCGCCGACTGGCCGGACTTCAACAACTATGCCTTCCCGAAGGGCGCCAAGCTGCGCGTTGTCGGCTATATCGCTCTGGATACGATCCCGACCGGGGTGTTCGACGAAGTCGATTTCTCGCAGGCGACCTGGGTGCTGCTGCACAAGGGGATGGTGTTCGAGGATGGATCGCCGTTCGTCATTCCGAAGAGCCTTCAGAATGTCCGCTTCCAGCCGGGAACCTGGTCAAGCTACACCAACGTGTACTGGTTGACGGCGGACGGCGGAACGCTGGCCGAGCTGAAGACCGACGTCATCGTCAACGGCCAGTTCCGCCAGTATGGGGACGGCACGCAATGTCCGCGGACGCAGTTCACGGGCGAACTTGGTGGTTCCGGGGCGCTAAAACTGACGAACTACAGCAAGCAGATGCGGGCCAGCGGACGGTTCTCGTTCACGGGCAGTCTGCCCTCGTACGAGAACGGCCACCTCTTCTGGGTCGATTCGCTTGACGTCCCCGGTCGCATCAGCAACGACGTCACGTTCAGCAATTGCGGCAACACCTACAATTTCGATTCGTCGCATTGTGCAAACGGCCTCATGTTCGGCAAGGACGGGAGTGGTGCGACGGCGAACAACGAGCTCTACGTGAAGTCGATCAACGGAAATGCCCGTGATCTGACAGACACGAAGGGCAAGCGCTGGCGCTGCGGCGGTGAAGTCATCGTCTGGGGCGGCAACACCGTCCATGTCGGGACGCTCAAAGGCTCCCTGCACGTCGTCGCCCGCCGGCAGGATCAAAGCTGTACGTGCTATTGGTTCGGCACGGTGAACTGTGTCGGCAACGGTACCTTCATCGCCGATACGATCAACGACAAGGCCGATCTCTTCCTCTCGACCAACATCTCCGTGACGGTGGGCACCGTCGCGGGCAATACCTGCTTCAACTACACCTACCAGTCGAATGCGGTGAATCGTATGGCGCTCGACATCACCAATTCCTGCTCAACGGCCGCACGGCTTTGGGCGACCGACCTGGCGATGCTGCCGTCCCGTCTGTCCGGATTCACGGGCAGCGTCACGCTCACGCAGACGGAGACACGGACCTATACGATGCCGATGGACTTCACCCAGGGCACAAATACGCTCTACAACACCGTGGGCTGCATCGGTTCGGGCACGCTGGCGGCCGCGCCGGAGACGGGGACGATCGACGCGGTCTTCCCGACCACGGGCGTTGCGCCCGTGGCGGGTCAGTACGCATTGGCGCGGTTCACGGCCGGCGGCGACAAGCTCGCGAACTGGAATGTCCGGCTCAACGGCGCGTCGGATTCTTCTGTTACGTTCCTGGGCATGAAGGTGAGCGTGAAGAAGGATGCGACGGGATTGTGGTTGAAGGTCGACCGGCCGGGCATGGCGATCATTATCCGCTAAACGCGCGCGGAGAGGTGATTGGGTAGTTTTGAGAGGAAAGGCTGAGATATGTTGAAACGAGTGTTGATGGGTGCGTTGTCCGTCTGCGGTGGCATTCTGTGGGCGGAGGATCCGATCGTCATTTCGGGCGAGACGCGCACGGTGGCGGCGGAAAGCGAGCTGGGTGCGGCCACGTCCGTGACACTTGCTGACGGTGGACTGGTGGCGTTCACCAAGTCACAGACGCTCGCCAAGACCTACACCGTCAGCGGCGAGGGTGGCATCTCCGTGGCGGCGGGTCAGACGGTGACGGCGGCTGCTGCCAATCTGACCAAGGGCGCCGTCGGGAAGACGTTCGTCAAGGCGGGGCCGGGCGTGCTTGCGCAGAGTTCCGCGCTGGGCACCGTCTCCACGCCGTCGCGCTGGGTGATTCGCGAGGGCGAGTTCCTGCTGTCGCCGGCTGGCAGCCAGTTCGGCAACCATTCGGCGGCGACGGCCCTGACGTTGGACATCCGCGAAGGCGCTACGCTTCATCTGAGGTCGGCGACGACCTCGGGCCATTCGCCGATTGGTCCGCTGGAACTCACGGGCGGACGTTTCCTGACGGAGAATTTCACCGGTACGGGGCGCGAGGGCAATACGGCGTTCAAGGGCGGCGTGGTGGCGCACGCCAGTACGACGCCGAGCTACATCTCCTGTCCGCGTTGGGCGCATCTGAACCACGTGAACGCCGACACGACGTTCGACGTCGAGACGGGCGCGACGCTGATTATGGACGGCATTCTGACGAACGGCGTCAACGGTGCGTGGAACGCCAACATGCCCGGCCAGCTCACGAAGAAGGGCGGCGGCGAGCTGATCCTTCTCAAACGCAGCGGCTTCACGAACGGTCTCCGCCTTGAGGGCGGCACGGTGACGGTGGCCGATCCCGAGGGGCTGGGCGTAGGCACGGTGACGGTGGTCGCCGACGCCACGCTGAAGGTGCTGCCGGGGGTGTCGGTGACGTGTCCGCCCCTCGCGGTCGAGGGCGCCTGCACGCTGACGGTTGAAGGCGAGGGCGCGTTCACGGCGCCGGCGACACTGCCCGAAGGGCTGACGCTCGTCAACCATGCGACGGGGGCGAACGCGTCCGGCGGCGTGACGGGGACGACGCTCGTTCTCAACGGCAGCCGCGCGGTGGTGAATGTGGCGGCGGGGCAGACGCTCACGCTGACGGCGGTCGAAGAGGCGATGCCCGGACTGGGCGCGTTGACGGAAGTGGTGAAGACGGGCGCGGGCACGTTGCGCTTCCCTGCGTCGATGGCCGCCTTTGAATCGCTGACGATCGAAGATGGCTTCGTCGAGACGGCGAACGAGGTGGGCCTTGGCAACGCGTCGCGCGTGACGGTGAAGGGCGGCGGCGTGCGGGTCCTGGCTTCGTTCACACAGGCGAAGACGCCGCTCTATTTCTCCGGCACGGGACGGCTTGACATCCCTGCGGGGATCACGTTCGGCGCACACTCGAACTGGTTCCACAGTGCGAGCGCCGTCGTCACCAAGACGGGCACGGGCATCTGGAAACTGGTGACGCAGTTCAAGCTGGATGGCACGGTGAAGGCAGACATCAATGCGGCGCGCTGGATTATTGACGAAGGGCGTCTGCAGCTCTACGGCGGCGACAATTTCGGTGGCTATGCCACGCGGCCGAACATCACGCTCGAGGCGCACGAGGGGACGGCGATCTTCACGGACAACGGCGGTGCGCACATCCCGATGTGTCCGCTCGTGCTGCGCGGTGCGACGCTGTAGGCCCCGCTTGCCCAGTTCACGAGCAGCGGCGACTACTCGATTCTGCGGGGTGTGACGTGGAAAGGATGGGGGCTTCTGAACACGGTCACGGTGCAGGCGTCGAAGGACGGCACGCCGTCGCGGATCATTTCGCGTGTCGGCCACCTGAAGCACCAGGACAGAGTGCCGACATTCGACATCGAAGAGGGGGCAACGCTTGAAATCGCGGCGGCGATGGATCCGGGGCGTGGTACGACAACCGCCCAGCCGACGGACGGCGCGTTCGTCAAGAAGGGCAAGGGCACGCTGCGTTTCCTGCAGCCGGTCGGCACGACGGGGACGATCGACATTCAGGACGGCGTGGTGGAGCTGGGGCCCAAGGCGCGGTTTGATCCGCGCGCGAAGCTGGTGCTGGCGCCGGCGGCGAAGCTGCTGCTGAACGACGGTGCGCTTGTGGCGAACAACGTGGACCTCACGAGCGCACTCTGCGCGTCGGCGGACGTGTGGGTGGATGCATCGCGTCTCACGGCAGCGGACGGCGCGACCGTGACGTCCGTCCCCAACCTCGGTACGGCGGGTGGTTCGTTCGTGCAGATGAACGGCATGGACGGCAACAACCTCGTGGCCGCGCCGACATTCGTCAAGGACGGAATCGCCGGGCGCGGCGTGCTGAACTTCAACGGCGCGCAGGCGCTCACGACGGCGGCCTACACGAACCGGAGTGCACGCGTGCAGGTGTTCTTCGTCGTCAAGTGGACGAGCTGGGATAATAACGGTGGCAAGGGCGGCATGGGTAAGTGGGGCGGCCCTGTGTCGCTGATGGCGGTCGCTCCGAAGAAGTACAGCAACGCGACCAGTGACGACAACCAGGCGTACGGTTCGCTTTCGTTCCAGCACGGTTCAACCGTGTTCGACGGTCTGAGCTGCTACTATATGGACGACGGCGTCTCGTTCTCGGGCAAGGGACTGAAGGTCGGCGAGCCTTTCCTCACGATGTCCTATCGCGACAGCTCGAACAACAGCGTCGGTGCCAAGATCGTCCTCGACAACGGTACGTCGTACGTGAGTGACCATGTGGGGCAGAAGACGATTCTGGACTGCGACATCGACCGCATGTGCCTCGGTGGACGCCTCCGCAAGGGTGCGCCGCAGGTGTCGGCGTCCGATCCCACGAGTAACCGCATGCTAATCGGACAGATTGGCGAAGTGCTGGCATTCTCGCGCACGCTCACGGCCGCGGAGCAGGCGACGGTGATCGCCTATTTGCAGAACAAGTGGCTTACGGCCCGGACAACCCAGACGGATGCGGGCGAAAAGCAGCTTGCGCAGACCGTGCGCGTGGAAGTGTCCGAAGGCGCCACGGCCATCTACACGGGCATGTCTGCGGCGACGGAGGGCCTGGAGACGTATGTGGACAAGACGGGCGCGGGCACGTTGCGCTACGGTGGCGTGACGGCGGGTCCGACAGTGATCGGCGTTGATGCGGGCGGCCTTGCGCTGAAGGACGGCACGGTGCCGTCGTTCGTGGACGTCTGGGTCGACGCGGCGGATGCGTCCAGCTATTTGACGGATGCCGACGGCCGCGTGACGAACCTCGTCAACAAGGGTTCGGCGGGTGGCGTCTTCACGCGCAACGCGCGCAACACCACGACGGTGCCGCGTGGACCGCGCGTGACGGCGGACGGCATGAACGGCCGCGCGACGCTGACGTTCGAGGGCGGGGAGGCGCTGGCGCTCAATGCATACACCAACCGCACGTCGCCACGCCAGATCAGCGTCTTCATGGTGTTCCGCCGCAACAGCTGGAAGTTGACGGACCTCTCCAACGGTGCGGGCGCGGGCAAGTGGGCGGGATCGTTCTCGCTCGCCCGCGAGACGCTGGCGAACAGTGAAGAGGGACAGAAAGGTGTCTGCTTCGAGACCGACGACAAGGGAACGAACTTCCTGATCGACTTTGGTAGTAGCCAGACAGGCGAAGCCACGCATCCCGGCACGGGCGTTCCCGCGCTCTTCGCCTTCCATTGCGTCTCGAATGGCTACTTCCTTGCATTCGAGACGGCGAATTCCAACATCGCCAAGGTGCCGCGCTGGCAGTCGACGGCCCAGAACAACGAGGCCTTCGATATCGACCTCGTCCAGCTGGGCGGACGTCTCGCGACAAAGGGCAAGCCGCAGTGGTACGGCGATGGTGATGTGAAGAATCGCATGTGGGATGGCGATGTGGCGGAGTTCATCGTCACCACGACACCGCTGACGGAGGCGCAGGAGGACGACATGTTCAAGTACCTGCGCAAGAAGTGGTTCGGCACGGGCGACGGCACGGCGACACCGCCGACCTGGTTGAGCGGATTGCCTGCCACGCCCACGCTGTCGGGTGATACGACGCTGGCGTTTGCGGCGGGGACGCGTCTGGAGCACGCGGCCGCCTGCCAGACGGTAGGCGAATTGGTGGCGGAAGGCGCCATGGACTGGACGCGCGTGTGGTCGGGGGCGAACGACGCCGAATTGAAGATGTTCGACGTGGCCGGTACGGTGTCGCTGGGCGGGGCCGTCAATCTGGCGTTGGATCTGCTGCCGAAGAATCCGACGGAACTGCTTACGGCGCCCACGCTCGAGGTGGTTCCTTTCATGGTGCAGGCTCCGAAGGGGCAGCCGTCGGTGCGGCTGCGTTCGTCGGGCGAGAGCGACGACGCCTATCTGCTGATTCCGACTGCCGGCACGGTGATCATCGTGCGTTGAGGAGATTAGCTTAGAGCTTGGAGCTTGGAGCTGGGAGCTTGAGAACGGATGATTTGAGCAATTCAAGGAGTGCGTGATGAAGAGTTTTAAAAGCTTGGCGGGAATTGCCTGGAGCGTCCTGGCGGCTTCGGCGGTGCAGGTTTCGGCAGATGAAGTGACGAAGACCTGGGAGCTGGAGCTGCCCGAGGCGGCCGGCATCACCAACAACGCGCCGGTCGTGCTGACGGACGGCAACTATCGGCTCCGCGGCTGGATTGCGAGTGCGACGGGAAAGACCATTGGCATTGGCGGTGCCAGCGGGGCGGCCAATTTTACGCTGGGTCAGGCCATCTGCAAGGACGACGCGGGGAACTTGATTGGATCGGGCGATCTGGATATGCGAGGGGCGTTGACGGTCGATGGCGTCGTCAGCGAGTGGACGATTTCAACGATTGGAACGTCTTCGTTTTCGGGTTACTATGCGGCTCCCTTTGACGTTTGCATTCTTCCGACAACCTTGACGGGTATGCAGTCTGGTTCCTTCCAAAGCTGTGGCAAAGACTCGGGCTTTTCAACGTTCCGTCTGCACGCGCCGAATATGACGGGCGATCTCCCGAACAACACCTTTCTCGTCTCTCGCGCGCCGACGCTGCTCGACCTCAAGATTCCCAAGGTAACGTGCTTTGGTGGTTATTGGGCCCGTTCGGGGTACGTCGATTTCATCAAGGATACGGATGTCGGGAACTGGGATCTTTCCTCCGTGCAGTTCATTTCGACATCGGGCTCTTCCAAGAAGACGGATGGAAGTTGGATGTTCCGCTACTCGAAGTTCCATGGCACCATGCGTCTGCCGTCGCTGAAGTGGCTGAATCCACGGACGTTCGAGAATTGCCCGAATATGAATGCGTTGGAGATAGGCCGAAACGGAACGCTCGAATATGTTGGATGGAATGCCGTCAGTAATTGTACGGCGCTTGGATCGATCGTCATCGGCGGTCATGCCTCTGGCTATACGGTCTCGACCAATGCCTTCTACGCCGAGAACCTCACCAATGTGACCTTCCTGACGACGGCGCCGACCTATGAGGAACCCAATTCCATCATCTTCGGCACCGAGGCGACGCCTGCGCGCCAGATTGCCTTCCACATCCCTCGGCGCGGTATGCGGGGCTGGGATTCCATCTGGCGCAAATATGTTCTCTCCGCACGGGAACCGACGGCTGCCGAACGGGCGTCCTTTGAACAGCGGTTTGGATCTTATGCCGCTCAGGGACTCGTGGGTATCGTTCCGCCCGGACTTTTCCGCACGGCGCAGGAGCAGTGGCTCGTGTGCGGCTATTCGCCGGTGCTCCGCCACAAAGTGGACATTTCGGTGATGGATCCGCGTTTCACCGCCGATTCCGTCACCGTGTCGCCTGCGCCCGACGCAGACGGATGCTATGCCGCGGGTACACAGATCACGATCACGTCCCATTTCAATTCAGAGTCCGCCCAGTTCTGCAAGTGGCGCGGTACTGTCGCCGATGAATGTGCGCAGCAGAACCCGCTCACGCTCACGGTGGACCGCGACCTCACGCTCGCCGCGAACGTCCACCATGACTGGATCTTCTCCCTGGACAATCCCGAGGCAGGATTCTCGTATGGGAAGCGCGGGACCATCTCGAACGATGTCTGGACCATTGGCGTTATCGCTTCGGATCTCAATCAGAAGACGATTCTGTATGGAACGAACTCCAGCGTCTCCGGAAGTGCCTGGACGATGCGCGGCGAGGGTATGCTGGACTTGAATGGGCGCATTGTCTGGCCGCAGGAAGATGGATCTGCCACACTGCTCAAGGCGACAGGATACAATGGACTCTGCTTCCAGAGTCAATCCGCTCGCATCCCGGAGGAAAGGTTCCCTCGTTCGCTGATTTTCCCCGAGAATCAGGGGTTGGCGTTTGGTCAGGTCTTCCGCTACTCGCAGGGCTCGCAGAATCCGACGAACCTTGTCATAGAAGACAGCGAGCTGGTCGCAGATTTGACGACCGATCTTATTTGTGCCTATACGTTGAAGGGTGGACGGATTGTTCTGCCGAAGGTGAGGACCCTCTTTTCGAACTACTCGTTTTCGATGAGCGATTCGGTGGATGTGTCGGACTGGCGTTTTGATTCGGCGACGAACGTCGTCGGCGAAATCGCAGGATTCTGGGGTGTCTACCGGGGTCCTTTTGCCAACCAGAAGTACTATGGCACGCTCCATCTGCCGAGCCTGGCGGACATCCAGACCAATGCGTTTCGCGCCGCGTCCAATCTCGATGCAGCCGAAATCGGTTCGAACACCGTTGTCAAGAAGATCGGCACCAAGGCGTTCAACGGCTGTTCGAGCCTCTCGCGTCTGCAGCTCCGTGCGGGCAAGGAGTTGACGGTCGGTTCGGACGCCTTCATGGGGACGTCGAAGCTGAAGTTCATTGAGTTCACCTACGAGGCGCCGACCGATCCGACGGCCGTGGACAATATGCTCGTCGGCGAAACGGCGTCCGTGGGCGCGAACGCGAATCCGCCTGTCATCTACGCCTCCCGACTCATGGGCTGGGACGGCGCACATCTCGCGAACATCAAGGAGCCGACCGAAGCCGAGCTTGCCGCCCGTCCGTTCTGGGTTCCGCCCAGTCCGTCGCTGATCGGCGTGTGGCAGACGGCCGATGGCGTCCGCAAGGCCTGGGTCGTGAACCGTCCCTCCGCCGATGATCCGAATGGCACCCTGATCATCTTCCGCTAGTTTTCCGCGATGAAATCCCTGCTATGCTGTTGTGGCGTGCTGGCGGCGATCGCCGGCGTGGGCGAGCCGTTCGGACTCGTCCCCGCGCCGCGGAAGATGACCGTCACGGGCGGAGAATTGTGCGTGCGGACGCTGGAGCCTGTCCTGGAACAGGACGCGTCTCTTCCGTCGGAAGGCTATCGTCTGGAGGTGGCGTCGAACGGCGTCCGCATCGCGTCTTCCACCGCGGCCGGCGCCTTCTGGGCGCGGCAGACGCTGAAGCAGCTTGCGACGGTGGCGGCGGACGGAATGCGCGTCCCCTGTGTGGCGATCGAAGATGCGCCGGCCTATCCCTGGCGCGGACTCCACCTGGACGAGAGTCGCCACTTCTTCGGCAAGGACGTGGTGAAGCGCTTCCTCGACCGGATGGCCGAGCATAAGCTCAACGTCTTCCACTGGCATCTCACGGACTCCGCGGGCTGGCGTCTGCAGATCGACGCCTTCCCCAAGCTGGTTGAGGTCGGTGCCGTCCACACGGTCTGGAAGGACTACCGCTTCTTCCGCGAGTACCCTGGCCACCCCTCGGGGACGAAGCTGGGACCGCTCTACTATACGAAGGATGACGTGCGTGAGATTCTCGCCTATGCCCGTGCGCGGCACATCCGCGTCGTGCCGGAGATCGAGATTCCGGGACACTCGGCCGAGGTGGCGAAGGCCTATCCGGAACTGCGCTGCGAGCGCGGGGCGGATCCGTCGTACAAGATGTTCGAGCACGACCTCTGCGTGGGGGCTGACGTCACCTATCGCTTCTTCGAGAAGGTGCTGGACGAGGTCTGTGCGCTCTTCGGCGACGAATTCATCCACATTGGCGGCGACGAATGCAATATGGGGAACTGGAAACAATGTCCCCGCTGCCAGGCGCTGATGAAGCGTGAAGGCTTTACGGACGTCAGCCAGCTCCAGGTGCGCATCACGCGCCATTTCGCGGACTATCTGGCGAAGAAGGGGCGGCGCATTGTCGGCTGGAGCGAGATTGCCTCCGGCGGGCAGTTGCCGTCCAACGCGGCGGTCATGAGCTGGAAGGGCGCCGCGGCTGGTGCCTGGACGATCTGCTGCAACGCCGGGAACTTCTACTTCGACTACGAACAGGGAATTGTCGACGATCCCGTGCCCAACTACTTCTGGGGCTGGCCGACCAGCCTGGAGAAGGTCTACTCGTTTGACGGCATGAACACGATGAAGGGACGGGAACGGGTGCTCGGCGGACAGGCCAACAACTGGACGGAGATGACCATCAACGAGCGCGAGCTGCAGTGGAAGGTATGGCCGCGGGCCTGCGCGGTGGCCGAGCTTTTCTGGCGCAATCCGCAGCCGAAGGATTTTCCCGAATTCGCGGTCCGCGTGGCAGTCGACCGCCGCCGCATGATTGCAGAGGGCGTGAATGTCGCGCCGATTACGCGCATGGATCCCGTCTGGGAGAAGCTCAACCGCCATGCCTCCCGCATTGGCGGCGGTTCCACGGTGACGGGTATCGCGTGCGCCATCTCCCAGAGAGGCGAACGGGAACCGCGCCTGACCTTCAACGGCTGGGAGCGGAAGAAAGATTTCATCGCAATGTCGCGCGAGACGCGCATCCCGGTCGGTCCGCAGATCGCGGCGCTGCTCAGGGCCGTGGGGCGCGAGGATCGCGAACTGACGCTGGCGCAGATCGTCGCTCTGGGGCGCTCGCTGGCCGACAATCCCGTCCACGCGGCGGCGATTGCGGCGAATCCACCACCCTCGGATCTGTCCGCCGCCCGTTTGGAGATCGATCCGGAGACCGGCGACGTGCGCGCCTGGTACGCGATCCCCGCCGACACCAACGGCGCAAAGGGCCTTTCAGAAGCCAAGGTCGCCTTTGATCTCTGTAGGTAGGCTCTTTATGCTATACTTCCAGCATGAAATTCCGTGTCGTCTCTCTCATCTTTCTGCTTTCCGCCGTTCTCCATGCCGCCGACTTCATTGAAACACATGAGCCCAAGTTCTGGCATGGCGGCGAATTCCCGGGCGCGACGGGCCGTGTCTCACGTGCCGACGGCGTGCTTGCGTTGAACTACGATTTTTCCAGGGGCGGACACTATGTGAGCGCGCAGTTCGATCTGCCCGAGCGTCCCGTTACGCGAACAATCACCCTCGAGGCGGACTTTCCCGATGACACGGAGCTCACGCTTCGCATCGCCGATGCCACCGGACAGACCTTCCAGAAACGTCTCCCTGGCGCGCCGGGCGGTTGGGATCGCATTCGTCTCTCCGTCGACAGTTCCTGGGACGGAGGTTGGGGTGGTGCCGGTGACCACGTCTTCCATCAACCGGCAACCACCGTCGCCGTTCTTGCCGAGAATCTCACTATAGACCGTCCTGGTGGGGCCGTGGGGATTCTTCGCGTGCGGTCAATTGAACTGCTGCCCGAGGCCCAGTCCGAACCGGCCGAAGCCGGTCCGCTCCAGGACGTTTCCTTTGTCGAGCTGATGTGTCGTGTGGGTGCAGCCCGTGCCGAGCTCCAGGGGATCGTCCCCGAACTTGAACGGCGGGGAATTGGCGCGAAGAGCCGCGCGACGCTCGCGACCATCGAGGATTTCATCCCCTGGATCGAGGAAGACGTCGCCCGTGGCTTCACCAACCGTGCCGTGCGCGAGGCACGCGAACTGGCCGCGCTCGGCGCACGTGGCGCGTCCCGTGCCCGGTCGATCCTGGCCGAGACCACCAAGGATTTCCCCGTGCCCCACTATCGCACCTCGAAGATCGACATCTCCCACGCGCAGATGATTGCCGACCGCGTCTGGCCCGATGGACACGTCGACCGCGGTCCTGTCTTCCTCACGGGTTACGGACACTTTTCCACCATCCAGCGGGAGCTTGCGAAGATGCCGCCCCTCGGCAACCACATTCTGCAGATGGAGATTGGCCCCTGGAGCGCCCTAAACGCCGATGGCTCCGTCAACACGAATGCCTTCAGACCTTTTCTTGAGACGGCGGCACGCGCCGCGAAGGAGAACGTCGCGATTACCCTGCTGCTGAGTCCCCACTATTTCCCAAAGTGGGCTCTTGACCGGCATCCGCACCTGAAGACCTGTGGTGGCGGCTTTCTCGGACACTGTGTCTACGCGCCCGAGGCGAAGTCCGTCATCGAGAAGTATCTGCGCGCGATTGTTCCTGTCGTCCGCGGCAATCCCGCTCTCCATTCGCTCTGTCTGAGCAACGAGCCCGAAACTCACGTCTACGCGAAATGCCCTGTTCTCCAGCGGGAATGGCCGAAATGGCTCGCGAAACGGCATGGAACCATCGCCGCATTCAACGTGAAGATGAAGACCTCCTTTGAATCCTTCAGGAATGTCCCGATGCCGGAGACCTTCAAGAACAATCCCCAATCAACGGTCCTCGCGGAATTCCAGCGGTTCAACACCGAGATGTTCGCGGGGTGGCACCGATGGATGGCGGATGTCATCCACGAAATGGCGCCCGAGATCCCCGTCCACGCGAAGATCATGGTCAATCCCTGCTTCGACTGGGCCTCCAATGCGACCTTCTACAGCGTCGATCCCGCGCTCTTCGGACAGCTCAGCCAGTACAATGGCAATGACAGCTACGACAACTACCGTGCCGGGCGCAGCGGCTGGGATAGCGGCTGGAGCCATGGCTGGCTGGCCATGCAGGCCGGCTACGACTGGCAGCGCAGTGTGGCGGATAAGCCAGTCTTCAACACCGAGAACCACATCCACCCCGACCGATCCGGCGGGTATCTTCCTGGGGCCCACACCTACACGGTCCTTTGGCAGAACACGATTCATGGCCAGTCCGCCACCACGCTCTGGTGCTGGGAGCGCGCCTATGACTCGGGCAAGAGCGACTTCAACGGACTCATCCTCGAACGCCCCGAGGCCTTCGAGGCATGGGCGCATGCCGCGCTGGATCTCTCCCGGCTTGCCGACGAGCTTGTTCCCATCCAGAATCTCCCACCCGCCGTCCTCGTCTATTGGTCGCATGCGGCAGTCCTCCGTGGCGATGTCTCCCTCCGCGATGTCCACACCTGCTATCGGGCAGCAAACTTCCTCGGACAGCCCCTCGGCTTCGCGACCGATGCCGCCCTTACGGCCGCCACTCTGGTTCGTCCACTTGACCGGGCACGTGTGATTCTGTTGCCCTACGGCCGTCAGGTGGACCCCGAGGTCCAGGTCGGCCTCGACCGCTTTGCCGCCGCCGGCGGCGTTGTCGTGAAGGTCGATCTGCGGAAGGAGCGCGCCCTCGCGCTGTGGCTCGCGCGTGAATCGGTCAAGTGGGGGCTTCCCGATGCACCTCTTGCCCGCGATCCGGAGACAGGGCTTCCCTCCTATGGGGTTGAGACGCGTGGCTATCGGCGGAAGGGGAAGGCATTCATTTCTCTCTGCAATCATACGCGTCAGGTGAAAAAGGTCCAACTCGAATCTCCCGGACGCGACCTGATTACAGGTGAATTGCTCCCGTCGCTGCTTTCGGTTGATCCCCTGCGACCTGTACTCGTTGAAATGCCGGCTTCGACGAGATGAAATGTACAACATGCTTTTTTAGGCGCAATGTGGCGCAGGTTCGTGTATAATCTTAATCCATTGAAACAACAAGAAGGAGAGCGATCATGTTTCTAGGTGCGATTTTGGCGGCGGCATTGGTGAATGCGCAGTATGTTCCGGAGCGGATGGACGATTTCTGCTGGGAGAACGAGTTCTGCGGCATGCGCGCGTATGGTCCGGGCGTGAGTCAGCCGCCGCCGAAGGGGGAAGGGCTCTTCTCGAGCGGTTTCGACGTCTTCAACAAGGCGATCCCCGACGTGCAGATGGCCGAGACGCTCATCCGCGGCGTGAAGGAGAAGATCTCCTACCACAAGAACAACGGGCGCGGCTTCGACAACTACAAGGTGTCCACGGGGCGCGGCTGCGGCGGCATCGGTTCGCTTGGCGTGTCCGGCTGGAAGCACGAGACGAACTGGAAGGCGCAGCGTCTGATCGAGAAGACGGAGACGAAGGCTGTCTTCGAACTCGACTATGAAGCCTACACGCTGCGTGGCACCGTGACGGCGGGCTGTGCGTTCACGAAGTTTGAAGTCATTCCCCGCAAGGGCTCCAATGAGCCGATCCTGCGCGGACCCGGTCTCGACGTCAGCGCCAAGCGCCAGCATGACGGGCTTCTCAAAATCGACCTTGCGCGTGGCTTCATCGCCAACTTCGAGCCGGAGACGGAGGGGCACGTCCTCACCGCCATCGTCCTTGATCCCTCCTGCGGCAAGGGCGCGCTGGCTTCGGACGACATGGACTGCGCCTATCTCCTCCAGAAGAACGAGGCGTTCACCTACTATGCCGGCGCGGCCTGGTCTGGCGCCGGGAAGTTCAAGACGGCCGAGGACTGGTTTGCCTACGTGCGCGCCTTCGCCGATGGTCTGAAGAAGTAGTTTCCCATGTGAATGGTCCCAGGAAGATGAGTGTGACGATGAAGAAGATTTTCATTGATGGTTCGGCCGGTACGACCGGTCTTCGGATTCGCGAGCGGCTTGCCGAGCGCATGGACCTCGAGGTGGTGACGCTGTCGGAAGAGCTCCGCAAGGACGTCTCGGCCCGTCGCGATGCCCTGAACGCCGCCGATGTGGCGTTCCTCTGCCTGCCCGACGCCGCGGCGATCGAGGCGGTTGCGCTGGTCGAGAATCCGAAGACGGTGATCATCGACACGTCGACGGCTCACCGCACGGCCGATGGCTGGGAATATGGTTTCCCCGAACTGGAAGGACGTCGTGCGCGTCTTGCGGCGGCGACGCGCATTGCCAACCCCGGCTGTCATGCGAGCGGCTTTGTCGCGCTCATCGAACCTCTCGTCCGTAAAGGCCTTCTCAAGTCGGAGACCGCGCTCTGCGCGACGTCGCTGACGGGCTACTCGGGCGGCGGCAAGAAGATGATCGCCGACTATGAGACGGCCCAGACGCCGCTTCACCTCGGGGGACGTCAGTACGCCCTCGCCCAGAAGCACAAGCACTTGCCTGAAATGCTGAAGGTCTGCGGTCTTACGACGGCGCCGGCCTTCCTGCCGATCGTTGTGCCGCACTACAGTGGCATGGAGGTGTCGATTCCGCTCTTCCGATCCCAGCTGACGGATGCGTCGGTCACGATCGACGACCTCAAGCGGCTTTATTCGTCCTATTACGCGAAAGGACTTGTCCGCTTCGCCGACGCGCCGGACGAGGGTGGGTTCCTGTCCTCTGCGGCGCTCTCGGGCAAGGACGTTCTTGAAGTCTCCGTCTACGGCAACGAGGATCGCATTCTGCTCGTCTCTCGCTTCGACAATCTCGGCAAGGGCGCGTCCGGCGCGGCCATCCAGAACATGAACCTTGTTCTCGGCGTCGACGAGGCGACCGGGCTTTGTGTGATGTGATGCCGACCTCGTCGGAACGTGAACCAGGTGAATCTGGTGCCGAAGGCGGGACTCGAACCCGCACGCCAAAAACTTGGCAAGGGATTTTAAGTCCCCTGTGTCTGCCATTTCACCACTCCGGCGCACGGAGGAAATTATAGCACAGAATGGAGCAGACGTGGTGGTCAGTGATTTGAAACAAAGGAGAAATGTACGAATGAACAGGAGAGATTTCATAAAGGCCGGAACGGGAACAATGGCGTTTGCCGTTGCGGGACGGGCTTTGGGCGCGGCATCGGAGCGGGTGCGTCTCGCGGTGATGGGCTGCCATCCGAAGGGACGTGGTTTCGCGCTGATGCAGGCCGCCATCAGCGCGGGTGGCGCGGAGATTGCCGTGGTCTGCGATGTCGACAGCCGCGCGCGCGAAGCGGCGGCCGCGAAGGTGCTGGAACTGACGGGCAGAAAGCCGGATATGGCCGGTGACGTGCGGGAAGTTCTTGGCCGTACGGACGTCGACGGTCTCATCTGCGCCGCTCCGGACCATTGGCACGCGACGGCGGCGATCTGGGCGATGAAGTCTGGCAAGGCCATCTACGTTGAGAAGCCCTGTACATTCTGCGGCGCGGAAGGCGAGGCGCTTGCCAAGGTGCAGCAGGAGACGAACGCAGTCTTCGAAATGGGCTCGCAGCGTCGCAGCGCGACGGTGTCCCTCCAGGCGATGGAGGTGCTTAAGTCGGGCGTTATTGGCAAGATCCACAACGGCCGCTGCTGGTACCAGACCCATCGCAAGCCGATTGGACCATGCCCGAACGCGGCGGTTCCCGAGTGGCTCGATTGGGACCGCTGGCAGGGGCCGGCGCCGCGTACCGCCTACCGCGATGGCGTCGTCCACTACAATTGGCACTGGTTCAAGAACTGGGGTACGGGCGAATGCCCGAACAACGCCGTCCACTTCATTGACCTCGCCCGCTGGGCGATGGGCGTTGAGAACCCGGTGAAGACGGCGTCCTTTGGTGGCCGTCTCTATGCCAAGAACGACGGTTGGAACGAGTGGCCCGACACGCAGACCTGTCTCTGGGAGTTCGCGGGCGGAGAGCAGGTAATCTGGGAAGGAACCTCGTGCCAGACCTATCCGAAACCGTTCAACTCGTGGAGCGGCTGTCTTCTGCAGGGCGACAAGGGCAGCTGCTTCTTCGGACCGAGCGATTGCACGATCTTCGACGACAAGGGCAAGCAGATCGGCCACTGGGAGCCTTCCGTCCAGGCGAGCTCGGTCGAGACGAACAATGTCGATCCGACGAAGCTTGCGACGGTCGAGCATATGGCGAACTTCATCAAGTGCGTCCGCGACCGCAATCCCGCCGGCTGCAACCAGCCGGTCACGTCCGGTGTTGCGAGTTCGCTCATGGGACACCTCGGCAACATCGCATGGAGGACGGGTGAGGTCATTCGCTCGGACGCGAAGACGGGACGTCTGCTCGCCGGTTCGCCGGGTCAGGAGTTCTGGGGCCGTTCGTACGAGAAGGGCTGGGAAATCTAAGTTCTGGAAGATCAAAGGTTTAAAGGGAATCAACATGGACAGAAGAGAATTCATCAAGGCTGGTACTGTTGTTGCGAGTGCGATGGCGATGCCGGGGCTTTGGGCCGCCGGAACCGAGAAGAAGATCCGCATGGGCTTCATCGGGGTCGGCAATCGGGGAACGCAGCTTCTCCACATCTTCATGAAGAATCCGAAGGTCGAGGTCGTTGCGCTCTGCGACATCTACAAGCCGTTTCTGGAACGCGACTTCGACAACTTCGACCCGAAGTTCTTCGAGTGGGGCCTCAAGGGCCGCATTCCCTCGCTTCGGAACCGCAAGGGCGAAGTCAAGCCGCAGGAAGCCCAGCTCATCGAGATGATCAAGGCCGGCAAGATCAAGCTCTACAGCGACTACAAGGCGCTTCTCGCCGACAAGGGCGTCGACGCGGTCTGCATCGCGACGCCGGACCACTGGCACGCAATCATGACGATCGACGCGGTCAAGGCCGGCAAGGACGTCTACTGCGAGAAGCCGCTCACGGCGACGATCGCCGAGGGACGTGCGATGGTCAATGCCCAGAAGGGCACGGATCGCATCGTCGCCGTTGGCCTGAACCGCCGTGGCAACGACGCCTATCAGGAGCTCAAGAAGGAGATCGACACCGGCAAGTACGGCACGTTCCGCACGGGCCGCGCCGCCCGCGTCTCCAACATCTTTCCGAACGGTCTCGGAAAGTGTCCGCCCTGCGAGCCGCCGAAGGGGATGAACTGGGACGCCTGGCTCGGACCGCGCGCGTACCGTCCCTACAAGTACACGACCGCGCCGTACTACTTCCGCTGGCATACGGACTTCTCGAGCCAGGTCGGCAACTGGGGCGTCCACTATCTCGACGCGATGCGCTGGATGATGGACGAGAAGGCGCCGTGCGCCGTGACGGCGGTTGGCGGCAAGTACTACACCGGCGACCGCAGCGACTCCGAGATTCCGGACACAATGTTCTGCCTCTTCGAGTTCGCGTCCGGCAAGGTGATGGAGTTCAACGTCTTCGAGGGCGGCCGCTCCTATCCGCTCCAGAAGGGGGAGATCGAGCTGGCCTCGGGCGACGCGACGATCTTCTCCGACCAGCGGGGCTGGGAGATCAACCCGTCGAAGTACAAGGAGTTCAACAATCCGGTCAACATGTTCGAGCCGAAGAAGTACGTCTTCAAGGAGGCGCTGCTGGACGACGGTTCGGCGGAGAGCGCCACGAAGAACGTGATCGGCGACTTCATCGACCGCTGCATCGACCGTAATCCGGCTGTGCTGTGTCCGCTCGAGGAAGGGCATCGCTCGACCTCGTTCGCGCACCTCGCGAATATCGCGTTCAAGCTCGGCAAACGCCTTGAATGGGATGGCGAGGCCGAACGCTTCATGAACTGCGACGAGGCGAACAAGCTGCTCCACTACAGCTACCGCGACGGCTATAAGCTGGGTTGAACACGCGAAGAGCCGGCTAAAGGGGACCACTTCAGCGGAGCGACTCCGTAGCGGGACTTGAAGGCCTTGCGGAAGGCGAGGTCGGATTTCCAGCCGCAGAAGTTCGCGATGGCCGCGACTGAAGACGTCCCATTGGCCAGGTATTCACAGGCGGCAGACAGGCGGATCGTGAGGATAGCATCACCGATCGTCCGCCCTGTCGCCGCCTTGAATCTGATTTCGGCAGAACGCCGTGAGGCGCCGAAGAGCGCGGAAACGTCGGCGGGGGTCAGACCTTCGCAGGCCTTGAGACGGATGAGCTCGAGCGCCTTGTTGACGGTGGCGTCATAGTCAGCCAGCGTACGGGACGAGGCACGGCGAACCGTCGAAAGCGGGGGGATGGTCAGCGGGGAGGGCTGCACATCCGTGGATTCGATCGCCTGCCGGAGCAGACGTCCGGCCGCGAATCCCATGCGGAAGAAGTCCGGCCGGATGCTGGTCAGCGTAGGCGAACAGTTTTCGCAGATTTCCGGATCGTCGTCTACAGAGACGACGGAAAGATCTTCGGGAATGCGGATGTCGGCCTTCCCCGCGGCGGTGATGACGGCGGCGCCAATGACGTCGTTCACGGCGAAAACGCCGCTGGGCTGGGGCAAGCTCTTCAGCTCCGCGGAGAGTTGGCGCATGAAGCCGACGGAATCCTGCGCGGCGTTTCGGCTGGGCGTGATGATGTGGAAGGGCAGCTTGTGCAGATGCGCGACCGTGCGGAGGACGGTGCGTTTCGACTCGGACCAGGAGACGGGCGAGAACCAGTCCACATAGACGAGGGCTTTGATCTCGCGGGAGAGGAGTTCATGGGCCGCCAGACGGACGATGCCTTCGGGATCGCTGATCACCGAAAGGCGTCGGGCGCCTTGGGCGTCGGTCTCGGGATTGAGATAGACCGTGGGAATGCCTGCGAAGGGGGCATTTCGGAACTGGGCCGCATCGCCGCTGGCATCCGCCAGAATCCCCCGGGGCGACCAGAAGTCGATCAGATCTTTGAACGTGGGTTTCGAGAGACGCGCGTCGATGGTCTGCAGCTGCCATCCCGCCTCGCGGGCAAAGGCGGAAATCCCTGCGAATTTTTCGCTCCAGGCGGCCTGGGCGCCCGTGCGGAAGACGAGAATGGTGTGCATGCGGATAGTCTACCAGATTTCGTTTCGATCATCACGAAGCGTCAATAAAATTGAAAGTGCAGTGGACGGCATCCTTGGTATGCGGTGCAAAATCTGCGGGAATCGGAAAAGGGGGAGCGGTCGGGAGACCGCTTCCCCGCTTGTAGGGTACTACAAGTATGCATGAATATAGTTTGATGGCTCAATAATGCCGCAAATATGTTTCGTTGGCTGTTTATTTGAAGTTATGATGCTGCGAGTCCTTGACATATGAATGTCGCGTGTGGTATCATCTCCTCTCGCGCGCGCGAGTTTCCAGCGCAACGCTGGCTTGTTCGCGATAGCGCGTGAGGGTTGCTTAAGCGGGCTTCAGCGGGGGAGTTGAAA
>JAUNMP010000293.1 GCA_030537465.1 bacterium
GTAAAAAATCTATGGGGCGGCATCACATTCTCTTTACGTCCTGCACGGGATTTCGCCGCGGAACGGCGCGGCGAGAAATCACGGGAGACACGGGCGGCGCGATTTTCCCCGGCTAGGGGCAGCGGGGAACGGTTAGGATTTCACTGCGGAACGGTCCGTGAAGAAATCGGAAGAGAAAGTTAGCTGCCTAGGCCAAGACTGTCAGGCCAGGAGAGTGGCGGTATGGCCAAGCGCGCCGAAAACGGCGCAGAGGAAAATCGTCGCCATAATCGAAAGACGTCCCTTTACGAGCATCCAGCCGGCGAAGAGAGCCAGTACGATTGAGAATGGATGAATAGAGCAGGAATGGACGGGAAACGAAAGAACCGTGAAGACCGGTTCCGCGGACCAAGTCAAAACGCTCATTCCGATGAAGGCCACGCCCGCCTTCAGGATCAACGCGTTCGTCGCGGGCTTGACCCCAAAAAGCAAACCTCGCACAAAACGGCTCTTCTTCCATTTCTCAATGCCCGTGAGGGCAATGGTCAGCAGAAAGAGGGACGGCAACAACAATGCCGTCGTAGCAAGAACTCCGCCGATAACACCCCTTGCGTAGAACAGAAACGCAGATATTTCCTGATCCATCCCTGCAGTCGAAAGCCGATATCCAAAGAAGGTCGCCGCATTCACGCTCACAGGCCCCGGCGTAATCTGCGTGAGCGCCATGAGATTCGAGAACTCCTCGGCATGAAGCTGCAAAAGAGGGGCCGTCTCACCTACGAACTCCTGCATGTAGATTGGCACAAGAACATATCCGCCGCCAAATCCCAGCAGTCCAAATTTCAGGAAGGTCCAGAACATCCGTCCACAGAACACCGTCAACACCGATAACGCCACCAGACTGACCATGATCAGGAAGGCCTTCTGCACGCGCGACAATGGCGGGAGCTCAACGCCGCATGAATCGTCGTCACGAGAGGGCGTCGCGCCACCACAGTACGCCCACACAACGCCGACGAGCATCGCCGTCACCAGCACGGCGACCACATTCACCCCAAAGACGATCAGGAGAAGCGAAGCAAAGACCACCGTCACGTAGCCGTACCATCCCACTACACTACGCCTCCACCCCTTGATCAGCGTCCCGAAGATCACACCAGTCAATGCCGATCGGAGTCCCAGCAATGCACTCTCCACCCAGGGATTCTCCGTCGGCAGGAACGCATATCCACAGGACACGCCCAAGAAAATCACGATGGATGGCAGGGCAACCGCGGTGAGCGCAACCACCGCACCAAGACGTCCGGCAACCTTCAACCCCGTGTAGATGGCCGTATTGCCTGCGATCAGCCCTGGAATCATCTGGAAGACCGGCAGGTGATCCAACAGCTCCCCCTCCTGCAGCCACTTCAGCTTCTTGCCGAACACCTCGTCCGCCACAACAATGATCGCATAACCGCCCCCCACGACGAAGAGCGAAATCTTGAAAAACTCCCAAAAGAGGCGCAGTAGCTTTTTCATGTCACGGCGAATTCACGTTTGTTGAGCCGCCGACGCAGCTCGGGCCAGTTCGGCAGTCGAGCGTCCATCAGCGCGTGGAAATGGGGTCCGTGATCGTGTGCCTGCAGATGGGTCAGTTCATGCACGACCACATATTCCACCAACTCGCGCGGCGCGTGGGCGAGATCGGAGTTATAGGTGATGCAGCGCTTCCGCCAATGGCACGATCCCCAGAGCGTCTTCATGCGACGAAGCTTCCAGGTGACGTTGGGTTCGGCGAACCGCGTCGTCCAAACAAGATGTAGCTCCGTCAACATCGTCCTGAGGGCGGTAAGCTCGTCCTCTGTCGGCGGTGTGCGCAGAGCGGCGGGACGCGCCAGCACCTTCGTGCGCGTGGCAACGCACCACTTCCAGTTCGCGCGCAGAAACGCCTCTCCCTCGGCGATAGTGGACCACCAAATCGGCACGGAGAGACGTACTCGTCCCTCAGGATCCACGCGCACGTTGATGCGGCGGATCCGTTTGCGCTCGACAACGACGGGGATCCCGTCCAGGTAGTTGACGCCCGAATGGAACATCAGTACTCGAGCTGGCTGCCGCCGATGGTTTCGCGGAGAATGGAGTCACCGGGGACGGCGTCCGCCCTCGCGTTGGAGACGTTGTGGAGGATTCCCGACAGGCGGCGAGCCTCGAGATACGCAGCGTCCCACGGTTTAACTTGATTGAGCAACTGGGCGGCATAGGGCTTGAGCACAGCAAGCTCGTAGTCAAGGGACGAATTGAAGACGGCGTCCGCCTGGCCCTGATACGGGTAGATCCACTTCCGCTCGCCGGCGACGACGTTTGGCCAGAGCTCGAAGGTCTTGAGCGGGGAGCAACCCCGATAGTTGTAGTCGCGCACAAGACGCCGGAGAAGGCGCGTATCCGTGGCCGAGATGCGATTACAGGAATCCAGCACAAGCTGCGTGAGGGCGTTGAGGTAGACCTTGAACTTCAGGTCGTCCGCGATGCCACGCGTGAGCCGCGGATTGAGCGCGTGGATGCCTTCAAGCACCACGACGCCCTTAGGATCCATCCGCGTCTCCTTCGCGTCGTCATAGCCATCATGCTTGAGGAAGTCGAACTTCCGCAGGTGCACGGCCTCGCCGGCGAAGAGTGCATTGAGGTCAGCTGCAAGACGCTCGGCATCGACGGCTTCCACAGTCTCGTAGTCGAGGTTGCCGTTCTCGTCGCGCGGATTGCGCGCGTCGCCCACGAAGTAGTCGTCGGTGGAGAGCAGCATGGGCTTGATTCCGTTCACACGCAGCTGCGTGCAGATGCGATGGGCGGTAGTGGTCTTGCCGGCGGAGGAGGGGCCGGCGAGCAGCACGAGGCGAACCGCCGGCTTGTGCGACGCGATCTGGTCCGCGATGCCGGCGAGCTCCTTCGTCTGCAGGGCCTCGACGGTCCGCACGAAGACATCGAAGCGACGGTCCTGGATCATCTGGTTCAAATCACCGATCGTCTCAACGCCCGTGACGGCGGTGCGGACGCCCTGACGGCGGAACACCTTGAAATAAGGTTCGACGTAGGGCAGCGGAACAACCTCGTCAGATTTCTCGGCGGACGACACATTCAGCACGATGCCGTCGTCCACGGGCACGAGCTCATAGGGGCCGACAACGCCCGTACTTGGCGCAAGCGTCGTCTGGCTGAGGGCGCTAAAGTCTCCACAACGCGTCAGTGGGACCGTCGGCGGATTCCGGTGGCGCAGCAGGTTGACCTCATCCACCCGGCCAAGTCCCTTGAAGAGCTCGACGGCATCCTGATAAGAAACAGGTTCCACCGTAATTGGCAGATCGGCCTTCTGCAGCTCGGCCATCGCGGGACGAAGCCGGTCGACGATCTCAAAGGGGGACATCTGCGGTGTGGACGAATTCCCTCCCTTCTCGGGTTCGAGCGTGCACCAGAGCGCAGCCCCCACGGAATGCCGCACGCGAAAGGTGCCACGGGGGAAGAGTTCATTCGCACACTTCGCGAGCATGAAGACGAGCGAATTGCGGTCCACCTCGAACCCCTGCGCGTCCGCACGCGTCAGCGGCGTCAGTTCGGGTGTGCCAATCATCGGCTCCGCCAGCGGCACGACGCGATTGTTCGCAATCGCCGCCAGCACGGGACGGCCAGACTCGTCAGCTCCTGGCAGAACTTCACCAATCGTGGATGGATTCGCTACTTTGACTTTCATGGTGCGCATATTCGAGAAGACGCTATAGAAACCACCAGCTTCTAGACTTGGCCCAGATCTCGATACAGAAGATAGGCCCAGTTCAACAAAACCGCAGTCCAGGCAAGAACCCTAGTCGAAATGACAACAGCCCAGGGCCAGGACTTGCGCCGTGCCATCAACCACAAGACAAGTGGCCCAAGGAAAACGACAACGACAACGAGTGGATTAATCTCCAGCGCTCCAATGACATCGCCCCTCAGGAGAGCCAGACATGCCCGTGTCGTACCACTGCACGGACAGGGGATCCCCGTCAAATGGTGAAACAGACAAAGCGGCACCCCCATGGCATATGCGGCAAAGGCCACAATCCCGATTATACCGAGAAGCAGTGCCAGAACAATGACATCCCTTTTACCGAGCATTGCCCCTCGCCATCTTGAGGATCATCGTCGACAACTAGAGATCGAAAGATTGAAAAACAAATCGCCAGAGGGAACTTGCACACGGGCGGCCCACTGGCGATTTTAGAACCATCATATTTGACACGACGATCAAACAATATGATGATCAAAGCCGTTCTCAGGCCTTTGCAGTTTGGGCAAGCGTTCGATTCTTGATGATCTCCACGATCTTGAATGCCGTCTGCTCATTGATTTCAACGCCTTCGATCACGCTACGCTTGAGGCAGATCGTAACGGAAGAATTGCCATTGGAGTCAATGTTGACAACCAGGCTCTTCGAGAGGAAGTAGCTAATGATCGGGATGATACCAACGCAGAAAACGGGCAACAGGAGAACACCCAAGATGAGCAGAACAAACGGCTTGACGAAGCCACTCGTCGCGATGCTAACAGACGACAACGGCATACAGGTGTTGAGACGTCCCGAAAGAGAACCCTCGATGAACTCAATCCGATCCTCATAGACATCAAAAACCGTCGTTGAATCAATTCCGATCATGGAAAGAACAAACGCCAACGCTCCTGCCTGGCGGGCTACGATGTGAACGTAGTGCGGACCGTCCTCGTTGATCTTGAGTTCCTTGACCACCAATGCAGCCTGTGCGGCTGTGCTGGCCAATGCTGACATACCCATACGACTCTCCTTTTGTATATGC
>JAUNMP010000294.1 GCA_030537465.1 bacterium
TGGATCGACACGGGCGTGCAGGCGACGACGGACATCGACCTGCGGGTGACGGCGGCACACGACATGGACATGGCGCCGTTCGGCATCTCAAGCCTGTTCTACCTCTTCAGCAACCAGAAGGGCACGGACAACGCGCAGTCATCGTACTTCTACATGTTCTTCGGCGCGCCGGGTTCGGGCGGTGGTAGCACGGCCACCGCGCCGCGCGGGACGGGCCTGCGCGAGCACCGCCTGAACGCGACGGGCGCCTACATCGACGGCGAGCGCTACGCGACGCACGATCCGTCCACGTTCATGCTTGCGCCGGTCGCCCACACGGTCTCGCTCTTCGGCCGCCGGGACAAGAGCAGCGGCGCGATCGCCAAGCAGCAGGGCGCGTGCACGATCTCCGCGGCGCAGATCGAGGTCGCAGGCGAACCGCGGCGCTTCTATGTGCCGTGCCGCACGCGCGAGGGTGTCGTCACGCTGTACGACCGCGTGATGGGTGAGTTCGCCGCTGTCAAGGGCTCCGGTGCATTCACGGCGGGAACGGAGATCGGTCCGGCAGCCGAGGACTGCGGCGCGGTCGAGTCCGTGACGGATGCGATCCGCTTTGCGCCGGCGCTCGCCGTCGGCACGAAGGACTTCGTGGCGGGTGAGATCACGGTGGCGGTCGAAGGGGCGCACGACGAGGGCGTGGTGATCGCCGTGGCGGACACGGAGGACAAGGGGGCGGATCTCGCCGCCTGGAGCCAGCGGGCGTACTTCGCGAAGTTCGCGGCCGATGCGTCCGAGGCGACCGTGGCGCTGCCGCAGAGCTGGTGGAACGACGGCCTGACGGTGCGCTTCTTCTGGAAGTCTACCGAGGACGCCCCCTATGACGTGGAACTCGAGTACGTCGAGAGCGCAGGCAGCGCCTTCGTCGACACGGGCTGGGTCGTCACGCCGCAGAGCGAGGTCGCCGTTACGGCGAAGTGTCCGGCGGATGTCTGCTATTTCGGCATCCTGACCCACTTCTACCTCTTCACGAACGGTGGTACGACTTTCTGGGGTTTCTTCGGGAAGAACGGTAGCTTCGCGACCTACAATCCGAACGACGGGTTCCACGAGCTGCGGCTCGGCCCGTCCGGCGCGTATCTCGACGACGAGCGGAAGGTGGAGATTTCGGGCGGCACGTACACCGCGCTCAAGACGGCGCTGCCGGTTCCGTTCCGCCGGGACGGGAGCAGCGGGGCCTTCTCGAAGACGGGGATGTGCCAGGTCAAGGCCGCGAAGATCTGGGAGCGCGGTACGCTCGTGCGCGACTACGTGCCGTGCAAGAAGGACGGCGTGGCGGGCCTCTACGACCGCATCCAGGCGAAGTTCTGTCCGAGCTCCGTGGCGGCGGCCTTCAAGGCGGGCCCGATCGCGACGACGGCCGAGGCAGGTGATGCGCTCGCGTGGTCTGCGGCCGCGTCTCTTGCGTTGGAGACGAGCGCGGTCTGGGACGGTGGCGGGGCCGACACGTCCTTCTCGACGGCGGCGAACTGGGCGGACGACGTTCTGCCGGACCTTGCGGACGGCATGGCCGTGCCGGTCTTCGCGACGGGAGGCGCCTCGGCGACGGCGACAGGGCCGGTGTCCGTGCGCGGTCTCAAGTTCAATGCGAAGAATGACTTCACGCTCCGTGCGCAGGGCGCGGATGCCGAGCTGCGGATCGGCATGGGCGGCATCGTGCTCGAGGACGACCCGTCCGAGACGATTGCCGGCGACTGGCGCAAGGCGACGTTCGAGTGTCCGTTCGAACTGACGGCGAGCCAGACGTGGGACCTGTCGGTGAACAAGAAGCGCCGGATCCAGCTACCTGGCTCGCCCGCCTGCTGCTTGTCCGGACCGTCCAACGTCGCGCTCACGGTCACGGGCCAGGGATGCTTCGGCCTCGCGGCGACGAACACGTTCAAGGGCGACGTGCGGATCGAGGGCGGCGTCCTGAAGATCCTGTCGAAGAAGGGCATCTTCGGTTCGGCGGACGAAGGCGGCACCGTCTATGTCGACATGACGTCCGGCGTGGTCTGGGACCACTTTGGTGGCGTCATCGACAAGCCGCTCGTCGTCACGGGCGACAAGGCCGCGCCGTCGGCGAACTTCTACCTCCACCCAGATTATGGCACGAACCTCTTCACCGCGCCGGTTACGGTCAAGGGCGGCACCGTGCTGCGCACGCAGCTGTCGGGCCACACGGTGTTCGCTGGCGGCCTGACGGGCGGCACGGTCTCGTTCACCGGTTCGGGTGGTGATCTCTGCATCCGCGAGAAACCGGTGACGGGCGGCACGCTTGAGTTCTGGCAGAAGCGCAAGGTCCACTTCGAGGTGCCGAGCAACACCGTGAACGTTACCTTCGGCGGCCAGTATTCGGGGTCCGGCAACGAACTGCACCTCTGGACGGAGGACGTCTTCCACAACTACTCGTCGGAGCTGAATCTGACGAACTCCACGACGCTGAACCTGCACGGGTTCAGCCAGAAGTGTGGCCCCGTCCTGCTCACGGACCGGAACAGCGTGATCACGAGCGACACGCCGGCGACCCTCTTCGCGTTCCACAACACCGCCAACACGACCTACCGCGGCACGATTCAGGGGCAGGTCACGTTCGAGAAGAGCGGTGGCTACTTCGTGATGCTCACGGGGAAGAACACGTCCACAGGCGCGTTGTTTGTGCACAACGGTCCGCTCGAAATCTACACGACGGGCAGCTGGAAGGGCACCGAGGTCAAGGTCGGCGCCGTGGACTCGAACCGTGATCCGAAATTGAAGCTCTATCACGGGAACTGCTTCGACGATCCGCGCCACACCGTGCTCACGATGACGACCACGCGGAAGACCGGGGGCGACTTCTTCGGCACGAATCCGAATCCCGTCCTTGAGCTGACCGACGGCGTCGAGCAGGTCTTCAAGGAAATCGTCATCGACGGCCACAGCCTCGCCGCTGGCACCTGGGGCAGTTCGCAGTCCAACGCTCAGCACAAGGACGACGTCCATTTCGCGGGCACGGGCGTCGCGAACGTCATCGGCAAGGGTATGATGATCCTCTTCAGGTAAGATATGAAACAGACACTGCTCTTTCTCTTCGTCGGCTTTGCGGCTGCTCTGGTCGCGGCTCCCGTCTCCAAAGCCCCCGTTGATCTGCTGGCCGGGAAAACGCTGACCGATTTCAGATGCCCCGCGGCGAAGACGGCCGCGGAGGTCGCCGCCACCTACTCTCTCGTGGACGGCGTGTTGACGATGAACGGCAGCCATCCGCTCGTCCTGACGACGAAGGAGCTCTGGCGCGACTTCGAACTCTCCGCCGAGATCCAGTATGCCGATGCGGCCTACGGCGATGGTGGGTTGGCGTTTCTCGTCGGTGACGGATCCCATGCGCAGGGGCTTGAGTTCCAGTTGAAGACGACGGGCATCGGCGATCTCTGGGGCTGGCCGGGGCTCGTCCATTCGCGTTCGGCTCAGGTGGCACCCGTTCCCGGTGCGGGCTACCATTGCGTGGAACGCCTCGCGTCGGTGACGCGCACGCCGGGCGTTTGGCACCGTCTCCATGTTCGCGCCTTTGAAGGGGAGGTCGTCTGTTCCTGGGACGGCCGCGAGGTCAACCGTTGTACGGTGCGTGCTCCGCGCGCGGGCCACATCGGCTTCCAGACGCAACCCTATGGCAAAGACAAGGTGACGATCCAGCTGCGGAATGTCGTCCTGACACCCTACGAGGAGCGTCCGCTCGATCTCTTCGCGTCGGACGACGAGTACCTGAAGCTGAAGTGGCGCATTCCCACGGCGAATCCGTCCACGGGCCTTGAACGGGAGGAGTTCGCCCAGGAGCTCGCGAAGCTGGTCGAGAAGTACGAGCCGGTCGAGGACTGGTCGTTCGTCAAGGCGCGCATCTTCGCATTCGGCTGCGACCGCGCCGCGATCGGCGTTTCGCACCATGACTGGTATCCGGCCTTCGCGTCCTGGCATTACCACCGCCAGCATCCGTTCGGTTCGCTGATGGGCAGGCGCGCCGTCAAGGTTGACGATCAGTTTACGCCAGGTCTGAGAAAGCAGATCGGCGAGGCCTGGAAGTCGGGGCAGTGCTCCATCTGGAAGGATTACTGCCACTGCTCGCCCGATTGGGACCGTATCCTCGCACTCGGCTTTCGCGGCATGAAGGACGAGCTTCTCGCCCATTGGAAGGACAATGTCTACTGCCAGTCGAAGCTCATGGCGATTGACGCCGTTCTCCGTCTCCTGGATCGCCTGATCGCCGAGACCGAGGCGGAGATCGTCCGAGATCCAGGACCGCGCCTGCCGAAGGAACTCGCCTCGCTGAAGCGCCTTCGTGCCGGTCGCCCAGAGACGGCTTACGATGCCCTGCAGTTCATTTACCTCTTCTGGGTGATATGCGAGAATTTCGACAAGTACCAGGCGCGGACGCTTGGCAACATCGACCGGCTTCTGACGCCCTACTATCGCGCGGATCTCGCGGCGGGACGGACGACCGAGGCGGAGTTCCGCGACCAGCTCGCGCATTTCTGGTGGCAGTGGGGCTCGATCAACAACTATTGGGGACAGCCGGTCTACATCGGCGGCACGCGCGCGGACGGTACGACCGAGTACAACGAGGTCTCGAAGATTGTCCTCGACATCCACGACCAGCTCGCGCTTCCGACGCCGAAGATGCATGTCAAGATCGCGGCGAATACGCCTGACTGGGTCTGGACGCGGACGCTCGACATGGTGCGCCGTAACCGCTCCGTCTCCTTCTGCGGCGAGGAGCCGATCATGCGTGTCATGCGTTCGCGCGGCATTCC
>JAUNMP010000295.1 GCA_030537465.1 bacterium
ACCTCGTTGCGGAAGCTCTTGCCCATCTGCGCGATGCCGAACGGCACGCTCTGGCGGGACGTGGCGAGCACGTTCGTGAACTGGGCGAAGATCGCCTGCGCCGTCTCGGGGCGGAGGTAGGCGACGTTGGAGGGATCGTCGATCGGGCCGACGACCGTCTTGAACATGAGGTTGAAAGGCTTCGGCTCGGTGAGCTCGCCGCCGCAGTAGGGGCAGAAGAACTCGGCGCCGGCGATCTTGGGCTGGGGCTTCTTCTTCTGATCCTCGTAGATGTCCTTCACCTGGTCCGCGCGCATGAGCTTCTTGCAGTCCTTGCACATCGTCATCGGATCGGCGAACGTGTCGAGGTGGCCCGAGGCCTTCCAGATCTTCGGGTGCATGATGATCGTCGCGTCGAGGCCGGCGACGTCGCTGCGGCCGCGCACGGTGAACTGCCACCAGGCCTGCTTGACGTTCTGCTTCAGCTCGCAGCCGAGCGGACCGTAGTCCCAGAATCCCGGCATGCCGCCGTAGATCTCGGAGGAGTGGTAGATGAACCCACGGCGCTTGCAGAGAGCGGCGAGCGGATCGAGGGTGGACTTGTTTTCTTCTGCCATTTCTTCTTTTTCCTTTTGGGCGGTGGCGGCTGGATTGCCGTCCCGCGTGAGCTGGATAGTATACCACAAGCCAGCCGAACCCGTGGTGGTTAAGTGCTTCGCATTCGGATCCGGTCAGTGTACGGGGTGGGTACGTGCGGAACTGTGTATGCCTGCGGTGAGGCTTCCCACCGTCCCCTGCGGCAATTCTGCTTCCGGCGCAATCGGCTCCACCCACGGCCGCGCACACGTTCCCCCCGAACTCTGAGCGATTACTCATCGGTCTTCACTTGTGCACTCCTTAAGTCCGGAAGAAATCAAACCCATGCAAAACAACGTTCCAACCGTCAACGATCCGTAATATGAGGCCAACGGAACACAGTCGCCTCTGAATGGCAGATACCCAAGACTCCCGAAGATCCCCAGGAGTCCCTTGCCGACAACCGACATACCTGTTATCGCCACAAGTCGATCTTCCGCTCGGGAATCGTATGCGCCATCGTCAGATCCGCCCTTCCTTCCGCAGTCGTTCGAGCTTGGAATCGCTCAACGCGTAGTTGAAGAACCGCGTGGGCTCACGGACGCCCAACCACGCGATGGGACGTCCCCCGTTCAACAACGTGCTGAGCACCTCCTCCAGGCGGTCAATCGAGAACGTCCCGTTCTTGATCCAATCCGAGAAGGAGAGCCCGTCCGACAGCTCTCCACGGACGCACGAGGCGGTGAACAGATGACAGTTGTTGCCAAAGAGATTGTATTTTACCTGTCCGACCTTCTCAATCAAGTCCCGCGCCCGATGGGCAATTCGGAGGGCGCTCAGCGGTGTCCCCGACACCTTGTCACAGGCCGCGAAGATCCGTGTGCCCCATCGCATGTTCGAGGAAGCGTCTTCCATCCCGTTGATGAACTCGGAGAGGGACACATCCATCAGGCGTCCGTTCCCGTTCAGTTCCGCGACACGGCTCCGTCCCAGAAACACGCCACTGTGTTCGGCAATGCCGCCCAGCGACACAAGAAGCGGGGTCCCCGCCCGTGGTGCGTCGATGAGCCGCCTTTCGGCATTTCGCCTCTTCCTCGCCTCGGCACTCTGCACCGCACCGCTTTTGGCGACCAGCACGCCCGCCGCCGCCAACGCCCCGGCACCAACGCCCAGCGCGATCTTCCCCGCCATCTCCAGCCAATCAGAACGGTCGTCCATTTCAATTTTTCCCACAGGCGCCATGCGAAGCGGCGTCATCCCCATTTCTCTTCGCCTCCCGCTGACGACGGCGCATTTCGAGGGCGGCTTCGTAGGAGAGGATTCGAGGCTGCGGGCCCTTGATGTGCGGATCCCGGTTCTGCGGCCAAATCCGGTTTTTCGGATTCGCCGCCCAAAGCATGTCCTTGAGATTTTCAAACACGTCGACTTCCCCTTTCAGCACATGACGCGCAGATACGAATCGTGCATCTCCCACTTCTTCTGCTCGAAGAAGTAGGGGATCAGCGGCGACATGGCCGTCAGGCCGTTCGCCTTGTGGACCCAGTAGCAGTTGCCGCGCATCACGACAAAGCCCTCGGGCCCGTAGCCGACGAGCCTGTCGCACCGCTGCCGCGTGAGCATCACCCCACGCGCATCGTAGACATCCGCGCAACCATTCACGTACTCAACCCGCGACACCTGTCTCATCGAAGCCCCTTCCCTTCATTTCTGATCTGCGTCCCGAGTCGCCTTGCCGATCGCATACGCCTCGACGACGACGATGTTGTTGACAACGGACATCCAAACAGCAATTCTCGCACGACTCTCTAGCACGTAGCCAACTGTGCCCGAACTTCATTAAGCCGTTCTATAATGCCCTTCAACGCGGCTGCCAACTCGCGTTTACGTTCTGTCTGCCGCTCAAGTTCCATTTCGCGATTGACCAGATCATCATACGCCGTCTTCAACCTCACAAAGACGGACCCACTGGCAGTCTTCATCGACTCCAACTGCGCGACAACGCCATTCTCTATTTCATCGAACCTTGACGACAACTCTCCCCGTGTGTTTTCCAGGTTCTGCTGATGCTTTTTATCCAAAAGCATGGAAGCTCCATCAATGAACGTTGAAAGACCGGCCAACCATGGTCCGGCCGCTTTGAGACCATTGCATAGCTTCGTTGCTCCCCAGGGTTTAAACGAGTGCCCGAAGAAATGAGCAACCTGAACGACACCATCCTTCGTCACACCTCCGAGGAGTTTCCCAAGTTCGCCTACGCCAGACTTGAAAAGCGAGAGATCAATCGTGCCGAACTTGTCGAAATTCGGCAGGCTCTTCGCACACTTAAGAATCGTTTCGTCATAACGTGTCGCATCTATGTTCACGGCTTCCAATCCCTCCGACAATTCTCCAAGGGCCGCAGCGATTTCATCCGTCAAAATCGAATCCGCCAGAATCTGCTCCAGGTCAGTCTGGGCATTATCCATAGCAAGCTGAAACTCCTTCATGGTCTCATCGGTCAATAAGCCAACCAGACGATGTTTCATCTCCTTGACCCTTTGCCTAATGCGTATGCCAGCTTCAAAGATCGCCTTATCACATCCCTTGATTGCCGCAGCTATCGCCCGTTTCTGTCTTCTGACAAACTCATCCCTAACGGGTGCGTGAGCAAAGTCCTCGCAAATCGGAACAAGTGCCACGTTCATCTCATCTATGCGCGAGACGATTTTCCCAAGCAATCCCTTTTCCTTGACGAACCCATTCAGCTCTGTGACAAAATCGTTGAATCTACTCTTGTAAATCAGAACCTGCTCTTTATTCTCCATCCCGATCAGATAGTCTTCGGCGTCAATGATTGCGAAACGGAGCTTCTTGAGCATCTCCGCGCCACCAACAATCGCCTCGGCGTCCTTGCGCCAATTCGGTTCGTTCTCCTCCGGTTCCTCGTTGCGCTTATTCATGAGCAACATTGACTTCTCCGGGTATTGCCCCAGGACCAGCTTTCGAAAATCCGGCTCGACGATTCGGTCGAACCCCTGAATCGTAACCATATAAACAAGCAAATCTGCACTGGCCATATATGCTTTAGACTTCTCATCATGATCCTCATGTCCAGCGCAGATTCCAGGCGTATCAGCCAGCAGACAGTTCTTTCCCCACGGATAGGTCGTGACTTGGCTTGTCGTAACGTCCTGTCCAATGGCAATCGTCTTGTCACCCGTGAGAGCGTGAATCAACGTTGATTTGCCAGCAGAATACTGCCCACAGACAGCGACCGTCAAACGACACTCGTTATCCTTCTGCTCCAGCTTCTCCTCTAACTTGGACACAGCCTCTTTCAAAAGCGGATCCTCACCCAGTTTCACGACTTCCGCTCGAATCTTGTTGACTTTTCCGAGTCCTTCGACGAATTGAACCTGATTCATTTTCAACCTCCGATTTCCTTGAGACGCTTTTCCATCTGTTGCCGATTTCGGTTGGCTGCGTCGAGTAGTTTCTGATTTTCAGCCAGAAAACACTGACACATTTCAAGCATGCCGTTCTGAAGGGAAAGCATCGCGTCATATTGGCTGAAGATCCGCGGGAAGATCTCTGTCTCACACTTTTCCTTCATGCTCGCCGCTACCGAATCAACACAGTTACTTAGTCCACTATCCAGCTTCTCCTGTAACTCGCGGACCTTCGTTGTCTTACTCTTGAAGAAACCTGCAATTATGCCCAAGACTGCAGCGAGCGCAGCCAATCCGCCAACAACCCATCCCCCACCGGGAATCCAACCAACCATTGCCGCGAACGATAAGCATCCTGCGACAAACCCTCCAACCTTGAACATGTCGCTCCAAGGCAGAGAATAAGAAGTGTCGTCATCGGAAATATAGGTATCATGAATGAAGTCAAAATCCTTCATGAGTTCTTCAAACTCATCCTTAACTTCAGACAGAAACTCCTCCACTATCGGTCCAGGCAGCTTCGGCATAACCTCCTCGAGTCTACCCTTCCATGACTCGGAAATAGTATCTTTGCTCCAACCGTCGTCAATGGCCCTATACGCGATGGAATATGTATCGATTTCCACTTTGGCAGCCGTCTCAAGCTTCGACCGAATCACATTGGAAAATGCCTTAGCCTTCTTCATCACACGAGTCTTTGACAACCTTGTCTTGTCGACGATCTGTTGCCAGCTGTCTACCGACTT
>JAUNMP010000296.1 GCA_030537465.1 bacterium
GTGCAGTGGTGGGCCACCTGGTATCCGGGTGCCGAACCCGGCGGCGGCGGCTACATCGCCCAGCGCATGCTCTCCGCGAAGGACGAGAAGAACGCCGTGGGCGCGGTGATGCTCTTCAACTTCCTCCACTATGCGCTCCGCAGCTGGCCCTGGCTCATCGTGGCCCTCGCCTCGCTCGTCGTGTTCCCCGACATCGCCGCGCTGCAGGCGGCCTTCCCGGATGCCGCGGCGCAGTTCGTGAAGGACGACATGGCCTATCCCGCGATGATCTCGAAGCTTCCCGCCGGCTGGCTGGGCCTTGTGGCCGCGTCGCTCGTGGCTGCCTACATGTCCACCATCGCCACGCACCTCAACTGGGGATCGTCCTACCTCGTGCAGGACTTCTACGTTCGCTTCGTCAATCCCAAGGCCGATCCGAAGAAGCAGGTGCTCATGGGCCGCGTCTTCATGCTCGTGCTGCTCGTCGGCTGTGCGATCATGGCGCTCGTTCTCCAGAACGCGAAGGGCGGCTTCGACCTGATCCTCCAGATTGGCGCCGGCACGGGCCTCATCTACATTCTCCGCTGGTTCTGGCACCGTCTGAATGCGTGGAGCGAAATCTCCGCGATGATCATCTCGTTCCTCGTGGCGTGTTTCTTCCAGTGGGGCGCCCCGGCGTGTGGGCTCGAGGACTGGTTGAAGGAGGGCTGGCGTGCCGAGTGGCTGAATCTCGGGGCGTGGAAGCTCGTCCTTGGCGTGCTCTTCACCACGATCGGCTGGCTGGCGGTCACCTTTGCGACGCCGAAGGAGCCGAAGGAGACGTTGGATGCGTTCGACAAACTCATCCATGCGGATCTCAAGGAGCTTCCGATGGGCGTTCTCTGCATGGTGGTTGGCTGCTTCGCGGTCTGGACCTGCCTGTTCGGCTGTGGTTATCTGGTCTACGCGTTCGGTGGTGCCGGCAGTTACGCGCTGGGCGCGGGTTTGATCGCGGCCTCGGTCGTCTCCACCTTCGTGCTGATGAAGCTCGTGGGGAAGACGAAAATGTCTTAATTTCGATTTCTACTAAAAGAGGATATAAAAGATGAACAGACGTGAATTCATCGCCACAGGCGCGGGTGCGGCTGCGGTGGCCATGTCGGCCGGTATGATGTCTGGTTGCACCACGGGTGCAGCCTGTTCGTGCAAGAAAGGATGCGCTATGGTGAACAACAAGGATTTCTACGTCGGCGGCACGATTGACGCCAATGGCATGAGCAGCGGCAAGTTTGACGCGGCGAAGGGCAAGGAAGCCTACTTCGACCTCATGCGCAAGTTCAACTACCCGGTCTTCCGCTCCTTCACGGACGAGAAGTTCATGCTCGAGCAGACGAAGCAGACCGACAAGACGCAGTACCTCGGCTTCTGGGCGACCGACTTCGCGAAGGGCGACTTCGCCAAGTTCGGCATGGGCGGCGTGCTCTTCGTCGACGAGATCAAGGAAGAGTACTTCGGCCACGACATCTTCCTGCTGCCGCTGCAGTCCATCGCCGAGCACTCGCACGTGCCGGGTACGCCCGTCGCGGACAACGTCTCGCAGGACCGCTGGACCGGCCAGATCTACAAGAAGGACATCCCCGCCAAGATGGAGAGCTGGCTCGTCCGCAATGGCTGGGTCTACTCCTTCTCCGAAATCGGCGAGCCCAACCTCGACAAGTTCCCCGAGGCGAAGGCGAACCTCTCCGCGCTGCTCTATGACCACAAGGCCGACAAGCCCACGCTCCTCAAGTCCCTCCACGTCGAGAAGTGGATCCCGGACGGCATTGCCCACAAGCTTCCGAAGACCGGCAGCTGGCACTTCATGATGGGCGGCACCGAGGGCGCGATCGTCACGGAGTTCGCGAACTTCCACGACAGCTCCTGCAACCGCTACACGGTTCCGAACGTTGGCTTCTGATGCCGACTTGAGAACCATTTCAAGGCCGCCGCTCTCCGAGAGCGGCGGTTTTTTGGTATACTATCCGCCGCATGAAAGAGAATATGTCGCTGATCCTCACTATCCTCGTGACCGTCACGGGGGGGCTTGGGCTTTTCCTGTTGGGTATGAAGCATCTCTCCGAGGGGTTGCAGGCGACGGCAGGTGGCGGACTCCGGAAGTTCATGGCGCATGCGACGAGCCATCGCCTCATCGGCGTGGGAACGGGCATCTTCTCGACGATGCTGGTGCAGTCGAGTTCGATCATCACCGTCATGCTGGTCGGGTTCGTCTCGACGGCGCTGATGACGCTCCCGCAGGCCATCAACGTGCTGATCGGCGCGAACATCGGTACGACGGCGACTGTGTGGATCATCGCCTATGCGCCGAATCCGCAGGTGCTTGGCTTCGTGGGTATCGCCTTGGGCGGTGCCCTTTATTTTTTCCTGCGTGGCGAGCGGGTCCACAACCTGGGGCTCACGTTCATCGGCCTGGGGCTGGTCTTCCTCGGCCTCTACTTCATGTCGAAGGGCGTCGCGCCCATCAAGCAGAACCCCGATTTCGCCAACGTCTTCACGACGATGAGCGCCCAGAGCTTCTGGGGCGTCATCAAGATCGCCTTCGCGGCGATGCTGCTGACGGCCGTCATCCAGAGCTCGGCGGCGACGATCGCGATCGCGATGGCCCTCGCCCAGCAGGGCCTGATCACCTACGACGTGGCGATCGCCGTCCTCTTCGGCGCGAACATCGGCACGACGGCGACGGGCTGGATCGCCGCCATCGGCGGGACGGCGGATGCGAAGCGCACGGCTCTCGCCCATACGCTCTCGAATGCGATTGGCTCGGTGGTGCTGATTCCGTTCTTCTACGTGTTCTTCGTGAAGGTTGGACCGTGGCTCTTCCCGAACTATGCCAATCCCGAGACGATCACGGTGAGTGGACAGTCCGTTCAGGCTTTCACCCACATGATGGCTCCGATTGCGGTGACGGATACGCTCTTCGCCTGTTGTCGTGGCATTCTGCTCTTCCCGTTCGTGAAGCAGTTCGCACGCTTGATTGAGAAAATCGTCAGGCAGCCGGAGAATGAGAAGCCCCATCTCTCGAGTCTGCGGGTTGGCGTGCAGGTGTCTCCGGTCATCGCCTGCGACCAGGCTCTGCAGGAAGTCACCTTCATGCGTGAGAGCAATCTCGAGCTCCTCGACTGTGCTCGCAAAGTTCTGGCTGGCGAGTCCGACGAGGCGCTTGAGGCGCACATCACCCATCGCGAGGACATCCTGGACACGGTGCAGAAGGAGGTCACGGACTTCCTCGGCAGCGTGATGTCGAAACGTCTGAGCTGGGACGTGGCGGAGCGTGCGCGTCGGCTGCTGCGTCTCACCGACGAGCTCGAGAGCGTCTCCGACGAGGCCGCCGCCGTGCTCAAGGCCGTCAAGCGCCTCCGCAAGCAGGGGCAGAAGATGTCCGAAGGATCGGTTCAGGTGATCCTCTCCGTCCACGATCGCGTGAATGCCTTCGCCGAGAAGGTCTCCCCGTGGATCCGCTCGCCACGTCCGACGATTGACATCCAGGAGGTGCAGAACGAGTCGAAGAGCATCCACGAGTTCATCCGCGACTGCCGCCTCGCGCAGCTGGGGCGTGTTGGCCCGGAGGATCCGGGCTCGTCGATCCGCGTGCTGGTCGAGCTCGACATCATCAACGCCTACGAACGCGTCCGCGCCTACTATCTGAACATCGCCGAAACGCTTGCCGGCCACAAGAACAAGTGATGCCATTTCGCGGTTTCACACTTCCGCGAAATAGTGTATAATACACGCCAAGTCACCTTTGGAGGGTTGGCGGAGCGGTCGATCGCGGCGGTCTTGAAAACCGTTGACCATTCACGTGGTCCGGGAGTTCGAATCTCTCACCCTCCGCCAGTTTGCGTCAGCAAACTACTTCTAACCTCTTGCTTCTAACCTCAAACCTAAACGCGCGGCTGGCAAGGAGGGGCGTAGAAAAGTGAGAGGTAAGAAGTAAGAGGTAATAGGTAATCAAGATGTGATATAATCGCTTGGTCTTATTCTTGAAAGGAATACCGCCGCTTATGTCCGATTCGCTCATCTTGATCAAGGCCAAGGCTTTCGCCATTCGTGTGGTGAAACCGAAGATTGATGATGCCGTTTGTCGGGGAAGTCCCTCCTGTTTACGAGCTGGAGTACTTCCCGCATCGCCCGTTCATGGGCGAGGGCCTGCTGTGTCTTCTGCAGTTGCTGGGCTGGCGATGGCTTCATGTGGTTCCTTTCTGTTCTGTCCCCTGGTGGAGGGCCCCTATTCTACTTGATTGTTCATTTTGGGGGAGTCCCGTCGACCTCTCTCCCTGCGCCATTGTTATCCGCCGCGTCCACCTCCATGTGTCCTGAAAAGTTCCGTGAAATTCATTTTCCGCTCCCAAGGCACTGAAGAGGGGGGGATTATGTTATAATCAGAGCATGAGGAGTTTTTTGCATCAATCAACATGCGGGTTCTGCTGGGGCCGAGTGGGAGGACTGCTTCTCCCTTTTGCGGTATTCGGCACGGAGGAGGTCTGTGTTGATGCGCATGGGGCCCCGGCGAATTCAGTTCCCACTGTAGAACGAGTTGAGGTTCTGTGCAGTGGGAGTTTTACCATTAGGTCGTCACATTGTGGCGCTGCATATTCCCGTTTGGGGAATTGTGGATACGGATGTTTCCTTGGACATTCCTTAAGAATAAAACTGCCATCACCAAATGTTTTGATTCCGTGAGATTGGTGGCATCA
>JAUNMP010000044.1 GCA_030537465.1 bacterium
GGGTGGCAGGGCCGGCGACAGGGTGTCCGAGGGGTTTTGCAATTACCTCAAAGGTCATTGATGACTTGCACATTTCTGTCGGTGACGTTAAGGAGATTTGTGAGTTTATTATGAGTTACAAAATTAATTCTTGCAAAGTTGAAATTGTCTCTGTAGATGAAAATGCCAAGGTAAACAATGGGCGTTGGGTTCGCGGGCATCGACCGGCTTGTTGGGAATAACGTCTTCGGTGAATAGAGCAAGAGTTTATATCTATGATCGACTTAGAAAAATTCGCGAGTATGCTATTGATCGGCGAGACATCGACGGTTGAGTTCAAGCGATGTGGGAACGAGGTTGAGCACGATGTGTTCGAGTCGATCTGTTCGTTCTTGAATCGTTTCGGCGGCGACATTTTCCTCGGGGTGTTGAATGAGGGAACTGTCGAGGGTGTCAATCCTACGAATGCGGCGGCGATGATGAAGAACGTTGTCAATGTCGTCAACAATCCGAACGTCTTCAAGCCCTCGCCCTATATTGAGATTGAGTCATTTGATTGGAACGGCCGGACGATTATCCATGTGCATGTGCCGGTGAGCGGGGATGTGCATTCGTATAAGGGCGACATCTTCGACCGCGTCGGCGAAGTCGATGTGAAAGTCGTGGCGACTTCGCAGATCGCCGATCTCTACCTTCGCAAGAAGGGCATCTACACGGAACGAGAGGTGTTTCCGACACTGAGTCTTGATGACTTCCGGCTGGACTTGCTGCCGCTTGTTCGTCAGGAGGCGCAGAACCATCTGACGGATGGCCGACGGCATCCGTGGATGGAGATGACGGATGAAGAACTTTTCAGGGCCTCGGGTTTGTTCGCCGAGGATCGGGTAACGGCTCAAAGCGGCTTCAATTTGGCAGCGGTCCTCCTTCTGGGCAAGGACGAGACGTTGATGCGGATCTGTCCGCAGTACGAGACGGACGCCTTGCTGCGTGTGGTGAATGTCGACCGCTACGACGATCGGCGCATCGTCCGCACCAACTTGCTGGAGAGCTACGATGAATTGCTGGAATTCTCCCGCAAGCACCTGCCGGCGCCATTCTTTCTTGAAGACGACAAGCGGTTGAATCTGCGCGAGATCATTGTGCGCGAGATGGTGGCCAATGTCCTGATCCATCGCGAGTTCACGAGTTTGGACAAATCGGAATTTGTCATTGAGCGGGATCGCATGTACGTGTCGAACCCGTGCAACCCGACACGCGATGGCCGCGTGACGCCGGAGAACGTGAACCCGCGGGCGAAGAACCCCATTATCGCCGGTTTCTTCAGGGAAATCGGCCGTGCGGATCGTCTGGGTTCAGGGGTGAGGAATCTCTACAAGTATTGCCTAGACTATGGCGGGGCCGATCCCGTTTTCACGGAAGGGAATCATTTCATGATTTCGGTCTCGCTCAAGAAGCTGGAGCCGATTCGCTTTCCGTTCGGGAAACCATCTATTGGTTTGGAGAAAGTGCAAGTGCACATTGAGGATGAGAAAGTGCACATTGACTCGGGGAAAGTGCACATTGACCCGAAGGACGTGCACATTCGGAACGAAATTGCGGAGCTTGAACTGAACCAGCCGACAGTGGAACATATAACGAAACTCTTCTTGCAGTTTGGCACGGAGATTGTTTTCGGACGTCGGGAGGTCTGTAAAGTTACAGAGCTTAAGGAACGCGGTGCAAGTAAATTGATTGGCTTGATGTTGAGAAATCGATTGCTGGATACAGTTGTCGGCCAAGGCAAGGGCAAGTATCGGTTTCGTGATTTCACCAAGGAGGTTCGGGGATGACGGTTGACGTTGAACGTACGGTCCAGAACCGCGTGATCGCGCTGATGCGCGAGCGGCTCGGATATGGCTATTGGGGAAACCTCAAGGAGCAGGACAACGGCAACATCAATGCCGCCGTGCTGGAGGAGTTTCTGGCCAATGTGCAGAAGCTGACGAAGGCGCAGATTTCGGGCGTGATTGCGAAGTTGAAGCAGGTGGCGCATTGCACCTCCAGGACGGCCCTTTACAATGCCAACAAAGAAGTCTACCGCATGCTGCGCTATCCAGTACCGGTGCCGACTGAGCCTGGCAAGCCGATGAAGCAGGCATGGCTGGTCGACTGGCAGAATCCGCTGAACAACATCTTCTCAATTGCCGAAGAGGTCAGCGTTCCCACGACAGGCGGCGAGGTCACGCATCGGCGGCCCGACGTGTGCCTCTATGTGAATGGCATCCTCTTCGCCGTCATCGAGCTCAAGAAGGCGACCGTGTCCATTGAGGAAGGCGTCCGGCAGAATTGGCGCAATCAGCAGGAAGGGGAGATCCCTGGGTTCTTCTCCACGGCCCAGTTGCTGGTTTCGGGTAGCGAATCGGAGGGCATCAAGTACGGAACGACGCTCACGCCGCCGAAATACTGGCTTCAGTGGAAGGAACCGTGCGGAAAGCCGTGTGCGGAAAGCGTGTTTACGCCGGCCGACATCAAGAATGCGATGGACCGTTCGATTCTCCAGATGTTCGAGCCGAGGCGCTTTCTGGGGCTTGTCCACGACTCCATCGTGTTCGATGCGGGCGTGAAAAAGGTGATGCGTCCCAACCAGGTCTTTGCGCTGGATGCCGCCAAGCCGCGCATTGCGAAGAAAGAGAGCGGCATTATCTGGCATACGCAGGGTTCGGGCAAGTCGTTGATGATGGTGTGGCTGGCGCAGTGGATTCGCGAAAATCAGAAAGATGCCCGTGTGGTCATCATCACGGACCGCGACGAACTGGACAAGCAGATCACGAACGGATTCCGCGAGGCAGGGGAGAAGCCGCATCAGGCGGCGAGTGGCGACGATCTCATCAAGACGTTGAACACCAGCACCGACTGGCTGGTGACGACCCTCGTCCACAAATTCGGTATTGCGCGTAATCCGACGATGGAGAAGCTTTCCGAAATTGACAAGAAACTGCGAGGTAAACCGACCGTCGCGCAGTACATGGAGCAGATTGCCGAGCATCTGCCCGCCGGATTCAGCGCGAAGGGCAATCTCTTCGTATTTGTCGACGAGTGCCACCGCACCCAGGGCGGTATGCTCAACAAGGCCATGAAGAAGATCATGGGCGAAGGCGTGATGCTGATCGGCTTCACGGGAACGCCGCTTCTGCGCGTCGACAAGGGCGAGCTTACGTCCGCCGCGAATTTCGGAACGTATATCCACACCTACAAGTTCGACGAAGCCGTCAAGGACGGCGTCATCCTCGATCTGCGCTACGAGGCGCGGGACGTCGAGCAGCAGCTGAAGGAGGACGTCACCTTCGATTCGCTGTTTGACGAGTCGACAAGATCTCTGACGCCGCGGGCCAAGGAGGATCTCAAGGCGCGCTGGGCGAACATGCAGAACCTGTTTTCGTCCAAGGACCGCATTACGCGGATCGTGACGGACATCTGCAAGGACATGACGCTCAAGCCTGCGCTCAAGAATGGGTGGGGCAACGCGATGCTCGTCTGCGAGAATGTCTACCAGGCATTCCGCTACTACGAGATGTTCGAGTACAACAACACGCCGCTCAAGGGACGGTGTGCCGTTGTGACGAGCTATGACGGCAAGGCGCCGACGCTCGCGGAGGGGTATACGGGCGAGATGGCGACCGAAGCCGAGTACAAACAGAAGATGGCCAAGTACATGTTCGGCGATCGCACGCCCGAGGAGTTTGAGGCGTGGGCGAAGGACTGGTTTGTCAACAGCCCCGGTGCAATGAAGTTGCTGATTGTCGTGGACAAGCTTCTCACAGGCTTCGACGCGCCGAGCTGCACGTATCTCTACATCGACAAGAAGATGGTCGACCATACTCTTTTCCAGGCGATCTGCCGCGTGAACCGGCTGAACGGCGAGAATAAGGACTACGGGCATATTGTCGATTACAAACACCTCTTCGAAGACATCCAGGGGGCGATCGAGGACTATACGAACGGGGCGTTCTCGGGCTATGACAAGGAGGATGTCGCCGGATTGCTGACGAACGATCTCGAAGCCGGAAAGTCGGCTCTGGAGGACGCGTTGGAGAAGTGCCGTGCGCTCGCGGAGCCGGTGAAGGCTCCGAAGTCCATCGACGACTACTTTGACTGGTTCTGCTATGATCAGGTTAGGACGCCGGCTGAGGATCACATCGACGAGTTGCAGAGGAATGCCCAGAAACGCGAGGATTTCTACCAAGCGTGCTATGCGGCGGTTCGAGCCTATGCGGCGTTGGCGGTCGAGATTCTCAAGGTGTATTCGCAGGAAGAGGCCGCGCAGCTCAAGAACGAGGTGAAGGACTTCGACCAGATCCGCGAAGCGATCATGAAGCGTTGCGGGGATTTCGCCGACCTCCGCCAATTTGACGCGGAGATGCGCGCGCTACTCGACGACTATGTGACGGCGACGCATGCGACAAAGCTTGGCAATCTCGACAACTTCTCGTTCCTCGATGTCATTGAAAAGGATGGCCAGGGCAATCCCGAAGCCACGGATCCAGGCGAGACGGAGGCGGCTGGAGGCGAACGGGGGGTGGCAGAGACGATGGCCGCCAATGTGAGGAAGTATGTCTTCCGCAAGCGCGAAACGAACCCGGCCGAGTTCAAAAAGTTCTCCGAGCGCATTAACCGCCTGCTCGCGGACTATCTGCAGGAGAAGGTCGAATACAAGAAGTTCCTCGAAGGCATGATGAAGCTTTGCGAGGAGCTGAAGGCCGAGAAGGAGAGCCGTGATCCGCGAATCGACACCGAGGCCAAGAAGAACCTTCTGGACAACCTTGGGGGAGATGTTGAATTGACGCTCAAGGTCTATGACGCCGTCGTGGCCTCTGTCAAGCCTGGCTTCAGGACAAACACCGTTCGGCGTAAGAAAGTCGAGCACGCGCTTGCGTTTGCGTTGATGGAAACGGGGTACAATCCGGCGGAAATCTACCGCATCGTTGAACGCCAGGCAGAGTTCGATGGCGAATCCATGGACATTGGATCGGGGCTTCTGTAAATGATCGTTGGCGGAATTGAGATCGTCGTTGAGCGCAAGGCGATTAAGCACACGCATCTGTCGGTCTTCCCACCAGATGCGCGGGTCCATGTCAGCGCGCCAATTGATTTGCCGGACGCCGATCTGCGAAGTTTCCTCGTGTCGAAACTGCCGTGGATGAGGAAGCAGATTGCCGCGGTCCTGTCTCAACCCCGGCAGTCCAGACGAGAGTATGAAAGTGGTGAAGACATCTATTTCCTCGGCAAGCGCTATCGTCTGACGGTCAGAAAGGGTGACGGAGTCCCGACTGTCCGGAGAGAGGGGCGGAATGTCATACTATCTGGCCGAGGACTGGAGTCTCGCTCTGCTCGGGAGAGGAGAGTCTTAGAATGGTATCGAGAAGAACTGAGGCATGTGCTTGCCCGCCTGATGTCGCGCAGCGTGGAGGCTGCGGGTGAGTCTGGCGATATCGTCTTCGAGGTGAGGAGGATGCGCAATCTCTGGGGATCGTGCAACGCGCGAAAGCGTCGTATTCGTTTTAATCTTGCGCTGGCTCGCGTGCCGATCCGATGCATCGAGTATGTGGTTGTGCACGAGATCGTCCATCTCAGCGTTCCGAACCATTCGGTTCTGTTTGAGAAGACAATGGATAGAAGGCTACCGCGTTGGCGAGAAATCCGCCAGGAACTCAACGCTTTCATTGCTCTACGGATTGATGAGGGATAGGTCTGGTTGGGTTATCTATCGCGGTTACATTCGAACGTTGCCGAGCTGATGATGATTGGGTGTCCCTGGTACGGAAGCGTAGAAATCTCATATTCAGCATCTACGGGGCGAAATAGTGCTATAATGATGGTCGATGACTGCGATAATAATAGAGGATGACAAGGCCCAGGCTGAGTTTGTCAGGGAGGCGCTGGAGCGGCATGGCTATACGTGTGAATGCGTTGCCGATGGCGAGGAGGGCTATTTCAAGCTGAAGGCCGGCGACTATGGGCTGGCGCTCGTCGACATCATGTTGCCGACAATGAACGGCCTCGAGGTCATTCGGCGGATCCGGGAGGACGGGAAGCGGTTGCCCATCATCGTGTTGAGTCAATTGACCGAAGTCGCGGATCGAATTTCCGGTCTTGAGCGTGGAGCCGACGACTATCTCTGCAAGCCGTTCTCGATCGATGAGCTGATTGCCCGAATCCAGGCTGTGCAGCGTCGGTTGACACCCTCCCGCGGAGAATCCCTGCTCGTCTATGAAGATCTGGTGGTCGACCCGGTTCGGCAATCTGCCACGCGTGCCGGAAAACCAATTGAGCTGACGCCGTATGAGTATGCCATTCTGGAGTACATGCTCCGCAACGTCGGGCGGACGATTTCGGCTGCCACCATCCTCGAGCGGGTCTGGGACATGCACGCGACGATGAACAAGAATCTTGTTGCGGTCCGCATGCACAAACTTCGTCGGGCACTCTGTACCTTCGGGGGCCGAGATCTGATCACCACCAAGCGCGGTCTGGGCTATGTCCTGGTTTGACCAGAGCGAAATCAGGCGTGTGGTCAATGGATCGGGCATCCCGCTTCTCGTGGGGGCGATGATCTTCTCCACCGGCGTGGCCGTGGTCAGCGGCTGTTATTTCCTGTATTCGCGGTTGGGGCCGGACCGTCTCGCACAGGTTGTCCACGACGCGTTCTGGGTTATTTGCTGGACAGGGCTTTCCGAAGGACTTCTGTTGCTTATTGGCATTCTGGTCTATTGGCGACTGGCGCGGCGCATCGAGACGCTGCAGCGGGAGTTGTCTGATCTGACACGGGGCGTGCTCCACGATCTGAAGACGCCGGTCACGCATATCCGGAATGCCGCCGAAGGGGCGCTCGTCGGGAATGGGCGTGCCGAGGACGCGCTGCCCACCATCATCGAATCCTGCGACGTGCTGGTGGATGTCATTGATTCGAATGCCGAGATCTCGCGTGTCCAGAATGCGTCTCTGCCTCAACAGGAGCCGTCTGTCGATTTCGCGGCGATCGTCCGCGCCTGTGCCGATCTCTATGCCGATGTCGCAGCGGAGAAGGGGGTGGCGTTCTCCTCGGACGTATCCGAAACGCCGATTCCACTGCACATCCCCAAGGCCCATCTTCAGCACCTTGCCGCGAACCTGATCGACAACGCCATCAAGTTCACACCTACGGACGGAGCCGTTCACGTCGTTCTGCATGCGGACCCGGGGGGACTTGTCGAACTCGAGGTGTCCGACACCGGCATTGGAATCCCCAAGGCAAAGCAGGGACGAATCTTCGAACGATTCTATCGCGTGGACGATTCGCGCCACACGCCCGGACATGGACTTGGTCTTGCACTTGTCCACGCGATCATCACGCGGTGGCGGGGACGGATTCGACTTGAATCCGCTGAGGGACGGGGCAGTACGTTCCGCGTTGAATTACCGGTGGCTAGGAACTAGGAAATAAGGAACTAGGAATTAGGAATTGGGGAGTGGGGGATTGAGGAGCAGGAATTAGGGCGGGGAAATAGGGAGTAGAGGGGCGGATTGTGAATTTTGGAACGGGAGCAAGGGCTTCCGTTCTTGATTTTTTTGTCGAATATTACCGACTCGGTAAGAATTGGGTAATCGTTCGGTAAGATTCGTTTCGTATTCTATGCAGTCAAAGGACTGTTTGGAATATGAAGAAACTGTTACCGATCTGTTGTTGTATGGCCGTGGCCTTGGATGCCGTCGCATTGGTTGTACGCCCCGAAACCTTGCCGATCTCCCCGTGGGCCGACACCGAGATGTCGACGAATATCATATTTGCGACCCGCCCGGTTGGTGCGGAACTCCAGGATTTCCGTATTGGGATGTCGCTTCTGGCCACGCCGTCCAACAATGTCCAGGTCGCAATTGGCCGTGATGCGGATGAAGACGGCACATTGTCGCTTGCGGAGACGGATTTCACGCTCGGCTGGGACTGCGGGCGCTGGTTGGTCAATCGTGAGGTATTGGAGGCGACGGCGACAACAAACGACGTGAAGGATCTCTCTTGGACACTCCGTATGCGGAATGGTACGCCGCACGCGCTCAATGTGACTGAGAACGGTGCGTCGATCTCGTCCGTCACGAATGCGGCCGCGCTGGCGGATCTCTACAACCCCGAGTGGAATCTGATGCGGATCACCGTCCGCGGCGTCGACGCCGCGGCAGAACGGCTCGTGGTGGCGGCGTATCCCTGGGGATGTGTTCTCAGGTTCAAGTGATAAGTGATGAATGATGAACGATGAGTGATGAAGGTGAATCGCTGAATTGAGGATTGATGATGTTTGGGAAGATTGTGATGTATGTGTGCCTCGCGCTGATGGCGGGGCTGGTTCCGACAATGGTTGTCGTCTGGCTGCGCGAACAGGGCATCCAGCCGATGAAACGGATGATTGCTGCGTTCAGACAGCTGCCGCTCATCGCGCAGATCGTCATCTTGGCATTTGTGGCGAATTTCATCGTCTACGGCAGCACGAAGCCGGGATCTGACAATGGCAACAACGGGACGGGGGATGACCAGGGCATGGAAAGGGGAGGGAGGGAAGGCGAGGCGGATGCGCAATCGCCGTCCTCGTCTTCTAGGACGCATGCCTTGAGCCTCATCCCCCGTCCCTCCGATACCGACGAAGCGATACAGGGGTTCACGGCGGATGAGATTGCCGCGGGCGTCGTGCAGACCTGGATCCGCACGGACGAGGCCTGGCGCTTCGATCTGGCGCCGGGTGCGACGATCATCGAACCGTGGCGGCTGCGCGGCGCGGCGGATGACTGGGCGTCCGTCGACACGACCAATCTGCCGTACGTCGTCTTTGCCGATGGTCGCCTCCAGGATGACGTGCGGAATCCCCAGGTGATTTATGCGCCGCTTCAAACGGCTCTCGGCGTGGCGCCGGAGGCGAATTGGCCACTCATCGCGTCCAGCAACGCCGCCAGCCGCGTCTGGTATCGGGAATCTGACGAGGGGACCGTCTCCGTGACCTGGCAGGATGTGCTCCTCGCCCGCGAGACGAACATGCCAGTTTCGCTTCAGGCGGTATTCGACGAGAGCGGTCGTTTCGTCTACCGCTATGACTTGAAGAATGTAAAATGCAAAATGGAGAATGGAGAATGGGATGCAACTGCGCTGACGAATGCGTTTGTCGGCGTTGTGAACAACGGGCACACGCTCTCCGTCCCGATGAGAACCGATGTGACGAGCGTGGGCTGGTACCGTCTCCACCCTGATGACGCCGAGACGGCCGATCGGGACGGCGATGGTCTTGCGACCCGCGACGAGGTGTTTTTCCACAACACGGATCCGAGCCGTCCGGATACGGACTGCGACGGCGTCCCCGACGGAGAGGAGATCGCCCGCGGACTTGATCCGCTTGATGCGGACACCGATCACGATGGACTCGTGGATGGGTCCGATCCCGATCCGCTGGTCGAGACGTCCCTGGCCGACCTCGACGGAGATGGAATCCCCGACGCCTATGAGAACCACTGGTTTGGAGGAACAAATGCCGTCGACACCTTGACGGCTCGCGATGATACGGGATTCACGCTTGAAACGAAGCTGATGGGCGGCATGAACCCGACGAACGCGGTGGGAGGACTCCAGGCCGAGACCGAGGGTGAGTTGGTGGGCTGGAAATTATGGGATGCCTTCGCGACACGAGCACCGCAGGCAGGAACTGACGTCGTTTACGAGCGGACCGTGCGCGTGAATCGGTCGAACACTCTCCAGCAGTTCTATCTTTCGTCCGAACTAGGTTCCGCCGGGGCATGGCGCCTCTTCGGGATGAATCTGGAGATTGAATGGGTGGATGACCATGGCGAGGCGAATGTCATCGTCCTGGACGCCTCTCCGAATCGCGACAGCTATCGAATTCCCCTGTCGTCCAATCTTGTCCAGTCGCTGACTTTCCGTCTCCGCGCGACGAGGGCGATTCTGGGGAGCCCGACACCTGTCCATTTGCTCGCCTGGGCACCGCGCGTGTCGATCGAAGGGGGCAGTGAGGGCATCCCGCTTGACGATGGATCGCTGGCGTATGTGTTCACGAAGGGCGCGGAGAGTCGGATTGACCTTTCGATTGATCGTTCGCGGCGTCCCTGCCATGCTGCGCTGAGCGCAGACGAACTGGATATTTCGGGGTTGGGAAGCGTCGTCGCGGATGCGGACATGTGTGGATTTCGCTATGAGGGGGGAGCGGAAGGGGGCTTCATCCGCGCGGAGGGACCCGGTATTTATGACTTCCCGGTGTTCGAGGTGGGGGGGGCTGCAGTGTGTACACCACGGGCGGCAAAGGCGCTTCATGCTCCCCGTGCAGCTGTTCCGGGAGGACATAGATTAATCGTTCTCGAGCCAGGTATCGCATGGGAAGGTGAACATAGTGAACTCTTGGGCGGCTGTGGTGAGTGGCTTGAAATTGAAGAAGGATACTATGAAATAGAGGAGGCATATCCCCTTGACAGCGAGTGTTTGCGGAGGGGATGGATCCGCTCTGGTGATGGTGGTACGACTTGTTCCTGCGAAGGACGTGTCTCGTCTGGACTCGGAGAAGACTATCCTTGGCTGGAGACGTTCTGTCAGACGAGGGATGGGCGTGCGTCAGGTTCGTTGACGGTCGGCGGGGTCCCCGTGTGGAGCGCACTGGTTGAGCACACCTCGGAGAGCTGGTTCTGTTCTGACAGATTGCTGGAAGATGATGGTGGATGTGGTGGCTGCGGTGGCTGCGAGAACGGGAACTGCGACGGATTTGAAGGCGGCAAGATCGGGTCCCTCAAGTTCCGGGTCCCACTCGGCATTCCGCGCAAGGACCAGGTCTCGGGGTTCGCGTTCTTCAACACGGACGAGCCAATCCACATCACGCCGGCTGTCTTCGAACTCAAGGTCCGCGGCGACGCCGTTGTGAACGTGACGACGAATGGTGGGAACCGAACGGTCGTGTGCGGCGACGTGCGGGGCCGCACGCTGGAGATCACGGCGCTCACCGGCGGTCGTGACGGCGTACGTGTCCGGATCATGACCACGTCGACGGGCGTGCATGAACACACCTGGGAGATCGAACACGTTGGCGGCGACCTGAACACGGTCCGCTTCCACAAGATCAGCCGCCAGAACAACACGATGGAGGACTGGACGGCGGCCTACGTCTACGACGCCTCCATGGCGTGCTGGCAGTGGCGCAAGACGGACAATGTCTCCCGTGTGCGCGAGGAGCTGACGGTCGACGACCGTCTCAATGACGTGGAAGGGACGTATACCGAATACCGCGACCACTTCACGGCGGACGGAACATGGCTTGGATCCACCGAGCAGCGCCGAGAGCGCATTGGACGTGGCGAGGCGGCCGTGCTCCGTGAGACGTACTATCGGGAGTGTTCTCCTGGACATGATGTCGCACGCTTCGCGGACTATTGGACGGATCCTGAATACCGTTCCAGGAATGGACGACTCAGATTCATGTCGGGCGATGATCGGCCGTGGGAGTACCACACGTGGACGGAGAACGGCTACGAGCGGCTCCGCGTGACCCAGCGCGACGGCAGCCCCGTGCCCGACGTCTTCCCAGAGGTGGACGGCGAGGGAGTCCTCTCTTCGCTGGCCGGCGTATCCAATGCCCTGGTGACGGTGTACGGCTATGCACCGCTGGAGGGAGATGCAGCGCATCCGGACGAGAATGGATGCGTCCGTTCCGAGGCGCGGTACGTGGTGCGCGACGGCGTCGCGACCTGCATCGGGCGCACGTGGCATCGTTTCACGCACGTGGTCGTATCCGGTTACGCGGCGGTGAAGGAGGAGACCTGGCGGGCCTCGGATGCGAACGTGGCCTGGGATGCGCCCGGCAATGCCTATTCCTCTGTGACGACCTTCTCTGAGAGCGGCGAGGTGGTCGTTCCGCTGGCGCTCCGCGGCAGAATCGCCGGGCAATTGGACGAGGACGGCGTCCTCACTATGACGACAGCAGTCGAACAGGACGGTCGTGTTGTCATGACCTCCCGGAAGAGTTTCAACGGTGTGGCGTTTCCCGAATACGAAGTCACCGAATATGACGCGACCCATGGCGTCGAACTTCGTCGGGCGACCTACCTCGTCGAGGACGATGCCGTGATCGACGAGACGACGAGCGTCTACGACGACCAGAACCGTCTTCGCCACCGGACGTGGTTGGACGGGACGAGCCAGACCAACTCGTTCTCGTGCTGCCGTCTCCTCTGGTCGCGCGACCGACAGGGGCGGAAGGTGCTCCGCAGCGCGGTGACGGGCGAAGACCACCTCTACTGGGCCGAGGAGGAGACCTGGCTCGGCGACGCACGCTTGCGCGGCGAACCCGACGGGACGAACGGTTCTTTCCGCGTGACACAGCATTTCCGCGATGCCTTCGGACGCGAGACGAACCGTGTGGTCTACGCCGCGTCGGCGGAAGGGCATGCTGTCGATTGGACGGTCTCCGCCGAAGCGGAGAGGACGGAGGATCGGACGGACTACTATAGCCTGTGGGGTGACGAGGCCCTGCACATGGATGCGCGCGGCAAGTCGACACGAACGCAGGTCTGGCACGGCGACGAGGCGGACGAGACGACGGAGCAGTCGTGGTGGGACGGGCACGATCTCACGGAGACGCGCGTCAATGTCCGCAACGGGGCGCGGACGGTTCGAAAGGCCTGGTCGGACAAGGCGACCGAGACGACGTCATGGACGGACTACGACGCAGGTGGTTGCCGGATCGAGATCGAGGTGACGACGTCGAGCGACTACGGTGTCGTGACGAACCGCGTCTCGCGTGAAGACTTTCTCGGTCGACGCATCTCGCTCGAAACGCCGGAGGGAACGACGGCCTATGCCTATGCGGACACGAGCAGTCGACAGACGGGAAGCGTCCGTACGGCGGGCGACGTGTCGACGGTAACGTCGGTCGTCTACAACGACCGCGGCGAAGAGGTGGGCAACGTGGTGAACGGTGTCTGTACCCGTCAGGACACGGTCTACGAACGGGACGGCGACGGCTGGTGGAAGATCACACGCCAGACGGTCTTTGCAGATGACGCCACCAATGGCGTCGTGGAAACGCGCGAGCAGCTGACGGGACGCGGTGCGGATGTGCGGAAGCGAAATGTCCAGATCTCCGCCGATGGCGTCGTACAGGAAACGGTCGTGATCGCGAACGCCGATGGTACGGAGACGACGACCGTGAGCAATGCGCTCGTGGGCGTGTCGGTGACGACGAATCTCTACGGACTCGTCCTCTCGCGGACAACGGCGGATGGGACGCGCCGTTCGACCTACGACGCCTTCGGGCGACGCGTGGCCGAAACAATGACAGTGGACGGGGTGACGCGTCCAATGCAGGATCTCTGCTACACGCGCGTGGGCGATGTGGCATTCGTTCGGGTCTACACCAATGCCACGGACGGCGTGACGGAGACCTCTGCCTTCGATGCGTTGGGAAATCGCACATCGATCACGGACGCGCTGGGCGGCCAGACGACGACAGACTATGACGTCCTGGGCCGCGAAACCGCAGTCGGTGGTTCGGCGGCATACGGGGTGCGTTATGGCTACGACACGCAGGGACGGCGAACCACCCTTGCCACGAGTCGCGACGGGACCGTGTGGGATGCGACGAGTTGGACGTACGACGCCGGTACGGGGCGAAAGCTTGCGAAACGCTCCGCCGATGGCCGCGAGGTGGTCTATGCCTATACGGCGGACGGTCTTGTGGAACGGATCACGAAGCCGAGTGGTAGCTGGCGCTCCTCAGGCTTCGACGCACGGCGCCGCCGCGTGACGGCGACGTCGAGCGATGGTTCGGCAGATGCCGGATTTGCATACGACGTGTTGGGGCGGAAGATCGCCGAGTCGAACAACGTCTTCGCCGCGTCCTATCTGCTGGCGCGGAATGGGCTCGTGACAAATGAGTCTCTCGCCGTCTCGGGGACGTTGCACACGTTTGTCCGAATGCTGGACAATCTGGGACGTGTGGCGGAAAGGGGATTCGCCGGGGGAACGCTTCAAATGATTTCCTACACACCCGAGAACCGAATCGCGGCTGTGACGACGCCGGAGGTTTCGGTGACCTACGCTTATGGCGCGGACGGGCATGAGACGGGATACACGGTCGCGGTGGCGGGCGGCGCGACGATCCAGCGCGTGGTCGCGCGTGATCCGTATCGCGGGACGGTGATGTCCGTCAGCAACTTCGTGAACGGCAGTTGTGTTCGCACGCAGGCCTTCGCCTACGACGCCTTGGGGCGTCTCGTCACGCGGGACGGGGATTCGTTCACCTACAACGCGCGAAGCGAACTGATGAATGTTGCGGCGGCATCTGCGGCTTCGTCCTACGCCTATGACGGAATTGGCAACTTCACGTCCGTAACGCATAACGGTGCGGCGAGTGTCTTCGCGGCCAACATGGTGAACCAGTACGCCGGGCTGGCCTACACGCAGGATGGCGAACTTGCGGGCTACGGAGACGCCGCCTACGCCTACGATGCGGCCGGGCGGCTGACGAGCGTCACGACAGGTGGCGTGTATGCGGCGACGTACGCGTATGATCCGCAGGACCGGCGTGTCCGCAAGACGACGCTTGATGCGACGCATCTCTATTTCTATGACGGGTGGAATCTCGTCCGGGAGGAGATCGTCACGGCGGCCGGCACGGAGACGGTTGAATACTTCTGGGGACGCGATCTGAGCGGGACGCTCGAAGGCTCGGGCGGTGTCGGTGGACTTGTCTATCTGAAGCGCGGCGGGAACGTCTACATTCCGCTCTACGACGCGAACGGCAACATCATTGCCTATCTTGACGCGAACGGCTCGACCGTCGCGGAGTATGTCTATGACGCCTTCGGGAATTGCGTCTCCGCGACTGGTGCTCTTGCGGATTTCTTCCGTTTCCAGTATTCGACGAAGTACGTGGATTCCGAGTCCGGCCTCATCTACTATGGGTACCGCTACATGCACCCGATACTTGGCCGCTGGCTCACCCCCGACCCGCTCGAAGAACAGGGCGGCCTCAACCTCTACTCCTTCTGTGCGAACAATGGGGAGAATGAGATTGATCCTCTTGGTGAATTGAATACGATTACTGCACTTTTATATTATATGGGACGTTCTGGTACAACACAGGAAATGTCTTTTGCGGAAATAGATGTGTCAAGTGTTAATCCAACGGAATTTAATGAAATTTCCAAGTTAATTAAAAACTGTGCGAAAGGTTGTCACAATATTATTGATGATACGTTCTGTTTGGACACTGGAGTAAAGTCGTTTGATCAGGCCTATTTTCTTGGCTTTATAACGTTGAAAACATCGGGGAAACTCGAAATTGGGCGAAATGGAAATTGGCAGTATAATGGTCAACTGAAGGCGGCGAATGATGACTATAATTTTAATGCTTCAAATCATAGAACGAAAACAGGAGAAAGGTTAACCACCCTTGGCAGGTTTATTCCCGGTGTCGAGTATTCAATTCGGTTCAATGGAGTTGTTTCGTTCAGTGGGTCAGGTAACTGCTGTAAATATAAACATTCAAATATCTTTCTATATTGAATTGATGATCGAGGTATAGATGGCATGAAGACAACATTGAACTATTATTTAGTTGGTGCAACAGGTATATCTGTGTTCGTTATGAATTTAAGTGTGTACTTGGACTTTGCCGGGTACCCTTGTCGCGGCGAATTATGGTTGCTTGAAAGAAGTTGGGTCTTGATTTCTATCGCAATCATAATATGTCTCATTATACACACATACTGGCTTCTCAAGAGAAACTTGAAGAAGGATGTTTGGGTGGTATGGGGGATGTGTCTACTAGTAGAGTTCCTTGGGATTGTAATTTCAATACTTCTTGCTACGGCTCTGACATTTCTTGACATAGACCACTTCGCAGATGATCTGCGACCTCCAGACGAGGTAGTTCTTGCTTTGCCTGTTCCCTATACAAACGATGCTACTTTGAACAGTCGCGAATCACGATTTGATGGAATGGCGGGAGATATTCTGCTCTATCGGAGGCATCAAGGGGGACTATATGCTGCGGACGTCTGGTGCAATCCAGGCGAGGCTGGGCAGGTCTATCTTCGCGCGTTTGAGATAACTCGTGGTGACGGACTTTCCGACCTTGCGTTACGGGAACGGACCGAGCAACCGGCCAAATTCGATTCTAAAGAGGGTAGGCCTTTTTTACATCGGATGGACTTCACAATCTACGAAGGCAACTGGGGACAGTACTATGGAGCCCGTTTCGAAGTGTGGTTCAAACCCTCCAACGGGACTCCTGAACGCAAGCTTCTGGAGAAGAACTACAAAATCGATGGCTGGATGCGATGAATGTACATTGTGCGAGTGCCTGATGTTCCTCGACACGCCCCGATCAATCGATCGGCACAAGCTGGCGGACAAGACCTCTTCGGCCAGGCTCTATTCTGAGCTCACAATCTCTAAGTTCATTCGCACGATTGTGCCCGAACGGTGCAAGAAGCAGCGCCGTTTCTTAAATGAAAGCTCGACGCCGGCCATGGATAGCTTCAGCGTGACGATTTCGCATGGAGCGGATCTCGGACACTTGTCATGGCTGACGCCGGCGGTCTTTGTGGACTGGGCCCGTGCGGCGCAAGGCCTATCGGGCCGTCCGTCGCTCGATCCATTGTACGATTTGCTGCCAAGATGATTTATCGTTGGCAGGAACCGAGAAGCAGCACGCAAGATTGAAAATGCACTGTGATGCGCATGAGGTAGGCTTAATGTATGATTAAATTGTTTCGGTTGGTGATGGGGTTGGTGGTTGAAAACTGAAATGCGAACGTCGTGAGGAGAATCAATATGCATAACTGATTTGTCAAAACATTCCCCAGAAAGGTAATGATTTGGCTTTCGCCGTGGCTAAGGAGTGCCAATTTGGTATAATACACGTCAAAAGATTCCCTAATGGGTAAGGAATTGGCATGACGTGATATGACGAGCTTTGCGATGTGGCTGTTGCCAACTATGGTTTGGTGACGGCTAAGGAGATTGATGTGCTTGGCATCCATCTCAAGGATGTTTTGGAGTGGATCAAGCTTGGGTGGATGGAAAAACGTGGGCGGGGCGTTTATCGGATTGCTCATTATTTGCCGACGGAATATGATACTTATGCCGAGGCTGTGGCGTTGGTCGGCGAGACGGCGATGATCTGCGGCGAGAGTGTTTTGGCGATGCACAACCTGGCGTTGGTCAATCCAGCGCGTGTGCATGTCGCCGTTCGGCGTCGGCTCCGCAAGGAACTGCCGGACTGGATCGAGACGGAAAAGGTGACTGCGGAAATGACGGAAGACAATTTCAACGGCATACCTTGCCAAAAGCTATCGGAGGTCATCCGTCAGTCGCGGGGTAAGATTCTGACGGAACGCCTTGTGTCGGCGGTACGTGAGGCGGGGGCGCGGGGATTGCTGGACATCTTTGAGTATGATGCCCTGAAGAAGGAGTTCCCCGTATGAAGCGTCCGCTTACCTGTGTCAATCTGATCAAGGCCATTGGAACTCTGTCTGCCGGTCAGGATCCTGTGCGACTTTCGCGGACAATGGCCAATGTCATTGTTGCCCAGATGCTGCCGGACGGCGTGGTGAAGGGCGGCAGTTCGCTACTGTTCCGATATGGCCGTTACGGATCGCGCTATACGCGGGACATCGACACGGCTCGGGTGATGGAACTTGATTCGTATTTGGAACAACTGAACGCGGCATTGGCACAGGGCTGGAACGGCTTCACCGGAAAGCTCGTCACGGTCGAGCCGCCGCAGCCGAAGGATGTCCCGAGCGCCTATGTGATGATGCCCTATGATATCAAGCTCAACTACTGCGGGCGTCCGTGGCAGACGATCCGCATTGAGATCGGCCATAATGAGATCGGCGACGCGGATGAGTTTGAGACCGCGTAGCCGTCCGATCTTGCCGAGGTCTTCGAGAAGCTATCCTTCTCGCAACCTAAGCCGCTCCCGGTCATGAAGCTTGCCTACCAGATTGCGCAGAAGTTGCATGCTGTTTCCGAGCCGGGGAGCGAACGGGCGCACGACCTTATCGATTTGCAGCTTATTTGCAATCGGTCCCAGATTGACTATGCCAAGGTGAAATCCGTCTGCCTGCGGCTCTTTGACTATCGGCGGCGGCAACCGTGGCCGGCGGTGGTGACGGCGTTGCCTTCATGGGATGATCTCTATGTGCTGGCGCGGAACAACCTCCTCGACAATGGCGATGTCTTGCCGACCGCCGCCGAGGCTGTCGAATGGGCGAATGAGCTGATTGGCAAGATTGTAGCGGCGAGGGGCTAAGTCGAATCCAAGGAGAATAGAGGTCATGAGCGATCCCATTGCCAAACGATTGTTTCAGAATGCCGTAGACTCGGTTGAACTTGGACTTGAGGATTTTCGCCTTGCAAAAAGTGATCCACGTCGATATGTGTCTGCAACGCGAAATGTTTTTGCAGGTATGTTATTGTTGTTCAAGTCATGGTTGGCAGAAGAGAGCGCGGAGAGAAATTATGATCTCCTTCGGGCAGAGACGAAAGAGGTCAAGAAGCGGCCGCCAGAGGAGTGGGCGGACATATCAGAGGCGAAGACTGTCGGGTTTGGCGAGATCAAGGACAGGATTGGCGCGAAGGTAGATTGGGCCAGAATCGACAAGTTACACGAATATCGCAATAGAATTGAGCATGCGTTCATATCCGGCGGACATGGGGAGTCGGATGCGATCCGATACCTTGCGCAGTCGTTTCTTGTGATTCGCGATTTTATGAAAAACGAAATTGGCGAAGATCCAGCCAGACGGCTTTCGCTGGATGGCTGGAACACGCTGTTCAATGAGCATGATGTGCATCTCCAAGAAGAATTGGAAAGGAATGATGCGGTTGACAATCTTGATTGGATTGATTCCGATTTTGCCGAACTGGTGAAGCACGAGTTTGAGTGCCCCGATTGCGGATCTGAGATTGTGACCGTCAATGATGCGACGAAAGAGGCAGATGGTGAAAAGGTGCGGTACATGTGTCGCAAGTGTGGCAAGGATTTCTCGTATGGTGAATTGTGCGCGGTAATCTCGCCGCGATGTCATTGCTCCGTGTGTGACGATTCAATTGAGCCGGATGAATTGCCGATATATCTTGAAACTGGGATGTGCGGATGGCACGCACACATTTGGGAAAAGGAATTTGCAGAGGAATGAGTATGAAAAATTACATTGTAGAAAACTATAAACAGGCCGTAATAACATGCTGTTGGGTTGTGGAGTCCGGCTATCGCGAATTGTTGTTTGCGATGTTGGAATTCGTCCCGAAGTTCTATGGAGATGAACAGTCGATCCGAGAGCAATGTACGCGCGTTAAAAACCGTCGGATTTATTACATTAGGCATGTCTTGAAACCGGCTGATGCGTATGAATGGTACAAGCGTTCGATCAAAACGCAGATGCTTGAGATGCCGTGGGACGATCCTTATAAACGGATTTTCTTTTGTTCGCAAGGTTCAAGTGCGTGTTTGAAAGAATCTGTTCCTTTCCCGAAGACTTTATACAATGATGACGCTCCTTTCCGGACGAAGCTCTGGCGAGGTGCGCAGATGCATCACCTCATGCAAGGTGAACGGCAAGCGCAACGCGAAGCATTTATTGCGTCCGATACGGCTATCGCGGAATGGATTGAAGAACGTTTGCTTTGGGCTTTGCACGAACATGTGGAATACTTGGGAAGCCTTAATCTTGTCTTGCCAAATCCGTATTATGGACATATGCATTTGCGACTTGTTCCCAAAACCGAAACAGACGAAGCAGAGCGAGTCCGGCTGCTCATTGATCGAGATTGTTCAGGTGCGGGGTTGAGACTGGTGTTCCAGGAAAAGAATCTGAATGAGTATGGGCGAATCATAGAGCGTGAGCTACCACTTGAAGGGGATGCGATAACTGCAGATGGGATTGTGGATAAGATTGGATACTGCGTTCTCGACAAGGACGGGCGGGTAATTGATCGTGAGGATCAGACTTCGTTTTTGCGAAAGATTGTCATTAACTATATTTGCAAGGATGGAGAAAAGGACGTCACCTGTCGTGATGGCAGCGTTCAGACGATTTCACAAGCAGTTTGTGAAACGCGTGAGTTGGAAGACGAAACAGGCATAACTGACCTAAAACTCCACAATGTCCGCACAAGAATTAGAATCTCTCGTGAACACAAAGAAGAAGCGAAAGATCAGCATTTCTTTTATCGGCAGGGAGGTGTTGCCGAGAAGTTTTTGAGAGAAATAATGTTAACGGCGTTTAAGCATTTAACCATAATAGATCCGTATTTTTCTGAAGACACGGCAAAAATGTTTCTTGCAGATCTTAATCACGGTATTGATGTAGATGTAGTCTGTACCGCCGATGGGTTTAAGACATCAGGGACTGCGGAGTCTTTCAAAAAGACCTTGGATGCGCTGAAGAAACCCGATCTCCGTATCAAGACGATTGTGGCTGGTAATGGACAGCTTCATGATCGCTTTCTTGTTGTTGACGACAAGGAGGCGTGGATGCTGGGTTCGTCGATGAAAACGCTCGGCGACAGTCTTAGTGTTGTCGTTAAGTTGAAAGATCCAGACACCGTGATTCGACATCTTAACGAGGTTGTTTCATCGTTTAATGCACCAAGCCTTGAAGGTTGGATTGAGAAGAATTGCGTATGCACAACAAGCAACTAAAGATCGCTTCGGTCCGTACGTCGGATTTCCAAACGGTTGCCGCATTGCATGCGTTACCGTCGACTCCGGTTACCATTAGGTTTCCTTCGTTTCCCTATCCGTTTGATCAAGCTCGTGAAGATGTATATTATTATGAGCATAATTATGAAGCACATTGTTCGGAGCATCCACCGTCAGTTCTGGATTTAATTATCCTGGATTTCCTTCTATGTCTCCAGGGGACGCTAACTTCTGGGAGATTTTATACAATGCGCCAGATGGTGATGTGTATTTCGTAGATCTACACTTTGACAACCGAAATCTGAATCGGCTTCTCGCGGTTTGTGACAAGATGTCCAAACAGATTGATCGAGTGGGTACGCACATCGCTATATTGACCGGCGCAAAGAACGAATTTGAGCGGTTGTTGCATTGCTATGACGAGAAACGGAGTCAGATAAAATCTTGGGGCAATGTCGATATTTCGGTGTATGCGATAAAGCAGCATGATTTTCTTCATGACAGGTTTGTGTTGTTGGGGGACCTTTTTTGGCATTTTGGTGCTTCGGCAGGAGGAATGCACGCGGGGTTGAACGCATATTCGGGGCCGTGGATGGATACGGATAAACGACTGTCAAAAATTCTGACTACATTGATGCGTAAGGAAAACTATTTTAAGCGACTTTCCGTCGATGAGATGATACAGGGTGAATGCCATGAGTAATCTTAACATAGAACCTCTTAACTTGTTATTGAAGGATGTTTCGTCGGGGGCGTCAAATCTATTTGATGCTTTGCAAGAAGCTCAATTAGGAAGATTTGAAGTTGAAGGGGTTGGCACATGTCAGCTTTTACATGTGAATATCATCGCTGATTCAGATCCTGCGTGCTATTACCAAATGATAGAGCAGACGCCGTATCAAGGGTGCGCATATACATTGCTGTTGCTTTTGGTACGGGATTATTTTTATTGCGAATCTAATGAACGGTTTGAACGAATCATACATCATGCAGGGCCAAAAGGGCTTGCGTTTATCATTAAGGCTTTGCTGGCCGAATATGTCAATCCGCAAAGAATTAGCCAAGATAATAGTCCTTTGGTTATGCAGATTTTGCGCAATCGAGCTGATGTTCGCCCTATCCTGATGTTGGTTACGGTTTTAGTGCTGATTTATGAGACACAAGGTGCTTTAGATGAGGCTGATGTGAATCTCCCCGGGAGTGTGATTCGACAGCGCAAGATGGGCCTCCTTCGTAAAGTTCTCGACGAGTTCAATTGCAAGGGGGCAATTTCAAATAGCGAATTTGTGCGCTTATTTGGGATTGAAAACTTGTGGGATGCGGACTTGATGTGCCGGGTTGAAGAAACAGGTAAAAGCCTATTGTTTGACGAGAGGTATGCCGCTGCGTTAATGGTTGCCCGGCAGCTTGAGTTGGAGTTATCAGATCATGACTATGAGGAGTTGGCCCTTGATGCCCTATTTTATAATTCGCGAGCGTCATGTTGGCAGACAAAACACTGGCGTACGCTCTCGGTATATATCGCGGATGCCATTGCTGGCCTACAGGAGGTCGGGTCGGTTTGGAAAAATGTTTCAACAATGGCTATGCAGACTCTTCATAGGCAGTCGCATCAGTATTATTTAGGAGATTCGGGCAACGGCTTGTGTTCGGAATTGTATTTGTGCATGTTGCCAAACTTAATTTATAATTTACTGTCGGAGAAGAAAGTTGATTTGGCCGTTAAGGTTTGGGAAAGGGCATGGAATGAGTGCTTGACAGCATTATATAGTTGGACGTTGCCGATAGTACCGTTTCATGTGGCACAGTTGCTGTTTTATCATAAAGTGATGGATATGCCTTCAGACGTGTGTTCTAAATCGAGTGTTCAGATGTTAAATGAGTTGCCGTCTGTGTTCTTGGCAGGAGGTTGCATCGAAAATACCGCCAACGCTTGTCTTTCAACTCTGTCGAGAAATTGCAAAGATCTTGAGAGAATCAGGCTCTATGATCCTCTCTTGTATCAAAAACTTGAACATCACCATACAGTCTGTAAGTGAGCTGTTGTGTGGATGGGGACTTTGTTTGATGTTTGCATAGAAAGGAATTGTATGACGAATACGCTTTACAATGCGCAACAGTTGATACCTCGTCTTATTGATTTTCGCGAGATTGACGCGAATAATTATGACGAGTGGGAACAATTTAGCGAAGGTTTGCTTCGTGAGATGGACTATGTCGTAGTGCAACCTCCGGGACGTGGTGCCGATGGTGGGAAAGACATGGTTGTGGTCGATTGCTCGAACACATACAAATACATTGTCAGTTGTAAACACTTCGCCAATAGAGGCAAGGCTGTTGGGTGCAACGAAGAGCAAAATATTCTTGATCGAGTGAGGGCTGCCGGCGCTAATGGATTTATAGGCGCGTATTCTTCTTTAGCATCACAAGCATTGATAGATCGTTTATTGGGGCTTAAGCGACATGGTGACATTGTCGACTTTAAGATCTTGCAGCCTCACAATATAGAACAGTTTTTGTTACAAAAGGGGTGCTCGGAATTGGTGAGGAGGTATTTCCCAAAGAGTTACCGCCAATCTCGAATGGCGGGGAATCTTTGGCGTAGGGTACAGCCGTTAAAGTGTTCCGCATGTGGACGTGATTTGTTGTCGATAGGCGATGGATGGATAATGTGGGCAGAGGAGACGATTGGGGGTGTTGATCATGTGTTGAATCTGGGTTGCGCGTGTAAGGGTACGTGCATTGATCGGGTCGAAGCAGGTTTATATGCTACCTACAATCGTCCTAATGTGGCTGTTATGAGTGAGGAGCTGAGTTGGTGCAATAATCCATTGGGGTATTGGATTCGACATAGACGAATTATGAATGCTATCCATTCTGGGCGAGCTCGCTATTCTTCGGAGGCTTGGGAGAGCGAATGCGAAATTGATGCAGCTTTGGCACAATGTGTCATGCGGAATGTCACGGAAGAAGATCGTCGAATTGGCGACATATTGGTTGGCATGGAAGAAATATGATCCGAATTGAGCAGGGAGATATCACGAAGCTGGCGGTGGATGCCATCGTCAACGCCGCGAACCAGGTGATGCTGGGTGGGGGCGGGGTGGATGGCGCGATCCATCGGGCGGCAGGGCGAGAACTCTATGAGGCGTGTCTCAAGATGCCGGAGATACGTCCGGGGGTGCGATGCCCGACGGGCGAGGTGCGGATTACGCCAGGGTTCAAGTTGCCAGTACAGGGAGTTGTTAAATCTAGACGTTCAAACTGTTCCCCGCAGAATCGCCTCGGCCGCCGTGATCTCGTCGGTTGTCGGCGTCTGCGCGTCCTCTAGGGTGTACGGGAGCCCCAGCGCGTGCCACTTGTGGACGCCCAGGGAGGTGTAGGGGAGAACTTCGATGCGCTGGACGTTCGGAAGGGTCTGGATGAACTGTGCGGTCGCGCGCAGGTCGTCTGGGGCGTCCGTGAGCCCTGGCACCAGTACGCGGCGGATCCAGACGGGTACATTTCGTTCCGCCAGATGGCGGGCGCAGGCAAGGACAGGGGCGTTGTCGGCGCCTGTGAGGGCGATGTGGCCCGTTCGGTCGAAGAGTTTGACGTCGAGCAGCACGGTGTCCGCCTCGCCGAGGAGCGTGCGGATCTCCCGGTTGGCCAGGTCGAAGCATCCCGCCGCCGTGTCGAGGCAGGTCGAGACGCCCGCCGCGTGCGCGAGACGGAAGAGTTCCGCGACTTCCGCGGCCTGGAGCATGGGCTCGCCGCCCGAGACCGTGATGCCGCCCAGATCACCCCAGTAGGGGCGATAGGGCAGGAGCCTCTCAAGCGCCTGCGCCGCCGTCATTTCGAAGGCCGCCGTGCGGGCCCAGGTCTCGGGATTGTGGCAATAGCGGCAGCGGAACGGGCAGCCGGAGACGAAGATGGATGATCTGACGCCTGGCCCGTCCGCCGCCGCAAAGGACTCGAACGCGTGGATTCTCATCGGGCGGGGAGGTCCGCTAGAACCCTCTGTGACAGGTGCGCGCGATGACGTCGAGCTGCTGTTCGCGCGTGAGGTCGATGAACTTCACCGCGTAGCCGGAGACGCGGATGGTGAAGTTCGCGTATTCCGGCTTCTCCGGGTGCTCCATGCAGTCGATGAGCTTCTCCGTGCCGAAGACGTTGACGTTCAGATGGTGTCCGCCCTGCGAGAAGTAGCCGTCGAGCACGCTCACGAGCGCGTCCGCCCGCATCGCGTCGTCTGTGCCGAGGGCAGAGGGGTGGATCGTCTGCGTGTTGGAGATGCCGTCGAGCGCATATTCGTAGGGCAGTTTCGTGACGGAGTTGAGAGAGGCCAGCAGTCCCGACTTCTCGGCGCCGTAGCTCGGGTTCGCTCCCGGGGCGAAGGGTTCGCCGGCCTTGCGGCCATCGGGCATCGAACCCGTCGCCTTGCCGTAGACGACATTCGACGTGATGGTGAGGATGGAGGTGGTGGGCGTGGCGTGGCGGTAGGTGTGGTGGCTGCGGATCTTCCGCATGAACGACTTGAGGAGCTCCGTCGCGATTTCGTCGGCGCGTGGGTCGTCGTTGCCGTAGCGGGGGAAGTCGCCCTCCACCGAGTAGTCCGTCGCCAGGCCCGATTCGTCGCGCACGACGTGGACGCGCGCGTACTTGATGGCGCAGAGCGAGTCGACCGCGTGCGAGAAGCCGGCGATGCCGGTTGCGAAGGTGCGTTCGACGTTTGTGTCGATGAGCGCCATCTGCGCGGCCTCGTAGTAGTGGCGGTCGTGCATGTAGTGGATGAGGTTCAGCGTATGGACGTAGAGGCCGGCGAGCCAGTCCATCATCTGATCGTAGGCATGGCGCACCTTCTCGTAGTCGAGCGTCTCGTCCGTGATGGGCCTGAGCTCGGGGCCGACCTGTTCGCGCGTCTTCTCGTCCACGCCGCCGTTGATGGCGTAGAGGAGGCACTTCGCGAGGTTCGCGCGCGCGCCGAAGAACTGCATCTCGTGGCCGGTGTGCGTGGCCGAGACGCAGCAGCAGATGGCGTAGTCGTCGCTCCAGACGCGGCGCATGATGTCGTCGTTCTCGTACTGCACGCTGGAGGTCGCCACCGAGATGGCGGCGGCGTAGCGACGGAAGGCCCGCGGCAGACGCGGCGAGTAGAGCACCGTGAGGTTCGGCTCGGGGCTGGGGCCCATCGTCTCGAGGGTGTGGAGGATGCGGAAGTCGGTCTTCGTGACCATGCTGCGGCCGTCGCCGCACATGCCCGCGACGTTGATCGTGGCCCAGACGGGGTCGCCGGAGAAGAGCTGGTTGTACTCGGGGATGCGCGCGAACTTGACCATGCGGAACTTGAGGAGAAGGTGGTCGATCAGCTCCTGGGCGTCGGTTTCGTCGAGCACGCCGCGCGCGAGATCCCGGGTGATGTAGATGTCGAGGAACGTCGAGATGCGGCCGATGGACATCGCGGCGCCATTCTGCGTCTTGATCGCCGCGAGGTAGCCGAAGTACGTCCACTGCACGGCCTCGCGCGCGTCCCGCGCGGGCTGCGAGATGTCGAAGCCGTAGCTCGCGGCCATCTTCTTCATGTCCTTCAGCGCCCGGATCTGCTCGGCGACCTCGGCGCGGCCCTGGATCACGTCCTCCGGCATCGCGCCGGCGCCCACCACGGCGAGGTCGCGTTCCTTGGCGGCAATCAGGCGGTCGACGCCGTAGAGCGCCACGCGGCGGTAGTCGCCCACGATGCGGCCGCGCCCATAGGTGTCGGGCAGGCCGGTGATGATCTTGTTCCGGCGGGCCGTGCGCATCTCGGGGGTGTAGGCGTCGTAGACGGCCTGATTGTGCGTCTTGTGGTACTCGGTGAAGATGCGGTGGAGGGTTGGGTCCGGCGTGAAGCCATGGGTCGTCAGCGCCTCCTCGGCCATGCGGATGCCGCCGTAGGGCATGAAGGCGCGCTTGAGGGGCTTGTCGGTCTGGAGGCCGACGACCTTCTCGAGGTCCCTGTCCAGGTAGCCAGGCGCGTGCGACGTGATCGACGAGACGATCGAGGTATCCATGTCAAGCACGCCGCCCCGGGCGCGCTCCTCCCGCTGCAGCAGCTGGAGCTCCTCCCAGAGACGCGTCGTCGCGTCGGTCGCACCCGCCAGGAACGATTCGTCCCCGTCATAGGGCGTGTAGTTGAGCCGGATGAACGCGGCGGGGTCGATTTCCTCGCGCCATTCATCACCGAAAAAGCCTTTCCAGGCCCGAGAATCCGCACTATTCATCTTGAATGATCCTTATCCATTCGTGAACAATGCCCAGACGAACGACTTCCTGCGGCCGTGGCCGCCACGCGGTTCCCGTGGTGGACTCCACTCGGAGGCACGCGCCTCCTATCGCCAGTTCCGCGCGTGTGCAAGTATAGCATGGGAAGTCCCCGTCAGGCTCGTTGTGCAGAGGATTGAACAGTATTGATGCCGCGCGTCAGGAGCCCGGCCACGACCGTTCGGGACACGACAAAAGTGTGCACTGCATTGCACAATGATCTCGCGCCTCATGCCGCGTGATACACTTACGCGTCTTCAAGAAAATAGATAAAAAGATATCGATAGAAAAAGTGGTGGTGAGGAGGACGTATGAACAGAGTTCAAGTTGAGAAGGCACGTGGTTTCGTCTGCGCGGTCGCCGCGGTGCTTCTGACGGGCATGGCCCTGGCGGGCGCCGGGGATCTCGCGCTCGTGTG
>JAUNMP010000045.1 GCA_030537465.1 bacterium
ACCACGACAAGCCCGGCCTCGCCTTCGAGCTGCTGAACGAGGTCCGCAACGTCGATCCCGAGAAGTGGAACAATCTCGCCGACCGCACGCTGAAGGCCATTCGCGAGAAGAACCCGAACCGCTGGGTCGTGATTGGCTCGACCTGCTGGAACTCGCCCGGGACGCTCGCCAAGCTGCGCCTCTGGGACGACGACCGGGTTGTCTACACCTACCATATGTATTCACCGTTCGAGTTTACGCACCAGCGGGGCGTGCTGCAGGCGAGTCCGCTCTACTACAACCGCGTGATGGAGTATCCCACGAAGGACGTCGAGCGTTATCGGGACTACCAGCGCGTGGTGAACGGGTCGAAGACCGGCGGCTACGAGGGCTTGACGGAAATCGGACGGCAGTATGTCCGCAACTGCATGCACGGTGCGCATATGTTCACGAAGCAGCATCCGGACAAGATCCTCTGGAACGGCGAATTCGGGACGATCCGTCATGCACCGCCCGCGAGCCGCGTCGCCTACATGCGCGACGTCATCGTGACGTGCAAGGAGTGGGGTATCCCCTACTGCGTGTGGAACTACCTTTCCACCCCGAACGACGGCAACCGCTTCTCGCTCGTCGACGACGACACGCGCAAGATCCTCTCGCCCGAGCTGCTCAAGGCCTGCCTAGGCGAGTGAACGGGAATAGCCTTCCAGACAAAAAGAAAGTTGTACTTTCGATTTTACAAAGTGCAACTTGTGTATTATAATTCACGATATGAATTACATAAACAGGTCACTGGCGGAAGTTGTCAGGAGAGCTTCGGGCTCGTTCAAATGCGTTTTGCTGTCTGGTCCCCGCCAGGTCGGCAAGACAACGCTTCTCCGAACGCTCGCCGATTCGAAGCGTCGAGAGGTGACGCTTGACGATCCTGCCGCGCGAAGTCTGGCGCGTCGGGATCCAGATCTCTTCCTAGCGACCTATCCGCCGCCGATTCTGATCGATGAAGTTCAGTATGCGCCGGAATTGTTTCCGTTTATCAAGATGCGCGTCGACAAGTCCGAGGCTGTCGGTCAGTATTGGTTGACGGGATCTCAGCCGTTTCATCTAATGAAGAACGTGTCCGAGTCTTTAGCCGGACGTGTAGCCGTTCTTCATCTTCAGGGATTGACCGAAGCAGAACGTGCGGGACGGCCGGATCGTCCGTTTGTTCCGCGTTTCGAGGAGGTGCGTGAATCCGCGTTGGATAGCCGCGCCCGGATTGCCGAAGTCATGTTCCGTGGCAGTTTCCCGCAGCTAGCGGCCGTTCCCGAGACGGATGTGGGACTCTATATGAGCTCTTATGTCGCAACCTATCTCGCCCGCGATGTCCGGGATCTGGTCAAGGCGACCCATGAGCATGAATTTCTGACCTTCCTTTCCTGCCTGGCCGCGAGGACCGGGCAGCTTTTGAACGCCAACAATCTGGCACAGGATGTCGGATTGAGTGCGCCGACCATACGAAATTGGATTTCGATTTTGGAGAGTTCCGGGGTGGTTCATCTGCTCAGGCCTTATCAGAACAATCTGACCAAACGGGCGACGGCGACGCCGAAGGTTTATTTCACCGATACGGGACTTGCCTCGTACTTGTGTGGCTATCGGTCGGCGGAGGAACTGGAGCGCTCGCCGATCTTCGGACATCTTTTCGAGAACTGGACGATCATGGCGGTGCTCAAGAGCTGGTGGCACGCGGGAATGACATGCGAGGCTTCGTTCTATCGTGATAAGGAAGGCCATGAGATCGATCTTCTTATTCGCGATGCGATGCGGCTCTATCCGCTGGAAATCAAGGTCGGTGCGAATCCGGATGCTTCTGAGATCATGGCGAACATTCAGGCTTTGAAGTCTACTGGAACCAAACTTGAATCCGGTGCGGTCTTGTGCCTTGCCCGGACGAATCAGCCGATCAGCAGGGATCTCCATCGCATCCCCGTTGGAATCATATAGAATGGTGAACTCCAGTCGGAAACTGGAACGTCTCAGGAATCGAATCAAAGGGAAGGATCGCAATGGTGAAGTTTTTGCTCTGTAGTGCCGCCTTGCTGATGGTGGCGATGGAGGCCGGAGCCGAGGAATTTCCCGTGCGTGTCAACCAGGCAGGCTATCGTCCCGGGGCGGTGAAGATCTGCTCGATGGTGAATCCGCCGCAGAAGACGTTCTATGTCCAGAAAGGTGACACCGACATCTGCTGGCATACGATCTGGGAAGGGGAGTGGAGACCCGACGCCTCTGGCAAGGGACTCATGATCGGCGACTTCTCGCACATCACCGAGCCGGGCGACTATCGAATTCTCTGTGGCAGCACGAACGGCATTGCGCGCTTTCGGATGCCGGATTGGCGTCCGCAGGTCCAGAGCTTCCACTTCCAGATCCGTGACGGCGCCTACGACACGCTTGAACGCGCTCTTGTCGGCTACATCACCTGGCAGCGGTGCGGCCACGCGAAAGGCTGGGCGGGTGTCTGCCATCAGGACCCCGTGCCGCTTCTGGACGCCGAAGGGCGGACCGTCCGCACGCTCGACGCCCGCGGCGGGTACCATCAGAGCTGCGATCTGCGCAACTGGCACGACGGCATCCCGATGAGCCTCTATGGACTGCTCCGCTATGCCGAGCTTGCGAAGCCGGGCTGGGATGACGGCGACGTCGCGAAAGAGCTCCGCTGGGGCTGCGATTATCTGCTGAAGGTCGTGGGGCCTGAGGGATACGTCTACGACGCGCAGTTCGCGCCGATTGGATGGGGCCCGCGCCACTACTATCTCGCCCCCGCGACGCTTGGTGCACAGTGTGACGTGGTGATGCTCTTTGCCCGTGCGGTACGGTATTTCCGCGCGACGGACGCCGCCTATGCGGAGAGGCTGCTTGCGACGGCTCGGCGTGTGCGCGTCCAGATTGAGACGAATCCGTTCTTCGAGAAGCCGCAGCCCGCTCCCGAGAAGAATCTTCCGGCTGGGGCCCAGCCAGCGGAGAAATGCTACTTCCAGCAGTACCGTACAAGCGCGAACGGACTTGCGGAGCGCGCCTCCGCCGTGCTCGAGCTTTTCCGTACGACCGGTGAGACTGTTTTCGCAAACGAGGCGAAGACGCTTGGTGCCGAACTCGTGAAGCGATTGGTTCGGGATGGGGAGAACGCTGGGTGGTACCACGAGGCGGATGGTACGCAGGCATTCAAGGACTGGAGCTATTGCTGGCGGATTTCCGGCTATCGGACGACACTGGAGCTCTGGAAGGAGTTCAAGGAGGAGGTCTGGAAGGAGGCGACGCTTGTCGTCGCCGAGCGGATTGTCCGCGACTTCAAGGCGAAGGGACTCCAGTGCGGTGCGCGCGCGTCCTCTTCCACCTCGGCCGCCTACTCGATCTACCTCTCCGAATGTGCCCGCCTGTTCAACCGGCCCGACTATCGTGTCTGGGCCCAGCGCTCCTTCGACTGGGTGCTGGGGGCGAACACCTGGAACCGAAGCTATGTGGAGGGCATCGGACAGAACCAGTGGCAGCGTCCGGTCTTTGGGCAGTTCTTCCCCTCGACGCCGCAGATTCCAGGAGGTGTTCTCCATGTCGCCAACGGTGAATACGACATGCCGCCGGGCGCAATGCTCCTCTGGGCGAGTGCAGAGCTGAAGTAGAAAGGAAAATAAAATGAAAAAGTTGCTGATTGCGGCGTGTGCCGTGTGCTGTGTGATGGTTGCCGGTGCGGCGAAACCCGCCGCGAAGGCGGTGCAGGAGCCGACCGAGTGTGTGGCTCAGGCGAAGATGGACTCGCGGAACGCCACGCCGGGACGCGGTGATGGTCCCTTTGGCGACTACTGGTGGGCGAATCGCTTCCTGAGCCGCATCGAGCAGGTGCGGGCGGTGAAGGGACAGACCGTCGACGTGGTGTTGATGGGTGACTCCATCATGCATTTCTGGGAATGGCGCCATCCGCAGAGCTGGGCGAAGTTCACGGCGGGGCGCAAGGTGCTCAACTGCGGCTACGGCGGCGACCGCACGCAGAATGTGCTGTGGCGCATTGCCCATGGCGAGCTCGACGGCTATGAGGCGAAGAACGTCGTCCTGATGATCGGAACGAACAACAACTCCTCAAAGGACACGAAGCCCGAGAACGTGGCGAAGGCGGTGGAGAAGATCGTCTCCCAGATCAAGGTGAAGCAGCCGAAGGCGAAGATCATCCTCCATCCGATCTTTCCACGCGGTAATTCCGCACAGTCCGAACGTCATGCGTCCGCCAAGGTCCGCAACGACCAGACGAACGTCCTGCTGAAGCAGTTTGCGGACGCGCATCCCGAGATCGCCTGGATCGACTTCAACGCCAAGATGGTGGACGAGACGGGCTGGGTGCCGAAGGAGATCATGGCCGACGAGATCCATCCCACGGACAAGGGCTACGAGTTCTGGATGGAGGCGCTCGCCCCCGTTCTGGGCTCGGGGACGCACTGAGTCTTCTGACGCGACAAGCTGTCGCGTCTACGCGGGTGAAATCTGTAGACGCGACGGCTCGTCGCGTCAAACGCTCGTTCCCGTGTCGTGGAGACGATTGGGGCTGTATCGCGTTTAGACAAACAAGGAGCAGGAATGATGAAACGGGCAATTGGCGTCTGGGTGGCAGCGCTCTCCCTGGGACTGCTGGCGGATGAGGTGACGCCGACACCGCGAGTCAGCGAATCCGGTGACGCAGGCGTTGTGCTGACGGCGAAAGGCGAGGTTGTTTCCGTTCGGGGCGGTACGGTCGACCAGGTGGAGGCCGGCAAGGGCGAGGACGGCAATCTGTCGATTTCCTTCAACTTCCTGCCCGAACAGGAGGATGCGGCGCTCAATCTCACGGTGAAAGGCCTTTATCCTCGCAACTGGGTCGTACAAAGCGAAGGCTGGACGTTGGGTAAATGGCTGGACGAACAGTTCGCACGGGGTATTCGGTTGGAGCATGCCCGAAAAGGAACCTATGTCATTTCAAAGAAGTTCGGCGTGGTCAAGCCGAAGGACTGGGATTCGTTCTGGTCAAAGATCTTCGTCCGTGTGAAATCCTCTCTGGATGGCACGCTGCAGCCGTGCTACTTCTGGGCTCCCGAGATGGCGAAGACCACGGCCGTGCCGCTGGTGGTCGGACTTCACACCTGGAGCGCGGACTACCGGCAGGTGGGACACTACCGCACGACGCTCGACTATGCGCGTGAGAAGGGGTGGGCGATGGTGGGGCCGAATTTCCGCGGTCCGAACAAGACACCGCCCGCGTGCGGGGGCGAGCCGGCCGTGCAGGACATCGTCGACGCGATCGAGTATGCGAAGGCCCATGTGAAGATCGATCCGAAGCGCATCTACATCATTGGCGGGTCGGGGGGTGGACATATGACGTTGCTGATGCTCGGGCGCCATCCTGAGATCTTTGCCGGCGGCGCGGCGTTCTGTCCGATCACCGATGTCGCACGCTGGCATGCCGACTCGCTGCTCGACCATCCGGGTCGCGGCAAGCACTATGCGCAGATGCTGGAAGGGGCCTGTGGGGGCACGCCCGCCGAGAGGCCCGAGGAGTATCGTCGTCGGTCGCCGCTGACCTGGCTGGCGCGGGCCAAGGCGGCGGGCGTGCCCGCCTACATCGTCACGGGCATCCACGACGGCTGGAAGGGGTCTGTCCCCGTGGGGCATTCCTTCCGTGGTTTCAATGCCCTGGCGGATGCGAAGGACCAGGTTTCAGAAGCCGACATCGCCACGATCGAGGCGACGCAGCAGGTGCCGGACGCATTGGCCTACAGGGGAGAACGTGATCCTTTCTATGAAAATTCCCATCGCATCCATTTCCGCCGGACCTCGGCAAATGTGCGCTTCACGTTGATGGAGGGCGGCCACGGTGGCAACTATCCCGCAGGACTCGACTTCCTCTCGCGTCAGGTCAAGGGTCGCCCCGCCGACTTCACCCTCCCCGCCACGGGCAAGGGCGGCGAAGAGGCCCTTGGTAAGTAGCGCCACCAGACGCGACGGCTCGTCGCGTCGAGGTGGCGGCGCGTGTCCCCTGCCGATGGGGTCCCTAGCACGACTCTAGAAGATTTTTGCGCCCACGTCGTCATTTCTCTCGCCGAAGATGCTATACTCGCGACATGAAATCTCCACGGTACTATAGCCGCATGGCAAAAACGGTCGTCGGACGAGGAGGAAACCTCCCTCATTGGGCGCAAACCTGTGCGACTTTTGTCACATTTCGTCTTGCGGACTCTCTGCCCCAATCAAAGTTGGCCACATATAATGCAGAACGAGATTCCTGGTTGGCGGATCATGCAGAGCCATGGACTGACGATGTGAGGGCCGAGTACAATAAACTCTTTCCGAAGAGGCTTCAGAGGTGGCTGGATGCAGGATACGGGTCTTGCGTTCTCGGGGAAGATGCTATTCGTCGAATCATGGAGGATTGTTTGCGACATTTCTCGGACATACGGTACTCCCTCTATGCCTATGTCGTTATGCCGAATCATGTACATGTGCTCTTTATGCCAGAAGAGGGGTTCGACGGAAGAATGATAGTTCGGAATTGGAAGAGTTATACGGCAAAGGCCATTGATTTGAAACTCGGACGAGTAGGGACTGTCTGGCAGAAGGAGTCTTATGATCATCTCGTGAGGGATGTCAATGAGTTCAATGCTTGTCGGAACTATATTCGACAAAACAATCCTGCACTCGCTTTTGACGCATATGCGATGATGTAGACGCGACGGCTCGTCGCGTCGCGGTCCCTCGCCTCGCCCTCTCCACCCCACCCCTGTGGAGCCTTCCGACGCGACGAGCCGTCGCGTCTACAATACGGAGCGCACCCCGTACGCCACGCGTGTCGGGGTGTGGACGCGACGACACGTCGCGTCGCGGTCCCTCGCCTCGCCCTCTGCATCGCACCCCTGTGGAGCCTTCCGACGCGACGGCCCGTCGCGTCGATGTGCCCTCCCGCGCCGCCGGGACTGTTGACATCAAAGGGGGGAATTGCGATAATAGCGCCATGAAAGCAACAGTCTGGCATGGTGGTTCTAGATTCAGAGGGATGACAGCGACGATCTTGGCCGCTTGGATGGTTTCTCCCGTGATCGGGGTTCTCGCGGTGCAGCCGCTGGGCGAATGCGGTGTTGCGGCAAAGGGCTGGAGTTTCTGGCAGAAGGACGCAAAGGGCGGCGAGGCGGCGCTGACGCCGTGTGCACTCAACGGCGGCGCGGTGAAGGGGTATGCGTTCGGTGGTGTGGACTATCCGTTTGTCGTCTCCTGTTCGGGAACAGAGTCGGTTGCGGATCTACAGAAGTTCTCGGTGCCGCTGCGTCCCGGGCAGATCGCCGTCCATCCTGCGCCGAACGGCGTGACGGTGCTGCGGTATACGGTGGAGTCCGCCGGCGACTGGGTGGTGGACGTCCGCGTCAAGGATCTGAAGGCGGGTGGCGGCGGAAAGGGCGTGGGCGTGAATGCCGTGTTGTCCGTCCAGGGGAAGACGCGTAGCCGCGCCTTCGTCGCGGCGGAGAAGAAACAGGATTCGGCGCAGATGTCCATCCGAAAGATCGCCTTGAAGGCCGGCGACATCGTCGAACTCGCCCTCGATGCGAACGGATCCCACATCTGCGACGGGACAGAGATTGTCTTCGACATCCGCAAATACGAGCCGCCGAAGGGGCTCGTGAAGGTGTCGGGCGACTGGGAGCGTCTGCCGCCGGCGGATGTCGATCCCGCGCTGGCGAATCTGGCCGATCCGCGGACGCGGGCCTGGAGCGGACAGAAGGCCGCGCTTCGTTTCTCGAACGTCGTCATTGACGGCGATACGGTCCGCGTCGAGTGGAAGGACGCTCTCACCGCCACCAACACGCCGACGCTGCGCGGCGACTCGCACAGTCTGTGGACGGGCCGCGCGCCCGACAAGCCGTCGATCACCGAGCCCCGCTTCTACTGGGTGGGCAAGGATCTGCGTCTCTTCAAGGGCGAATCGCCGGATACCGCCGTGCTGCTGCCGGTCTGTGTCATCGAGGACGGCAATCCTGAGGACGGCTTCGGCGGGTATGTGGTCGGACTCGACGTCGGCGCACGGGGCGAGGCGGCCCGGGCTGTTGTCGCGGACTTCGAGGTCCAGCGCGAGGCGCAGGGGATTGCACTGCGGGGCGCGGGCAGGCCGTTCGTCTGGCGCTACGACGGCAACTGGCTGGCGGGCCTTCAGACCGTGGCTCGGGAGCGTCCGACGTGGTTCAAGGCCCCGGACGACATGGACGCCGATCTCTGGATCTCCGTGGTGGCGGACTGGATGCAGGACGCGAACAAGTGGAACTGCTCCGCCTACGAGTGGCAGGCGTTTCTCGCGGACCGTCTCGCGCGTCGCCGCAGGCTTCTCGCCGACCCGCGTCTCGCGGCGACGCTCGCAAACGGCCTCACCTTCATCACGCGCCGCCAGCCAACGTGGAACCACGAGGTGGCGCAGTACTTCGGCTGGCGTCAGGATCCGGGCGGTTCGCTGTATGTGCTCGAGAAACCGGGACGTTCCCTCAAGACGCGCGACCTGATCGCGGGGCGTCTCCCGAAGGGCAGTTATCTCCAGCCGCGTCTCTCCTACGATGCGAAGAAACTGCTCTTCGCCTTCGTCGAGACGAATGGCGCGCAGGATCCGTTCGACATGATCAAGGTGAACGAGGAAGACACCAACCACCACTACTACCACTTGTGGGAGATCAACGTCGACGGCACGGGGCTCAAGCAGATCACGGACGGCATCTACGAGGACTTCATGCCGGAGTTCCTGCCGGACGGAGACATCGTCTTCATGAGTTCGCGCCGCAAGTCGCAGAGCCGGTGCTTCTGGTACGGCTACTCGAACCGCTGGCAGGCGTACACGATGTTCCGCATGAAGGCGGACGGCACGGACATGCAGCAGCTGTCCTGGAACGACGTGGCCGAGTGGTTCCCCACGATGAGCAACGACGGCGAGATCCTCTTTGCGCTCTGGGATTACATCGACCGTGACGCCGTGCGCCATCAGAACCTCTGGAGCATGCGTCCGGACGGTACGAACCCGAAGGCCCTCTGGGGCAACGAGACGACAGATCCGCACTGCACCTTCCAGATGCGGGCGATTCCCGGCTCGCGCAAGATCGTCGCCATTGCGAGCGCGCACCACGCGGTGACGGGCGGCCCCGTGATCCTCATCGATCCCGCGATCGACGAGAACAGCGAGGAGGCGATTACGCATGTGACGCCGGGACACTATCCCGAAATCGACATCGCCGGACGAACAGCGCGCTCGAAGATGCCGAATGCGTCCGATCCGCACTACCTGGACAACGACTGGTACAACTCGCCGCATCCGTTTGGCGAGGACCTCTTCCTCGTGGCCTGGAGCCGCGACGATCTCCACTACGAGCCGTCCCGACGGAATCCCGACGCGGCGCTCGGACTCTACGTCCTCTCCTCCACGAAGGAGGGCGGGGTCGTGCGGGAGCTCCTCTATCGCGACGGCCAGTTGAGCGCCCAGTGTCCGGAACCGCTCGAACCGCGGCCGGTGCCGCCGAAGTGGGTGAGCCAGTTCGATCCCGCGCTGCAGGCGGCCTGCCAGGGCGAAGTGTTCATCTCCAACGTCCATCGCGGACTGAAGTCCGTCACGCCGGGTTCGCTCAAGGAGGTGCGCGTGGTGCAGGTGTTCCCACGCACGGCGCCGGACCAGTATCTGCCCAACGCGGGCTGCGGCGGACACGAGAACACGCGCGCGGTCCTGGGTACGGCGAAGGTCGAGGCGGACGGATCCGCCCGCTTCATCGTGCCGGCGAAGGTGCCGATCCTCTTCCAGGTGCTCGATGGCGAGGGGCGCGCCTGGCGCACGATGCGCTCGGCGACGTCGCTGATGCCGGGCGAACGCGTCTCCTGCGTGGGGTGCCACGAGCCGAAGCGCGAGGCGTCGCGTCACGCGGCGACGGTGAGCGAGGCGATGAAGAAGCCGGCGCAGGCGCTGACGGTGCCGCCGGAGGGCGGGCGCCCGTGGGGCTTCGTCGAGAATGTCCAGCCGATCTTCGACCGCAAGTGCATTTCCTGCCATAGCGGCAATCAGGCGCCGAAGGGCATCAACCTCACGCGTGAGATCGATCCGCGCTTCTCGCACGAGACGAAGGTGAAGACGGTGGGACCGCGCCAGTTCTCCGCGCCGTGGACGAAGTCCTACGGGACGCTCGTCTTCACGGAGGAACCGACGGGACGCAAGCCGAACAACAAGCAGTTCCAGTGGTACAAGCCGCGCTTCTACGTCGACAAGGCTACGGGTGAAAAGGTCCGCATGATTCCGAATTGGCCCGAGTACAACCTCGTGCAGACGACGCCCGAGGGATCGGGCACCAATGCGCTGGGTTCGGGGCTTCTGAAGAAGCTCTCGAAGGGCCAACACGGTCAGATGCTCACCGCCGAGGAGAAACGGATGATTTCCACTTGGATCGACCTCAACGCGACGTTCTACGGTTGCTATGAGGAGCCCGATCTTTCAAAGCAGCTGCGCGGCGAGCCGATTGCCATGCCCGAACGGCAATAATACATCTCTGCAGCATGAGAGTGTGGATCGTCAATCCCTTTGATAACCTGCCGTTGGAGGGAAATCGTCCCCAGCGGTATTGGTTGCTGGCTCGGGCCTTCGTCCGGGCGGGACATGACGTCACCTTGTGGACAAGTGATTTCTCCCACTCGCGGAAGGCGAAGCGGCGGATGAGCGTTGAAGGTCCCAGGTTGACGGTCGAGGGATTCGATCTGGTGATGGTCGAGACACCGGAGTACGGAAAGAACATTGGCCTGGCGCGGATTCGTTCCCACCGAGCGTTTGCCAGACGCTGGAGGGCGTTCGCCGAGCAGGAAACGCCACCCGACGTGCTGGTGGCGTCCCTGCCGCCGCTAGCACTCGGCAAGGAGGCGCTGTCATTCTGCCGGAAGCACGACGTGAAGTTCGTCGTCGATGTGCAGGATGCCTGGCCGGAGACGTTCGAGCGGGTGGTCCCTCGTTGGATGCTGGCCCCGCTGCGGGGGACGGCGAAGACGATCTACTGCGGGGCGGATGCCGTGGTGGGGGTTGCGCAGCGATATGTCGATCTCGCCCGGTCGTATGGGGCCTCCGCACCGATGAAGGTCTTTCGCCTGGGAATTGAACAGCGACCATGTGGACGTGTGGCAGAACGGAGGGGCGCAGGGCTACGCCTTGTGTACGCCGGCAACATGGGGGCCTCGTACGACCTGGAGACGGTGATCGAGGGCGTAAAGGGCCTCGCGGACGTGACGCTTGACCTGGCTGGGAGTGGTCCGAAGGAACCCAGACTGCGGAAATTGGCGGAAGGATGTGCGCGGATACGGTTCCACGGCTACCTGGACGAGGGTGCGCTGTGCGCGCTGCTGGAGACGAGCGATGCCGCGTTGATTCCGATGTTCGACGCGGCCTGCGTGGGCGTTCCGGGCAAGCTGGCGGACTACACGGCGGCGGGGCTCCCGGTGTTGAACACGCTGCATGGCGAGACGGAGCGGCTGCTGGCCGAGTACGGCGCGGGGGCCACGTACGCCGCCGGCGATGCCGCGGCGTTCAGGGTGGCGGTCATGGAGTTGCAGGGCCGCGATTGCGAGGCGATGAGCCGGGGGGCGAGGCACCTGGCCCGGGAGTTTGACGCATCTGCCGTTTATGGCGGATATGCGCAATGGGTGGAATGTTTGGTATAATGCGCGCGATGAAGAAGCAGTGGATTCTATTCATACTGACGCGACTGGTGGGGCTGATCGTGGATACCGCACTGACGGGAGGCGCCTACCTGGCCGCGGTGATTCTGCGTTTCGACTTCAACGAGCCGCGCTGGGGGTGGCGTGCGACCGCGCTGAGCTTTGGGACGGTGTGGCTGGTTCAGATTCTGGGACTCCTGGTTTCTGGATGCTACCGCATGCCGTGGCGGCGCACGGGAACTCTTGACCTGCCGCGCTATGTGCTGGCGTTCTTCCTCAGCGCCGTGGTGCTGGCCTTTCTGCGCTGGTATCTGCCAGATTTCAACCTCGCACATGTGCGCCCGCCTTATTCGATTACGCTCATTTCGACGGTGCTTGCGTTCTGCGCGACCGTCGGGGCGCGGCTCCTCTGGCGTCGTTACAGCGAGGCGCGTCGAGACGAGAAGAAGCTGCTGCGGCGTGGCGAGCGGACGATGGGCGGCGCCGAAGTGCTGAATATGCTGCGCGGGAAGACCGTGCTCGTGACAGGGGCGGGCGGGACGATTGGCGGAGAACTCGTCCGCCAGGCCGCCTGCAACGGCGCAAAGCGCGTGATTATGGTGGAGCGCTGCGAGAACGCCCTCTACGAGATCGACCGCGAGATGCGGGGCGCCCGCGTGAACGCGGACTGCGTTCCCGAAATGGCCGACATCGCGGATGAGGCGCGGATGCGCCGCGTGCTGGCGACGTGGAAGCCGCAGATCGTGCTCCACGCAGCGGCCTACAAGCACGTGCCGATGGTCGAGGCAAACCCTCTGGATGGCCTGCGTAACAACTCGATCGCCACGCGGAAGCTTGGCGAATGGTGCGGCGAGGCGGGTGTGGAGAAGTTCGTGATGATCTCAACGGACAAGGCCGTGAATCCCGTGAGTGTGATGGGAATGACGAAACGCCTCGCGGAAGTTCTTCTTCTGGGGCTCAATGCCCCGACGTCCAAGACCGTCTACTCCTGCGTTCGATTCGGAAACGTGCTGGGATCGAGCGGGAGCGTGGTGCCGTTGTTCCGGGAGCAGATCGGCCATCGGGGGCCGGTGACGGTGACGCATCCCGAGATGTGCCGTTATTTCATGAGCGTGGAGGAGGCTGTGGGGTTGGTGCTCGAGACGGCCGTGCAGGGCAAGAACTGCATCTACACGCTGGATATGGGCAAACCAGTGCGGATCATGGACCTGGCGGAGGATATGATCCGCCAGGCCGGCTACAAGCCCTACGTGGATGTGCCGATCGTCATCACGGGCATCCGCCCGGGCGAAAAGCTCTTCGAGGAGCTCGATGTGAGCGAGAAGAACGCCTACCGGACGGGGCACGCACGGATCTTCATCTGCAAGGTTGCGGGACGCGGAGACGACGTCACCGCCGGAGAGGTCGAGACGTTTGCGGCGGGCCAGCCGGACGACGAGACTGTAAGGAAATTCCTGCGCGACCGAGTCGGCGCGTAGTGTCCGTTCGTGCAGGGATTGCCATTGCCCGTTTGGGATAAATCCGCTATACTTGACGGAAAATTTCATCACACAAGGAGTATCTATGAAGAAGCTGTTCATCGCCACCGCGGTGGCGGGCATTTCCGCGTCTCTTTTCGCAGCAGGGCACGGTCTCTACGGCGACACGCCGGACGCCAAGCACGCCTGGGCCGTGCATGACTGGAACCGTCCGAAGCCCGTGAAGGTCGAGCCGGGCGCCCAGCTGGGCCAGCCGCCGAGCGATGCGGTCGTCCTCTTCGACGGCACGAAGGAAAGCCTTGAGAAGAACTGGTGCGACAAGAAGGGTGAGCCAACCCTGTGGAAGCTGGGCAACGAGGGCGACTTCTATTGCGTGCCCGGCTGGAAGAACGGCGGCGACATCTACACGCGCGGCAAGTTCGGCGACTGCCAGCTGCACCTCGAATACCGCCACGAGGCGGACATCACCGATCTCGGGAAGGGGCCGCAGATGCGCGGCAACTCGGGCGTGTTCATCATGGGCAACTACGAGGTGCAGGTGCTCGAGTCGTACTACACCCGCAAGGACGACTGCCAGGTCGACAACTACACCGATGGCCAGGCGGGCGCCGTGTATGCCGAGAATCCGCCGATGGTCAACCCGCAGCGCAAGCCGGGCGAGTGGCAGGTCTACGACATCGTCTTCCACCAGCCGGTGTGGGAAGGCAACACGATGCTGCACCCCGGCAGCGTGACGGTGTTCTTCAATGGCGTGCTCGTGCAGGACCACTGGGAGATGGAGGGTCTCACGACTCACTGCAAGCGTCGTCCGCTCGCGCCGCACGCGCTCAAGGACCAGCTGCACTTCCAGGACCACGGCTGCACGGTTCACTTCCGCAACGTGTGGATTCGCGAGATTCCGTCTCGCTGGGCGAACACCACGCACTCCACGATGTCCGCCAAGGAGGCCGACGTGATGGCGCTGCGCCTCAAGACGGCGAAGGAGCTCCTCGCCAAAGTCGACACGTCGAAGTGCGACGCCGCGCAGGTGAAGCAGGCGTATGAGGTGATCTCCTATTCGAAGGACGCCGCGGTGCTCGAGCCCTGCCGCAAGATCTTCGCGGGCTATCTCGCGAAGCTGAATGCGCTGGACGACAAGGGCCTCGACGCCAAGAAGGGAGAGATCCTCGACGTCAAGAAGTCGGTCGACGTGCTGATGCGCAACAAGGTGGCCGAGAACTGCGCCCTCTGCAAGAAGATCCTCGAGATCGTCGAGAAGAAGGGCTGGAACAAGAAGAAGTGAGCATGAAGCATACGGCATTCTCATTTGCGGTAGCCTGTGTGGCCGCCGCGGTTTGCATGGCGGAACCGTCCGAAGGGCGGTTCCACATGCGTTCCATCGCCCACCGCGGGCTGCATGGCCCTGGGATTGCCCAGAACTCCGTCGAAGGGTTCCGTGCCGCCTGGGCGAATGGAGTCAAGTGGATTGAAACCGACTTCTTCCTGTTGAAGAACGGGCGCGTCCTCTGCGTGCACGACCGTGGCGAGTTGAAGCGGATCTCGGGCGAGGACCGGGACATCGCGAGCCTCACGGAGGCCGATGTCGCATCCATCGACATCGGCAAGTTCGCGAAAACCGAAAAACCGGTTCACATGCCGTATCTCGAAGACGTGCTTGGGACGGTGCCGAAGGACTGCATCGCGCAGTGCGAGATCAAGCTCTACGGGGATTCGTACGGCGAGAAGTTCGATGCCGCGCGGCGCGCGGCGGGGCTCTCCGAAACGAACATCCTCGTGACAAGCTTCAACGCGGACTGGCTGAAGGACTTCAAGCGGCGCTACCCGAAGTACCAGACTGGTTGGCTGGGCGCGGGACTGTCCGCCAAGAAGGGGAAGACGGTCATCGACACGGCGAAGATTGTCGAGAAGGCGAAGGACGCGAAGGTGGACATCGTCTGCCCTGGCGCGGCCTCGGCGATGAAGTGCGGGATCTCTCCGGCGGACGCGGACGCGATCCGCGCTGCGGGCTTCGATTTCCGTCTCTACGGAGTGAATAGCCGTAAGGCGCTTGCCTATGCGCTCACGGTGAAGGCAACAGCCTTTACGTGTGACCACTGGAAGGACTCCTTCGAGTGGGCGAAGACGATTCCGGGGCTTGAACTGACGCCTTGAGGATGGTTGGTGGTTTTGTCCGCGGCACCGGAAATGGTCCGCGGGGTCAAATAGAAATTATGGGGTTCCGGGATGACCCGGAGGAAGGTAGGAAAGTATGTCCAAGGACAACCAGAACGAACAGGCAGAGGATTTTTCGGACGACGAGCTGATCATCCGCAAGAAGAAGGCTCCTGAACAGAAGGCGGATGTGACGGTCGCGAACGTGCTCAAGATCGCCGCGGGCGCGCTGGGGGCGCTGCGGTCGAAGAAGCCGCTGGTGCAGTGCATGACGAACGTCGTTGCGTCGAACTTCACCGCGAACGCGTTGCTGGCGCTCGGCGCCGCTCCGACCATGGTGGAGGACATGGGCGAGGCCTCGCAGTTTACGAAGGTGGCGGATTCGCTGCTCGTGAACGTGGGGACGGTGACGAAGCCGCAGGCGGACGCGATGCGCGCCGCAGTGTCGCACGCGAACATGGGCGGGAAGCCATGGGTGCTCGATCCGGTGGGCGTGGGGGCGCTGCCGCTCCGCACGTTCACCGCAAAGGAGCTGATGCGCCGTTTTCCGGCGCTGATCCGCGGCAATGCGTCCGAAATCAATTTCCTCGTGAACAATGAGGTGAGTGGTCGTGGTGTGGACACGACGGTGACGAGCGACGACGTGGCGCAGTCCGCCGCGCGTCTTGCGGGCGTCACCCACGCGGCCGTGCTGGTGACGGGCGAGACGGACTATGTGGCGGCCGAGGGAGCGCCCCTCGTGGCGGTCGCGAATGGTTCTCCGCTGATGGCCAGGGTGACGGGGCTGGGATGTGCACAGGGCGCCATCGCGGCTGCGTTCCTCGGCACGCTTGGTGGCAAGGCCCGTTGGGAGAGCACGCTGGCGGCGGCTCTTGTCGTGGCGATTGCGGGCGAGCAGGCGGCTGTGAAGGCGAAGGGGCCGGGCACGTTCGTGCCGGCGTTCCTTGACGCACTTGACGCGCTGAAGCCTGAGGATGTGCTGAAACTCGGCAAGGTGAAGATCGTTCCCGTTGTTGGTTGAGAACCAATATGGTGGCGTTCGCGACGGGCATCATCAAGGGGTGGAGCCATCTCAACGCGTTTGAGATCATCCGCCACCCCTGGTTCATCTCGGCCTTCCTCGCGGGGGGGCTGGCCCAGTTCATCAAGCTGATGACGGGCTGGGCGCGAACGCATCGGTTGAGTCTGCATGGCATGGTGGAGCCCGGGGGAATGCCCAGCGCGCATTCGGCCCTGGTGACGGCGCTCGCGGTGGCGGTGGGGCTCACGGAGGGTTTTGACGCTCCGGCCGCCATGATTGCCGTCGGATTGGGGACGATCACGATGGCGGATGCCGTTTCGATTCGTCGTGCGGCGGGGGAGCATGCGAAGCTGCTCAACCGCATCGCCGATCGATTGAACGAGTCCGAGCGCTTCGAGGCGGTCCGTCTGCGGGAGCGGCTGGGGCACACGCGCCTGGAGGTCGTCGCGGGCATCGCCTTCGGCATTCTGGTGGCGCTTTGCGTGTGCGGATTCTGGGATTTCTGGAAATAGAGCCTAGGAACTAGGAATTAGGAGCAGAGAGAATGAAGGTTCTTGGAATTATTCCGTCCCGTTATGGGTCGAGTCGTTTTCCTGGGAAGCCGCTGGCGCCGATCTGTGGCAAGCCGCTGGTCGCCTGGGTGGTCGAGGCGGTGAAGAAGGCGAAGTCGCTGGATGACGTGATTGTGGCGACGGACGATGACCGCATCGCGGCAGCGGTTGCGGCCCATGGCGGCAAGGCGGCGATGACGCCGAGCGAGCTGCCGAGCGGCACGGACCGGATTGCCTGCGCCGCGGGAGACTTCGCGGATGACGACATCCTCGTGAACATCCAGGGCGACGAACCCCTGATTGCCCCCGAACTGATTGACGCATTGGTCGCGCGGATGCAGGAGGCGGGCGGGAAGTGGGATATGGCGACTGCCGTAACCCCGATCCGCAACGAACAGGACCTCCATGCGAAGACCGTGGTCAAGGTTGTGCTCGACCGCGACGACGGCGCCCTCTACTTCTCTCGGGCGACGATTCCCGCGAACCGTGACGCGGCCGAGGATTTCACGACGGGACTCTATGTGCGCCATCTTGGCATCTATGCCTATCGGGGCGGATTCCTCAAAAAGTATATCTCTGAAAAACCGTGTGATCTAGAGAAAACAGAGAAGCTAGAACAGCTTCGTGCGCTCTGGATGGGGGCGAAGATCGCCTGTATCCGTACGGATGACGAGGGCGTGGGGGTTGATACCCCCGAAGACGCCGTGCGAATCGAGGCTTTGATGAGGGCTCGGGGTATGGTATAATACCCATGCAAAGAGGACTAGAATTTCGAAATGAAGATCCGTAAAATCGACGTGGATCGGGGCGTTGCCTTTGGTGATGGCTCCCTGACATTCATCGCCGGACCTTGCGTGATCGAGAGCCGCAGGATGGCGCTTGATCTCGCTGCGCGTCTTGTGGAGGTCGCAAACGACCTCTCGGTGAACTATGTCTTCAAGGCGAGCTTCGACAAGGCGAACCGCACGAGTGTGGATTCGTATCGTGGCCCCGGGATCGACGAGGGGCTCGACATCCTCGCCGAGATTCGCGAGACCTTCGAGGTGCCGGTGATCACCGACGTGCATGAGCCGTGGCAGTGTGCTCGCGCGGCCCAGGTGTGCGACGTCATCCAGATTCCGGCGTTCCTCGCGCGGCAGACGGATCTTGTGGTTGCGGCGGGCGAGACGGGTGCCGTGGTGAACGTGAAGAAGGGGCAGTTCATGGCCCCCGAGGATATGGTGAACGTCATCAGGAAGATTGAGTCGACTGGCAACCACCGCATTGTTCTCTGTGAGCGGGGTGCGAGCTTTGGCTACCGCAATCTCGTCGCCGACATGCGTTCGCTGCTGATCATGCGCGAGCTGGGGTATCCGGTCGTGTTTGACGCGACGCACTCGGTGCAGCGTCCGGGCGGACTGGGCACCGGGTCCGGTGGTGACGGCAAGTACGCGCCCGCGCTGGCGCGCGCCGCGGTGGCGACGGGGGTTGACGGCATCTTCATGGAGACGCACGTCAATCCCAAAAAGGCGCTTTCCGATGCGGCGAATGCAATTGCGTTCAAGGACGTGAAGGCGCTCTGGACGAAATTGCTCATGCTGCATGAGGTCGTCGAAAGCTGAAAGTTGAAGGTCGAGAGTTGAAGACGTTTCTCTCCATAGGATGTGTGTTGGTGGCGTTCGTCGCCTCTGCGGCATTTTCCAGCGCGAAGTGGCTGGAAAAGCGGGGGGATGATTCGGATGTCCAGCGTCTGCGCGCCGCCTATGCGGATTGTGTGAGGAAGCTTGAGGCGCCGGCTGAGAATGTCCTCGTTCCGCTTGAGACTTTCGCGGATGGAAAGGTGAAGAGCAAGGTCCGCGCGAAGAAGGCTCATCTGTTTCCGGATACGGGACTCATCTGGGGCGAGGACATCTGGGTCGAGCAGTTCAAGGAGGATGGCACGCTCTATGCGTCCTTGCATGCTGAGAACTGCGTGGTAGACCGCAAGACAAAGAGCGGCTGGGTCGAGGGAACTGCCGAGATGTCTTATGGGGATTCCTCCGTGAAGGGACGCGGCATCTACTTCTCGCTCGAGGACGAGTTCGTCAAGATCTTTTCGCAATCTGAGATTCGCACCAGTCATGCCGGTTTTGACCGAAGGAGTCTGTTGAAGTGAAGACGCGTATCTACATGGCCGCGGTTCTGTCCGCGATTATTTTGCCGTTGGCGACGAAGGCTGCCGTCGATCTTTCCGAGTTGCTGAATCCCGACGACGTCATGCTGCGCAAACCTGCTCAGAAGGTCGGCACGCAGAAGGCGGCCGAGGCTCAGAAGAAGGCTGAAACCGAGTCTGCAGCACGGGCCGACATCGAGCGGCGCTACCAAGAGGCCAAGGCGAAGCTTGAAGCAGAGAAAAAGGCGAAAGCGGAAGCGGAGCGTCTTGCGGCAGAGAAGGCTGCTGCCGAGAAGGCCGAAGCCCAGCGGAAGGCTGACGAGGCGGCGGCGAAGGCGGAGACCGAGCGCCGTGCTGCGGAGGCTAAGGCGAAGGCCGAGGCAGAACGACTGGCGGCGGAGAGAGCCTCTGCGGAAAAGGCGAAGGCCGAAGCCGAGAAGAAAGCCAAGGAAGACGTAGCGCGTCAGGCGGCCGCCAAGGCGGAGGCCGAGCGCAAGATGGCCGAGGCGGAACGACTGGCGGCGGAGAAGGCCGCGGCGGATGCCGAGTTGAAGCGTCTGCGCGAGCAGGTCGCGGCGGAGAGGGCCGCCCGTGAGCGTGCCGAGGCGGAGAAGGCCGCGGCCGAGACGAAGGCCGCCGAGGAGCGTCAGGCCGCGGAGAAGGCCGCGGAGAAGGCGGCTCGTGCCGAGAAACGTGCGGCCTATCTGGCGAATCCCGATCCGGATGAGCGTTCGACGCCGAAGAAGAAGCTTGAGGTGACGGGGGATGCCAAGGATGTGACGGAGGCTCCCGCGGCCGACGTCCCGGCTGCAGTCGTGAAGAAGGCGGGGGCGAAGAAGCCGAAGAAGGAGCTGACGGGGCGTTCGGCCGTCATCACCGCGGATCGGACAGACTACGATCGCAAGGAGGGGGTGATTCTCTTCGATCGCAGCGTCTACGTCGACGATGAGCAGTATCAGATGCATGCGGACCGTCTGTTCGTGTTCCTCGATGGAACGAACGACATGAAGCGCCTGGTGGCGCTGGGCAACGTCTCGCTCACCAACGAGGACAAGACCGCCTGGTGTCAGAAGGCGGTCTACACGAAGACCTCTTCACAGATTGTGTTGTTTGGTGACGAGCAGAATCCCGCGTGGCTGCGTGACGCGGGGGGCAAGAAGGGCGATGAGAGCGAAGTGAGCGGTCTGCGCATCACGTACTGGATTGACTCGGGACTTGCGACGGTTGAGAAGTCGGTAATCAAGCTTCCTGGTTTCGGCGGCTCGAAGAACCCCAAGGATCTCTTCAATCCCGGCTCGGACAAGAAGAAAAAGAAGAACGACGAGTGAGGCGGCCGTATGGACGATCCAGTGATGAAGGCAATGGCCGAAATGGCCAACGAGAAGGGGGCGGGTGCGCTGGGCGTCCCCGGCCCCATCTCCGCCGATGATCCGGCCAATTCGGCTTCGGATTTGGTCGCCGAAGGTCTGGTGAAGATCTACGGAGACCGTACGGTCGTCAACGGCGTGTCCATGCGGGTGCGCTGTGGGGAGATCGTGGGGCTGCTGGGACCGAACGGCGCCGGCAAGACGACGACTTTCTATATGATTGTCGGGTTGGTGCGTCCCAATCGCGGCACGGTGAAGTTCAGGGGGCAGGATCTCACAAAGCTTCCGGTGTTCATGCGTGCGCGGCGCGGGCTCGGCTATCTCGCCCAGGAGGCGAGCATCTTCCGCAAGCTGAGCGTGTGGGACAACGTGATGGCGATTCTCGAGACGCTGAAGATGTCCAAGGCGGACCGCAAGGCGCGCTGTGAGGAGCTGCTTTCGTCCCTCGATTTGATGAAGGTCGCGAAGCAGCCGGCGTATACGCTTTCGGGCGGTGAGCGCCGCAAGCTCGAAATCGCGCGCGCGCTGGTGCGGCGTCCGTCGATTCTGATGCTGGACGAGCCGTTCGCGGGCGTGGATCCGCTTGCCGTGCACGACATCCAGGAGATCGTCCGCAATCTGAAGAAGCAGGGTCTCGGCATCATCATCACGGACCACAATGTGCGCGAGACGCTCAACGTTGTGGACCGGGCCTACCTGGTCTATGACGGACGGCTGCTCTGCGAAGGGTCGAGCGAGAAACTCGTGAAGGACGAGGACGCTCGCCGACTCTATCTGGGCGAAGATTTCAGAATGTGATTTTTCAGGTACAACAGGTCAATACGTAAACATAAGGAGGTAGCACATGTCTATCGAAGTTACGATGCGCCACAGCGACGTCAAGATCGAGTCGCTCAAGGAATATGCGCAGAAGCGCATGGAGAAGCTCCAGGTTTCCTTTCCGAAGGTGACGAAGGTCACGATTGTGATCGACGTCGACGTCAAGAAGCACATGTACATGGCCGAAGTCGTGGCGAATCGCCTCGGCGAGGTCGCCGTGGGTGCGAAGGAATTCAGCGAGAGCGGCAAGAGCGTGATCGACGCCGCCGCCGCCCGTGCGGAGCGTCAGCTTCTCAAGATGCGCGTGAAGGCGCGCAAGGGCAGTGTGCGCGCGGCGCGCGCCGACTCACCCCGCAACTGATTGGCGAAGCGACCGTGAATCCCGAAGGACAGATCTCGGGCGACACGCCGTTCACCCTCCGCGAGTTTGTCGCGGAGGGGAGTGCTCGTCTGCAGATGGAGGTCATTGTGGGTGGTTCGGGGCTTGAGCACGAGGTGCTCGAACCGATGTGCAATCGCCCAGGATTGGCCCTCACGGGATTCTACGGTTATTTCGCCTGGCGAAGGATTCAGGTGATCGGACAGGCCGAGCTGGCTTATCTTGAAAGTCTCTCGGCCGCTATGCGGCTGGAGCGTGTCAAGGCGCTCTTCGATCGTGGTGCATACTGCTTGATCTTCGCGTGCGGGATGGAGGTTCCGCCCGGAATCGCAGAGCTCGCGGAGCAGGCCGGGGCGGTCGTGTGCCGCACGAAGCTGCTCACGCGCGTCTTTTCGCATCAGGCGGCGTTTGTGCTGGAGAAGCTGCGGGCGCCCAAGATCCGACTCTACGGAACCACCGTGGAGGTGGCGGGGCTTGGCGTCATGCTCGAAGGTGCGCCGGGGCTCGGCAAGAGCGAGACGGCGCTTGGGCTCGTCAAGCACGGGAACGCGCTGGTCGCGGACGACCTCACGTGCCTGCGCAAGGACGTGGCCGCAAACATGCTTTTCGCGTCGGCCTCGCCGGCCACGCGCAACTATATGGAGATTCGGGGCATCGGAATCATCCATGTGCCCAGCGTGTTCGGCGTCACCGCCGTGCGCGCCGAGAAGAAGCTTGACCTGGTGGTCACCCTCAAGGGAATGCGGGAGACCGAAGGCGAGCTGGACCGCACGGGGGAGGATCGCCAAACGCGGACCATCCTCGGTGTGGAGGTGCCCCAGATCACGATTCCGGTTGCCGCCGGACGTGACCTCGTCAATCTCGTCGAGACGGCTGCGCAACAGTACAAGTTGATCGCCGCAGGCCACGACGCGGTGAAGGCGCTGGACGCACAGCTCTGTGCGCGCGCCGAGGGAAAGATTTGAAGGAGAACATCATGGCAGACCAGAAGGAAACCAGGGAACTCGTCCTGCTCAACAAATACGGACTACATGTGCGTCCGGCAGGTCTCTTTGCGAAGATCGCCTCCCGCTTCGATGCGGACGTCGATGTCGAGAAGGACGGAAACGTGGTGAGCGGAAAGTCCATCATGGCTCTCATGACCCTCGAGGCAACCTGCGGTACGAAGCTCGTCGTCACTGCGACGGGTCCGCAGGCCAGGGAAGTTCTGGACGAGCTTGAGGCTCTTGTCCAGCGCAAGTTCGACATTCCGGACGAACAGTAGGAATCCCTGGAAGTGGGCGAGCAGGAGAGCAGGATCGAGGCCAATCCGGCGATGGTCACCGTCGCCGGAATCGCCGTTTCCCGCGGTTTTGCCGCGGGACCTGTCTTCATCCACCGCCCCGATGACATCCAGGACGTCCCTGAGTACGAGATCACGCCCGACCGTGTGGAGCAGGAGATTCTTCGTTTCCACGAAGCCCGTGCGAAGACGCACGAGCAGATCGAGGCGCTGGTCGACCAGCTCGGCACAAGCGGCGGCAACGCCGCGGCCATCTTCGCGAACCACCTCGAGATTCTCGAGGACGTGTCGATCATCCGATCGGTTGAGCGGTTCATTCGGACGGCGCGCATCAACGCGGAGGCGGCAGTGCGGCGCGCAGTCGCCGACATCCGCGCGATGTTCGGCCGGATGAAGGATCCCTATCTGCGTGAGCGTGTGCGCGATGTCGACGATGTCGAGCGCCGTTGCCTGCGTGTGCTGCTGGGGCATACGGGTAATGCGTTCGCGCAGATCACCGAGCCCGTGATCGTCGTTGCGGCGGATCTGACGCCGTCCGACACGGTCGCACTGCCCCGCGAGCTGATTCTCGGCTTCGCGACGGACCGCGGTTCGTCGACGTCGCACGCGGCGCTGCTCGCGCGCGTGCTTGGAATTCCCGCCGTGGTGGGGCTGGGCGATATCGTCACGCGCGTGAAACCGGGGGACGACATCCTTCTTGACGGCACGAACGGCGCCGTCACGGTGAATCCGGACGTGCGGACCTGCGCCGAATTCGCGCGCCTGGTCAAGCGCGAGCGTGAACTGCTGGCGATGTTGGCGGAGGACCGCGGCCACTCCGGCGTCACGAAGGATGGCGCCCAGGTCCGCTTCCGCGCCAATGCCCAACCAGGCGTTCCGATGGGCGGCTTCGCCGCGTTCGGCGCCCAGGGCGTGGGACTCTACCGCACGGAATACCTCTGGCTCGAGCGCGATACGGAACCCACCGAGGGGGAGCAGACGGCGGCCTATTCAGATGCCGTGCGTTCCGCGGCCTCCATGGGCGAGAACGCGCGGGTCGTCTTCCGGGCGCTCGACCTCGGTGGCGACAAGATCATGCGCGGCGTGAAGTGCGCCGAGGCGAATCCCTTTCTTGGAAACAGATCCATCCGTTGGCTGTTGACGCATCGCGCGGCCTTCCGCACGCAGGTGCGGGCGATTCTGCGCGCGAGCGCGGTTGGCCCCTCTGCAATCATGTGGCCGATGATCGCCACTGTGCAGGAGCTCCGCGAGGCGAACGAGGTGCTGCGTTACGCGAAGGACGAGCTCCGTGCCGAGGGAATTCCCTTTGACGAGAAGATTCCCGTGGGCTGCATGATTGAGATTCCGTCCGCTGCGCTGTGCTCCGATCAACTTGCGCGCGAGGTGAATTTCTTCTCCATCGGCACGAACGACCTGGTGCAGTACACGTTGGCGGCCGACCGAGGAAACGAGCAGGTGGCCTACCTCTATCAGCCCACGCATCCGGCCGTCGTCCGCCTGATCGATCTGACGGTGAAATCGGCGACCGCCGCGGGGATTCCCGTGGCCGTGTGCGGCGAGACGGCGAGCGATCCCGTGATGGGCGTGCTCTGGGTCGGACTGGGCGTCAAGGAGCTCTCGATGAGCGCGAGCTACATCCCCGTGCTCCGCAAGATTCTCCGGGCGCTGACGATGGACGAGATCCGCGAGATGGCAGACCTCGCCCGCGCTGCGTGCGCGGATCGTTCCGCTGATGAGATCTATGCGCTCTGCCGCGAATACATTATTTCGAAGGTTCCCCAGCTCGAGGAGATCCAGTCGTTCTTCACGTCCGTCTAGAACCATATCCCCGTAACCATTTGAAAAGGTCTGCAGTCAAGAATATGTCTCTGAAGATTCTAGGAACGGGCAGTTATCTGCCGCCCAAGCTCGTGACCAACGACGAGCTCGCCCAGACGCTCGACACGTCCGACGAGTGGATTTATTCCCATACGGGCATTCATGCGCGTCACATCGCGGACGAGAGCGATTGCACGTCGACGATGGCCACGAAGGCCGCGCGCGCGGCGATGGAAGCTGCAGGTGCCAGGCCTGATGAAATTGGGCTTATCATCGTGGCCACGTCTTCTCCTGACTACAATACGTTCCCCTCGACGGCGTGTCTCGTGCAGGCTGCGTTGGGATGCCCGGCGACGGGGGCCTATGATCTACAGGCCGCCTGCGCGGGGTTCGTCTACGCGCTGGATCAGGCCCGCTGCTGGGTGAAAGTGAACAACACGAAGAAGGCGATCGTGATTGGCGCGGAGACGCTTTCGCGAGTGGTGGACTGGCGTGATCGTTCAAGCTGCATCCTCTTTGGCGACGGCGCGGGTGCCGTGGTGATCGGCGATGTGCCTGGTGAGTCGGGACCTGACGCGCATTCCGTTCTGTGGGCGGATGGCAATGGCGCCGGGTTCATCTCTCGCGAGGGTGGGTCACGCCGCAAGGCCGTGCCTGGCATGGTGGCGATTCCGTATCTCGAGCTGCAGGGACACGACGTCTTCGCGTTCGCGGTGCGTTCGCTCGCGAAGGTCACGAACCAGCTCTGCGACAAGCTTGGAACGACGCCGGATCGTCTTGACCGTGTCTTCGCGCATCAGGCGAATGGACGCATCATCGAGGCCGTGGCGCGCCGGATGAAGCTGCCGTTGGAGAAGTTCTATCTGAACCTCGAGACGACTGGCAACACGTCCGCCGCGTCCATCCCCCTTGCGCTGGATGAAGCCGTGCGAAAGGGCGAGCTGACCGATGGAATGAAGTTGGTGCTCTGCGGTTTCGGTGCGGGCCTCACCTATGCAGGCACGTATATGCAGTGGCCCTATTTGTGATTCTCAAATTGAACGATTTAAAAAGGAGACAAACATGAGCAAGAAGATTGTAATCACGGGTATTGGAATGCTGACCGCTGTCGGCAATGGCAAGGACGCCTCCTGGGCGGCGATCAAGGCTGGAACGCCGGGTATCACCCGCATCTCCAAGTTCGATCCCTCGCGTTGCACGTGCCAGGTCGGTGCGGAGATCAAGAACTTCGAGGAGTATGCCATTGGTGGCGGTCTATTGGACAAGAAGAGCGCCCGCAAGATGGCCCTCTTCTCCCAGTACGCCGTGGCGACGGCCGTTGAGGCCTGGAAGGACGCCGGGATGGCTCTGCCGGGCTCCGAAGAGGGCTTCCGCCCCGACATGGATCGCGTCGGCACGTTGCTGGGCAACGGCATCGGTGGCCTCGACGTGACGGAAGAGGCGTTCAAGACGCTGTTCGAGAAGGGACCAGATCGTCTCTCCCCGCTCGCCATCCCCATGCTCATTTCCAACGAGGGCGCGGGCAACATCGCAATCGCGCTTGGCGCGAAAGGGCCTGCCCAGGTCGTCACCACGGCGTGTGCCTCCTCGACGGATGCGCTCGGCTTCGCTCTCGACATGATGCGTGCCGGCCGCGCGGACGTGATGGTTGCCGGTGGTTCCGAGGGCGTGATGATGGAATTCTGCGTGGGCGGCTTCATGAAGGAGAAGGCGCTCGCCACGAAGTTCAACGAGACGCCCGAGAAGGCGTGCCGGCCGTTCAACGTTGACCGCGATGGGTTTGTGATGGGTGAAGGCGCGGCGATTCTCATTCTCGAGACCGAGGAGCATGCGAAGGCGCGCGGCGCGAAGATCTACGCCGAGCTCGCGGGCTACGGCGCGACCTGCGACGCCTACCACATCACGGCCCCCGATCCGTCCGCGGACGGCGCGGTGAAGGCGATCGAAATCGCCCTTGCCAACGCCGACGTGACGGACAAGTCGACGGTCGACTACATCAACGCGCACGGCACTTCCACCCATCTGAATGACCAGATGGAGACGACCGCGTTCAAGCGCGTCTTCGGCGACGAGCAGGCCAGGAAGATCAACATCTCCTCCACCAAGCCGTTCCACGGACACTGCCTGGGCGCGACGGGCGCGATCGAGGCGGCCGTCACGGCGCTCGCGATCAAGGACGGCTTCGTGCCGGCGACGATCAACTACGAGAACCCCGATCCTGAGCTCGACCTCAATTACACGCCGAACCAGGGCGTGAACCGCGACATCCGTGTGGCGATGTCCACGTCGCTCGGATTCGGCGGACACAACGGCGTGCTCGTGTTCAAGAAGGTCGAGAGCTGAACGGACCATCGTTCGCCAGAGGATGGAGGATCTCATGGAGTTTCCCAAGTTCAAGCAGGAATTTCACATTCCCGGAATCAAGCTTCTGCCGCACCGTGCGCCGTTTCTCTTCGTCGATGAGCTGATCGCCGCCGATGAGACGGGGGCAATCGGCTCCTACACGTTCACGACTGAAAAGAACGACTTCTTCAAGGGGCACTTCCCTGACTATCCGGTCGTGCCGGGCGTCGTGCTCATCGAGACGATGGCCCAGGCTGCTGGTGCGGGACTTGTCGCGTGCAAGATGTTTGGCGACGAGGTTCCGCTCTTCTTCCTGGCGCACATCGACGCGGTGAA
>JAUNMP010000297.1 GCA_030537465.1 bacterium
GAAGAGAGACGAGTAGATGATTAATCCGGCATGGTTGAAAGCGCGTGCCGCGGATGTTCGGCGCGCAGATACGATTGATCCCGCGTTGTACCAGAAGTACAACGTGAAGAAGGGGCTTCGCAACGGCGACGGCACGGGCGTGCTGGTCGGCCTCACCACCATTGGCGCCGTCCACGGCTATATGGTGAGCGAAGGCGAGAAGGTTGCCGTTCCCGGACAGCTCTTCTACCGCGGCATCGACGTCTGCGATCTCGTGAGGAACTGCGAGGCCGAGAAGCGATTTGGCTTCGAGGAATGCGCCTATCTGCTCCTCTTCGGCGAACTTCCCAACCGCCAGCAGCTGACCGAATGGCAGACATTGCTTGCTGAACATCGTCGGCTCCCCGATGGTTTCAAGGAGAACGCGATTATCCGCGCGCCGGGCAAGGACCTCATGAACTCCCTCGCCCGCGCGGTGCTGGGTGCCTACACCTACGACACGACGCCGGACCTGCTGGACATCGAGACGAACCTCCGCCAGGCCATCGAGCTCATCGCCGGCTTTCCGACCATGGCCGCCTACGCCTACCAGGCGAAGGCCCACTATCATCTCGGGCACTCGCTGATGCTGCGCTATCCGGACCCGCTCAAGGGCACGGCCGAGAACTTCCTCGCGCTCATCCGCGAGAATGGCCAGTGCACACGCCTCGAGGCGGAGACGCTGGACCTGGCGCTCATCCTGCACGCCGAACACGGCGGCGGCAACAACTCCAGCTTCGTCACCCATGTGGTGACCTCCTCGTTCTCCGACATGTACTCGACCGTCGCGGCCGCGACGCTCTCGCTGAAGGGCAGCCGCCACGGCGGCGCCAACCTGCGCACGATGCGCCAGATGGCGGAGATGAAGAAGAACATCCGCAGTTGGACCGACGAAGGAGAGGTCGCCGACTACATCACCAAGATCGTCCGCAAGGAGGCCGGCGACGGCACGGGCCTCGTCTATGGTCTCGGACACGCGGTCTACACGATTTCCGATCCCCGTGCGATGCTGCTGCGCGACAAGGCCAAGGCCCTTGCGGCGGTGAACGGCCGCGAGGAGGAATTCGCGCTTTACAACGCCATCGAGCGCCTCGGGCCGGAGATCATCAAGACGGTCCACCCGGGCGCCCGTGACGTCTGCGCGAACGTCGACCTCTATTCTGGCTTCGTCTACGACATGCTGAACATCCCGCAGGACCTCTACACGCCGCTCTTCGCGGTTGGCCGCGTGGTCGGCTGGTGTGCGCATCGGATGGAGGAGCTGGGCAATGGCGGACCAATCATCCGTCCCGCCTACAAGCCGATCTTCAAGCACCACGACTACATCCCGATGGATGCCCGCTGACGGGAGACCGACATGCAGGACGACATCCGCATGGATGAAGGTCTGACGCTGCAGCAGTGGCAGAAACGCTTCCCCGGCGGCAAGGTGCCGCTCGAGCAGGCGATTTCGGTCCTTCGGCAGCTGACCGCCGCGCTCCACAAGGTCCATTTCGAGCGCCCCTGTCATCGGGACATCATTCCGTCCACAGTGCTGGTGCGGGCTCATTCGGATGGGTCGACCACCTTTGAGGTCCCTGATCTGGGCGCCGTGGCGGAGAGCCATGGCGAATTGGGGGCGCGGCGCTATCTGGCACCGGAACAGTGGTGGGGCGGCCGGCAGAACACGGCGACGGACCAGTATGGACTTGCCGTTCTCTTCGTGGAGCTGGTGACGGGGAAGGTCCCGTTCGCCGCCGCGTTCGAGACGGATGACGAGTCTGTGATGCGGAATGCGGTGTGCAACCACCCGCTGGAGCTCCCCGAGGACTGTCCCCGGCGCGAGGTGCTGCTGCGCGCGCTTTCAAAGGATCCGCGGTCGCGTTTCCATTCCTGCTCGTCGTTTCTCGGCGCGCTGGTGGAGCCCGCGGCGATGCGCTCGGAGGAGAAGGAGGCGATTCCGCAGCATGAGCATCGCCATCCCCAGCCCCAGTTCCGACGTCCGCGGCGGAAGATTCCAGTGGTTCCTGTCGCCCTTGGCGTGGTGCTGGTGGGCGGTTTCGTCTTCTGGGGCGTTCGGGCCGGCTGGTTCGAGCACCTGGGGGAGTCCCGCGAGCAGCAGATCGCGAAGCGGATGGCCGCGGTGCGGAAGGCGCAGGCGGAGGCCGCCGAGGTGGAGGCAAAGGTTCGCGCGGAACGCCTGACTGCGATCCGTGCGGAAATCGAACGCCAGAAAGCTGTGGCCGACCAGGCCCTCAAAGACCTCCAGACGTTCCTTGAGACCAGTGGGACGGCGGCTTTGATGGTCAAGCGCGACACGGTGCGCCAGACCTCGCACAAGGTGACGGAGGATCTCGCGGCCCTCGAGGGCGCGGATGCCGCGGACCTGAACCAGGAGCGCGCGCTGGCCGCGCTGCGGATGCATTCGACGGCCTATGGAAACGTCTCGAAGGACATTCCTGCCGAGAGCGAAGTGGCGCAGGCCTACAAGGCCCTTGCTGTCGAGGCCGGAAGACTTGACGAACTCTCGGGGAAGTTCACGGAAAAACATCCCGAGGTCGTCGCGCAACGCAAGGCGCTCCATGTGGCGCTTCAGCGGTTCAACCTTGCCGTCGACGGGGGATTGAAGCGTGTGCAGGCCACGCGCGCGGCACGGAAAGACCGCCTGACGGAGCTGCGCGAGAAGTCTGTGTCCGTCGCTTCCGAGCTGGCGGGGCTGGAACGCGAATTCCAGGTGGTGGCGCTGAAGCAGAGCGTGCTGGAACGGACGCGCGAGCGCGAATCCGACCGCCTGGCGGAACTGCGTCGAAAGGAGTTCGAGATCCAGTTCGGCTCCGAGACCGCCAGCACGAACCGCACGGAGAGCGTGACCACGAAGTGAGACTTGTGGTATACTCTTCGCCATGAGCATTCGCAAGATTTCGGGCGGCGTCTGTGCCGCAAGAGGATTCAAGGCCGCGGGCGTGCCCGCGAAGATCAAATACGAGGGCCGCAACGATGTGGCGCTCGTGGTGGCGGACGCGCCCTGCGCGGCGGCCGCCGTGTTCACGACAAACGCAGTCGCTGCGGCGCCGGTGCTGTACGACCGTGTGGTCGTGAAGGGCGGAAAGGTCCAGGCGATCCTCGCGAACAGCGGCTGTGCGAACGCCTGCACGGGCGAGGCGGGCTACAAGGATGCCGAGCTCTCGGCCCTCGCGACCGCGGGCGAGCTGGGCATTTCCCCGAAGCATGTGCTGGTGGCGTCGACGGGCGTGATTGGACGCCGTCTGCCGATGGATCGCCTGCTGGCCGGCATGAAGGACGCCGCGGGCAAGCTCGCGCGCTCCGAGGAGGCGGGGCTCGCCGCCGAGAAGGCCGTGATGACGACGGACACGAAGCCGAAGCAGGCCGCCGTGCAGACGAAGATCGGCGGCAAGACCGTCACGGTCGGCGGCATGTGCAAGGGCTCCGGCATGATCGAGCCGAACATGGCGACGATGCTGGGCTTCATCACGACGGACGCGGCGGTGACGCCGGCGATGCTGCGGCGCGCGCTGAAGCTCGCGATCGCCGTGAGTTTCAACCATGTGGTCGTCGACGGCGACGAGTCCACCAACGACAGCGTGTTCCTGCTCGCCTCCGGCGCGGCGGGCAACGCGGTGATCGACAAGGCTGGGGCGGACTTCGACGCGTTCGTCGAGGCGCTCACGGCCGTGGGCGTGGCGCTCGCGAAGCAGATGGCGGCGGACGGCGAGGGTGCGACGAAGTACGTTGAAGTGCGCGTGAAGAACGCGAAGACGCAGCGGGACGCGGACCGCGCCGCGCGCGCGATCGCGAAGAGCCCGCTCGCCAAGACCTCCTGGTTCGGCAAGGACCCCAACTGGGGCCGCGTGCTTGCGGCCGCCGGCTATTCCGGCGCCCAGGTCGTCGACAGGAAAGCCGAGGTGTTCTACGGGAAGGCCTGGGCCTACCGCAAGGGGCAGGTTGCCGATGCCGCGCAGCTTGCGAAGCTCGAGAAGGAGATGCAGGGACCGGAGCTCGTCGTGACGGTGGACCTCCATCTCGGCACGTACGAGTCCACGATCTTCACGTGCGACTTCTCGCTCGACTACGTGCACATCAACGCCGACTACACGACCTAAGAGCGGGTGGATGGCGGAGAGAGTCTATAGCGTCACGCAGCTGACGCTGTCCGTACGGCGGAATCTGCTCGCGAACAACGAGAAGATCGCCGGGGCGTGGATCGAGGGCGAGGTCTCGGGGAACAAGGTCTATTCCTCGGGACACCGCTACTTCACGCTCAAGGACAAGGACGCGGCGATCAGCTGCGTGCTCTTCGCCTTCAATCTCAAGGGGTGCGACGAGGCGTTCAAGACCGAGCTCGCGAAGGGCGAGGACAAGGTCAACGGGCTCAAGGTCCAGGTCGAGGGAGAGCTTGATCTGAACATGCAGCGGGGACAGTATTCCTTCAAGGTCCGCAGGCTACGGCTGAAGAAGGACGAGGTCGGCGAGCGCATGGCCCAGTTCAACGCGCTGAAGGCGAAGCTGGAGGCGGAGGGGCTCAACAAGCTCGACCATCCGAATCTTCGGCGGCCGTTGCCGTTCCTGCCGCATCGCATCGGCATCGTGACCTCGCCCTCGGGCGCGGTGATCCACGACATGTGCGA
>JAUNMP010000298.1 GCA_030537465.1 bacterium
GCGCTGTCCGCGGGCGGGATGCTCCCGAATGGCGCGCCCCCCGCCGCGAAGGAGTAATCCGCCATGCGGGGATGGCGGCGGGGCGTGTCCAGGACGGCCTTGCGCTTCGCGTGGGCGGGATGTTGATGGACGGCGCCATGAACTCCAATCCAATCTGGAGGGTGCCGAAGCCGATATGCTATAATGCCCGCCATGAAGACATTCAAGATTCTCGGTGTGGCGCTGCTGGTCGTCGCGTGCGGGTGCACGCGCACGCCCGCGCCATCGTGTGGTTCCGTGCAGGTCAAGGACCCCGCGCAGTACGTCAACCCGTATGTGGGGTGTGCGTTCAATGGACACTGCTTCGCCGCGGCGTCCTATCCGTTCGGCATGCTCCAGGCGGGGCCCGACACTGGAACCGAGTCGTGGGACTACTGTAGCGGCTATCGCTACGCCGACACGAACATCTTCGGCTTTTCGCAGACGCATGTGAGCGGCACGGGCTGCAACGATCTCGGCGACCTGCTACTCCTGCCGTGGGCGGGTGACGGACTCGCCGCGAAGAAGACCAGCCGCTACCGCAAGGAAACGCAGATCGCCACGCCTGGCTACTATGCCGTGACGCTTGACGATGCCGACGTGGCGGCGGAGATCGCCGTCGCGCCCCATACGGCCATCTACCGCTTCACCTATGGAAAACAGGGGCGTGCGCATCTGATGGTCGATGGACAGTGGGGCGTGGTGTTCCCGAATAACCTCAAGCGTCATGTGCTCGAGAGCGATGTCCGCCAGGAGGGACCGAATCGTCTGGTCGGACGTAACCTCGTGCGGAACTGGGTCAGGCGCGAATACTCCTTCGTGCTGGAGACTGACCACCCGATCGCTGCGCTCTCTAAGTTGCCGAAGGCTGATTCAGCCGAGAAGGCGGATCGCCTCGTGCTCGATTTCGACCTGAAGCCGGGCGAGACGCTGATGGTCAAGCTCGCGCTCTCGGGCGTGGACATCGACGGCGCGAAGCGGAACCTCGCGAAGGAGATCCCCGCGTGGGACTTCGCGGGCGTGAAGTCCGCTGCCCGTGCTGAATGGAACAGGTACTTCAACCGCATGGAGCTGACCGCCGGCACGCCGGATGAGAAGGCGAACTTCTACACGTCGCTCTACCACCTCTGCATCCAGCCGAACAACATCGCCGACGTCGACGGACGCTACCGCGGCGCGGACGACAAGGTTGCGACGTCCCCCGACGGAAAGTACTTCTCGACGTTGTCGCTCTGGGACACTTTCCGTACGGCGCATCCGCTCTACACGATCCTTGCGCCGGAGCTCGTGCCGTCCTTCGTCAACACCATGATCGCCCATCAAAAGGCGGCGGGCTATCTTCCGATCTGGACACTCGGAGGGAAGGACAACCAGTGCATGATCGGTACACATTCAGTTCCCGTGATGATCGATGCCTATTTCAAGGGCTTCCCAGGAATCGACTGGAACGCCGCCTGGGCGGCGATCGAGAATTCGCTGCGCGCCGCGCACAAGGGCCGCCACAAGGAACGCTGGGACCTGCTCGACAAATACGGCTACTATCCCCTCGACGAGATCAAGGGCGAGAGCGTGAGTCGCACGCTCGAATGCGCCTACGACGATGCCTGCGCGGCACGCTTTGCGGCGGCGCTCGGCAAGAAGGAACAGGCGGACTTCTTCGCCAAACGTGCGCAGAACTACCGCAACGTGTTCGACAAGATGCAGGGACTCATGCGCGGTCGCGACACGAAGGGCGGCTGGCGGACGCCGTTCGATCCCTTCCGCCTCGGCCACGGCGCAAACACGCCGAACGACTTCACGGAAGGCAACTCTTGGCAGTACACGTGGCACGTGATGCACGACCCCGAGGGTCTGATCGACCTCTTCGGCAGCAAGCAGGCCTTCGCGAACAAGCTCGACTCGCTCTTTCAGCAGCCCGAGAAGACAGAAGGCAGCGGCTTCGTGCTCGACGTCTCTGGCCTGATCGGACAGTACGCCCATGGGAACGAGCCGAGTCACCACGTGGCCTACTTCTACCAGTTCGCGGATCGTCCCACGCGGACGGCCGAGGTCGTGCGCGAGGTCTGCGACAAGTTCTACCTGAACAAGATCGACGGGCTCTGCGGCAACGACGACTGCGGGCAGATGAGCGCCTGGTATCTCTTCAGCGTCGCCGGCTTCTACCCGTTCGACCCGTGTGGTGGCGATTATGTGCTTGGCGCGCCGCAGGTCCCCGGCGTCCGCTTCAACCTCGCGAACGGAAAGACGTTCAGCGTCGTCGCGCAGAACCTCTCCCGCGAGAACAAGTACGTGAGGCGGGTCACGCTCAACGGCCGCGCCCTCGAGGGATTCAAGCTCACGCACGCCCAGATCACGGCCGGCGGCGAACTCGTCTTCGAGATGTGCGGTCGGCAGGAGGGCCTGCTCGCCGAGACCGCGCCCGCCTTCGTGAAGAAGCACGCGAAGAAGCGGCTCGTGTGCCTGGATCTCGACGCGACGCTCTGCCAGCACCGCACGGCGCCGCCGAAGGAGAACCTCGCGGTGCTGGACGAGCTCCAGAAGAAGTACAAGTGCGTGATGGTGGGAGCGGGCAACGCGCCGCGCATCTACAAGCAGATGGGCAACTATCCGATCGACATCCTCGCGAACTACGGCATGCAGGAATCGAAGATGGTGGATGGCGAGTTCAGGATCGTCCGCCAGGTGACGAACCTGGTCGACCAGGCGTTCTTCCTGCGTGAGACGGAGAAGCTTCGGCAGAAATACGGTTACACGGAATACTGGGGCAAGCCCGTCGAGTTCCACGCCTCCGGCATGGTGACGTTCGGCCTACTCGGCACGGCGCCGAAGGCCGAGCAGAAGGTGACGTTCGACCCGGACCGCAAGAAGCGTCGCGCGATGTATCCCGAGGTAAAGGAGATCTTCAAGGACTTTTCCGTCTACATCGGCGGGAGCTCCTCCTTCGACTTCGCGGGTCCCCAGTACAACAAGTACGACTGCGTGATGAACTATGCGAAGGAGCACGGCTACACCCGCGACGAGATCATCTTCATCGGCGATGATTTCGACGACGGCGGTGGCGACAGCCACGTGCGCATCAAGGGTATGGACTACATCGCGATCGACGACTATCGCAAGTTCCCGGAGCGCGTCGCGTGTCTGCTGAAGTGACGCCGTCGCCCGATTCCCGCCGATGAACCTCGCGATCTTCTTTGAAGGCACTGGACAGGGTGTCGCCGGGCGCGTGACGAATGTCACGCGCCTTCGCGATGCCTGCATCGAGGACATTCGGCAGGTGGCCCATCTCGAATCGGGTCCGGGGACGCGCGCGGGGACAATCCTCGGTGGCAACCTCGTGGGCTTGGACTGGCGGGACATCTTCCGCTCGGCGCGACGTTGGTTCGAGGCCCATTACGAATCGTTGCCGGCGGATGGCAGCGGCACGCAAGTCTTCCTGTTTGGCTTCTCGCGTGGTGCGCTGCTGGCCCGCCACTTCGCGGAATGGTTGGACAAACTTGGCATTGCGGTGGCCTATCTGGGACTTTGGGATACGGTCGATTCCATCGTTGGTCTCGATGTAGCCGTAGAGTGCCCCTCGAATGTCCGCGTCGCCCGTCACGCGGTTGCGCGGGATGAACGGCGGCGCTTCTACGACTACGTTCCCCTTCGGCGGAGGGCCGGCGATCAATGGCAGACGGTGGAGGAGCTTGTCTTCCCCGGGAGCCACAGCGACGTCGGCGGACTTTATGTCGACAACCACGTCATTGCCGATGTCACCTTGGCCTGGATCGCGCAGCGTGCGCGTCGTGCGGGACTTCGTTTGAAGAGGGGTGTTCGCCTGGTGCAGAAGTTCAATCCTGCCGAGGTCGTCCTGCACGATTCGCGTCGACACGCCACAAACCTCTGGGGGGCGTTGGGGGAAAGACACCGCACGTTCGTCGAAGCCAAGTCGCATAGGTCCTGCGCCTTGCTGCCAAAGGAATATGGTACAATGACGGTGCGACACAAAGAAGGGCATAAGACGGGGGAAGATAGACGATGAGCGGCGAAGACGAGAAGATCATCCAGATGCGCGCCTGGGTGGCGCAGCTGAACGAGGCCGCCGACGCCTACTACAACGGGCGCGGCGAACTGATGACCGACTTCGAATGGGATGCCCTGTTCGACAAGGTCAAGGCGCTCGAGGCCGAGACGGGCGTTGTCCTGCCGGACTCGCCGACGAACACCGTCAGCGCCGACGCGGTCGAGGGACAGAAGGAGCCGCACGAGTTCGCCGCGCTTTCCCTCGCGAAGACCAAGAAGGTCGCCGAGGTCGCCAAGTGGGCAGAGGAACGTCCGATCTGGATCAGCTGGAAGCTCGACGGTCTCACGCTCGTCGTCACCTACGACAATGGTCGGCTCACCAAGATCGTCACGCGTGGCGATGGACACGTCGGCACGAACATCACGCATCTGGCGTCCGGCATTCGCGGCATCCCGAAGACGGTCAAGGACAAGGGCCATCTCGTCGTGCGCGGCGAGGCCGTGATTTCCTACGCGGACTTCGAGGCCTTCCTCGCCTCGTCCCAGGAGGATTACGCGAATCCTCGCAACCTGGCGAGCGGTTCGCTCACGCTCAAGGACGTGGAGGAGCTCAAGCAGC
>JAUNMP010000299.1 GCA_030537465.1 bacterium
TTGGAACTTTGAACTTGGAACTTTAAACGAGGAACAACATATGCCGATGTACGTCTATGAGGCGAAGGATCCCGAGAGGGGATGCGCCAAGTGCTCGAAGAGCTTCGAGATCATGCAGTCGATCAACGATCCCAAGTTGACGAAGTGCCCGGACTGCGGCGCGGAGATCTTCCGCGTGATCCAGGCGTCGGGATTGGGGCATTCCGAGACCGACCTCCACTACCGGGCGAAGCGTGCGGGCTTCAAGTGCATGAAGAAGGTGACGAAGGGCGAATACGAGACGATGTATTGAGAAGGTGGAGAGGGTTGAAAGGTAGAGAGGGTAGAGAAGGGTGAGAGGATTGAAAATCTGGGCTGCGCTGGCGGTGATGTGCGGAGGGCTGGCGCTTGAGGCGGGGGTGGACCCCGCATCGCTCGAGTTTGCCCGGTTGGCGTCCCGTCGTTTCATGCTCGACAACGAGCTGACGCTTTGCGAGTATGCGCCGAGGACGGCGGTGGCCGCACAGGTCCAGTATCCGGCGCTGACGAATGGATTGACCGTCGTGGGGGGCTACTGGCCTGCGGCGCATTATCGGATCCGCGTTGAGAAGCTGCCGGCCGAGATTGCCTTCGCCACAAAGGGTGGTGAGGTCGCGATGCGCTTTCCTGTGACGGGGGAGAATCTGCCCGAGCCGCCGTTCGACTATTCCGTGCTGCTGACGTGCGGACACAGACCGGCGACCTTCGTAACGAAGGATGGCCAGACGCGCCTGCTGGGGATCGCGACGATTCCGGAGGGGGTGAATCCCCGTCTGCGGGTGAACATGCAGAAGTGGAAGTTCTGTTTCGGCGGTGGCGTCTCGTCGGCGAAGGCCTCGCTTTCGGCCGGTGTCGGCCAGGCGGACGTGCGGTTCGTGACTACGGGACGCGATGGACGGCTCTACATGGAGGGGAACCGGGCGTTCTTCACCTTCAGCGCGCGGGGATACGGGGCCTATCAGGCGGTGGCGAGCTTCGATCCCTCGCTCTTCGATGTGCGGCTTGAAGGCGTGATCCTCTTCGACTATGGGGACGGCGAGTTGCGGAACGACCTCGCAAGCCATCTCTTCTACGACGACGTGGAGGGATTCTGGAAGGGGTATGCGAGCAACTTCTCGACGGGGACGGATGCCCTCGGCAAGCGGCGGGAAGGGGGGCTCAACGCCGTCTGGAGCGAGCGGAACCCGCTGCATGGCCTCACGGTGGTTCGGGCGAAGGACCTTGGACTGAAGGGAATGAACGAGGATCCCTGCGCGGTCTGGGACGAAGAGGCGAAGAGGTGGTCGCTGCTGGTCTCGGAGTTCACGCCGAAGGGAATCCGGGCGTCAATGCTTCAATCGCGCACCTGGGACGGCACGTTTGTGAATGTGTCGGGCCCTGTGGAGCGTGATTCCACGGGAACGACGATTGCGCGCATTGGCGGGGTCCGCTACTGCTTTTCGGGGAGTGCGGACCGGGCGTGCTATGTCTACTCCTATCCGGACCTGAAGATGCGCGGGAAGCTCAAGTTCGACTTCCCACCCTGGGGAACTGGCTGTTCCAACGGACGCGTCTGGCCCTGCGTCGCCGAACTACCGGACGGTTATCCGTTCCGCTATGTGATGCTCACGATGGACCGGGCGAATGTGCCTGGAATGCCGAATCCGAACTGGACCTATGGCGGACTCATCTTCTATGGCGCGAACTGACGCAATCTCGGCGCATTTGTGCTATAATATCTACTCATTTTACGAAAGAACCGTGAAGGAATGCCAATGACACTGTTTCAGGAACTGTCGGCCCGCGGCCTCGTGCAGGCCGTTTCGGACCCCGAGATCGAGAAGATGCTGGAAACCCCGCAGACCATCTACTGCGGCTTTGATCCCTCGGCGAACTCGCTGCAGGCCGGCAATCTCGTCTCCATCATGATGCTGCGTCGGCTTCAGCTCGCGGGCCACAAGGTGATCGCCCTCGTGGGCGGCGCGACGGGTCTCATCGGTGACCCCAGCGGCAAGAGCGCGGAGCGCAACATGCTCACGGTCGAGCAGGTGGCGGAGAACAAGAAGGGCATCCGCGAGAACCTCTCCCGCATCCTCGACTTCGACGGACCCAACGCGGCCCAGATGGTCGACAATTATGATTGGTACTCGGGGCTCAGCGCGATCGCGTTCCTGCGCGATGTGGCGATCAACTTCCGCGTGCCCCAGATGCTCGCGAAGGAGAGCGTGAAGAAGCGTCTCGAGGCGAGCGAGGGCGCGCTCACGTTCACCGAGTTCAGCTACCAGATCCTCCAGGGCAACGACTTCCTGCATCTCTACGACACCTACGGGTGCACGATGGAGGTTGGCGGTGCCGATCAGTGGGGGAACATCACCGCGGGTACGGACCTCGTCCACAAGATGCGTGGACGCACGGTGTTCGGACTCACGTTCCCGCTGCTTCTGGACGGTTCGGGCAAGAAGTTCGGCAAGAGCGAGGGGAATGCCATGTTCATGAGCGCGGAGCGCACCTCCGTGTACGACTGGTACCAGTTCTTCCTGCGATCCGCCGACGAGGACGTGATCCGCTATCTGAAGGTCTTCTCGCTGAAGAGCCTCGAGGAAATCGCCGAGCTCGAGAAGCAGATGAAGGCGAATCCCGAGGCGCGCATCCCCCAGAAGGCGCTGGCGGAGGAGCTTACGACGCTCGTTCACGGCGCGGAGGGGCTCAAGACGGCGCTTGGCGCCACGCAGGCGCTCTTCGGGGGCGACGTCTCCGGTAAGAGCGCGGACGAGCTCGAAACGATCTTCAAGGACGTGAAGAGCGCGGAGGTCGCGAAGGTGGACGTGGTCGACAAGCCGGTGTTCGCGGTCGCGGCGGCAGCGGGCATGTTCAAGTCCAACGGCGAAGCCCGCCGCATGGCCCAGCAGGGAGGCCTCTCGGTCAACGGCGCCAAGGCGGGACCTGACCGTGTGTTCACGGCCGCCGATCTCGTGGACGACCGTGTGGCGGTGCTCCGCAGCGGCAAGAAGAACTACTTCCTGCTGCGCGTCCGCTAAGTTTGGAAATCAATCGATTCTCTTTGAACATTTGACTCAACACAACTGATCCCTATGGATATTCTCAAGAAGATTTTCGGTACGAAGACCACGCGCGCGCTGAAGCGGATCCGTCCAATTGTCGCGCAGATCAACCGCATCGAGGCCGAATACGAGGCCAAGCACTTCACGCCCGAAGACTATCCCCGCATGACGGCGGAGTTCAAGCGCCGTCTCGCGGCGAAAGAGGTCACGCTTGACGGGCTTCTGCCGGAGGCCTTCGCGCTCGTGAAGAATGCCTGTCGTCATCTCGTGGGCACCACGGAGGAGGTCTGCGGCCACACGCTCACGTGGGACATGATTCCGTTCGACTGTCAGCTCGTGGGCGGCATTGTGCTCCACCAGGGCAAGATCTCCGAGATGCAGACGGGCGAAGGCAAGACGCTCGTGGCGACGCTGCCGCTCTATTTGAACGCCCTCGCCGGCAAGAATGTCCAGCTCGTGACGGTCAACGACTACCTCGCGCTGCGCGACGCCACGTGGATGGGGCATCTCTACAAGTTCCTCGGCCTCACGGTGGGCTGCATCCAGAACCACATGGACTCGGCGGAACGCCGCGCCCAGTACCTCTGCGACATCACCTACGGCACGAACAGCGAGTTCGGTTTCGACTACCTGCGCGACAACGGCATGGCCGTGCAGCCCGAGCAGGTGGTGCAGAACGGCCACCATTTCGCGATCGTCGACGAAGTGGACTCGATCCTCATCGACGAGGCCCGCACGCCGCTCATCATCTCGGGTCCGGCGACGGTTTCGACGAGCGGGCAGTACATCGCGATGAATCCGCTGGTCGGTGGCATCGTGCGCATCCAGACCCAGCAGTGCAACGAATTCATCGCCGAGGCGAAGAAGTGTCTCGCCGAGGGTGATGAGTGGGGGTGCAAGCGCCGCATCTACCAGGTCTACCACTCGATGCCGAAGCACAAGCAGATGCTCCACATGTACGAGGACGCGACCATCCGCAAGCTCCACGAGGAGGTGGAGATGCAGATGCTCTCGGAAATGCACAGGGACGAGGCCCGTGCGCTCCGTGCGGAGCTCTTCTTCACGATCGAGGAGCGGACGCGCGAGGTCGCGCTGACGGACAAGGGGTGCGAACGGATGAATCCGCAGGATCCCGAGACCTTCGTGATCCCCGACCTCGCGAGCGCGCTGAGCGTGCTTGATGGCGACAAGGACATGTCCCCCGAGGTCAAGGCCGAGCGCAAGCGCGAAGTTCAGGCTCAGTTCATGGAGCGCTCCGCGCGCGTGCACGTCATCACCCAGCTGCTTCGTGCCTACTGCCTCTACGAGCGCGACGTCGACTACGTCGTGCAGGACAATCACGTCTACATCGTCGACGAGTTCACGGGCCGCATTCTCCCCGGCCGCCGCTGGAGTGATGGCCTCCACCAGGCCGTCGAGGCCAAGGAGGGTGTCGAGATCGAGAAGGAGTCGCAGACGCTCGCGACGATCACGATCCAGAACTACTTCCGTCTCTACGAGAAGCTGGCCGGCATGACCGGCACGGCCGAGACCGAGGCCCGCGAGTTCAAGGACATCTACA
>JAUNMP010000046.1 GCA_030537465.1 bacterium
GCGCAAGGGCGGATACTGGGAGGTTGTGAAAGGAACGCGGAGTTAAGGAGTAATGTATGAGCACATCAGTCCAGATTGCCGCATTAGGAGATATATCGCTCCTCGATCTCCCCAAGGTCGGGTTTCTGTCATCGCGCAGGGTTCCGCCCTCGGCGGTCATGAAGTGCTATGACTGGGCGACGGAGATGCGCGACCAAGGCGTGTGTGTCATGGGCGGTTTCCAGAGTCCGCTGGAAAGGGACGTGCTGACATTTCTCCTGCAGGGGAAGCAGCCGGTCATCTGGGTGCTGGCACGGAAGTTGTGGACGTCGCGTGGTGTGCCGAAGGCCTATCGAGCCGCGATTGAGGAAGGGCGGCTGTTGATCGTTTCGCCTGTGTCGCAGTCCATCCGCCGCGTGGATGGGCAGTCGGCGGCGGTGCGTAATCGCTTCGTGCTGGAGCACTCGGACCGTCATGTGTTTGGCTCGTTGGATCCCAATGGGCAGTTGGCGAAGATGTTGGAGGGCATTCCACAGGATCAAATCCAGGTCCTGGGATGACGCCTGTTGCTTTTCGAACGTTTATATGAACTTGGGGAGGCGTCTGTTTGGGGGGCGAAGAGGGGACTTATTGCAATAAGTCCCCCGACGGTGTAAGATCTGCGGGGTGGGCGCCGTTATCCATATGCAAGGAGGAGCACGATGACGCTTGAAGAGAAGATCGCTGGATTGAAGGAAGTGATTGCCCGTCTGGAGATGGACGTCGGCAGTGGGAGTTCCGCCCGCAGCATGGCGAAGCGGCAGGCGAAGATCATGCTCGAGGACCTCGAGCGCGAGGGCCGGGTGGTCCGCACGCGGGATACCGTGGCGGCCTACCTCTGGCAGCTGAAGCACGGGCAGTTCTGAAGGGGGATCGGAAATGGCACGGAAAGAGAAATTTCAATGGACAATGCCACGTGCGATCTTCTGGCTGCAGGAGGAACTGAAGCGCGGTGGTTCGGAAGAGGTCGAACCGACGTACGCGTCAGATCCGCTCGAATTTGCCAATGGACTGCGGGCGGAGATCGACGAGAAGACCCGCGAACTGAATCGTTTCGTGTTCACCGTCGCGCCCGCGGAGGAACGGGTGGAGTCGTTCGAGTCGAGTGAAATCCCCTGGGGGACCTGCTCGGCAGAAGGTTCCCCTGTCTCTCGGCTGGTCTGGAAGACGGAACCTGCGCTCCCCGGAGGGACGCCAGAAGACGAGGAGGTTTACCAGGACCTTTTGAGGCGCTATCTGCGGCCTCAGTGGTCTGACCCCTGTTCGGGATGGTGTCCGGATGTCGCCGATGATCTGCAGGACGACTGGGTCGCGGAGGCGTTGGACCGTGCTTCCGACGAGGGAACGTTCCTTGTCGGCGTGGATGAGGAGGGGAACGAGAGCAGCATCTATGTCGTACGGTCGGAGAAGGAGGCGAAAGCTGTCCGGCTCCATTACAGATCTGTCCGCGAACTTCCCGTCTCCGAGGCGTATTCCTATGTCGACGACCACTATCCCGATTCGTTCGACTGGCCCGACTCCGTTGACGAAGCCTCCGAGGATGAGGTTGAGTCGCCGCCCTGTCGGATGATTGAGAAGCGCGACATTCGCGCGGCTTTCGACCTCGTCAAGGCCGATGCGCGGTGGCGGGCCGTCCATGATGGCTGCCGCAAGTCCTGTAAGGCCTATGTGAAGCTGCGGGCGTTGGCGGTGTTCTGCCCCGATCTGGTTTCCGAATGTCGTACGAGCTATGATTTCCTTCTGGCCCAGGCGGAAGTCCCGTTCTCGGTGCAGGACTGGGATTCTCTTGCGCAGGCATCGGTTCAGGCTGGACTGGAAAAGGTTCTGCCACCAGAGGAGTTCAAGGCGAAGATCCTGAAGATCGAGGAGGAGGGCCTCCGGGTCGAGACGGAGGATCGGCGCCGTGCCGCCCTCCGGGAGAAATACACGCCCCAGGAGGTGTTGGAGATGTTTCGCGGGGCGTTGGAACGCTGGCGGACGGGGAAACTGTCCGCAGAACAGTACGACATCGAGGTGGCGCGCGTGGAAGAACTTCTCAAGATCGTGTGCTCAAGGCATCGCCTCGGAGCCGCCGCGGCCATGCATGCCTTTGAGAAGGAACGTTTCCCCCATGCCTGCACGGTGCATGGCATCTGAAGTCGTTGAAGCGAAGGAAAGGTGATTTGGAATGGAGAAGAGAATCGTGAAGATGGACGTGTTTAGCGCGGATCCGCGGACGCGGACGCTGAACATGGCGTTGGACCGTCCCGTGCAGCCAGGGCGGATCGCGCCTGTCGTCGTGCCGCCGGATAGCCGGCTGCTGGTGTCGTTTTCGTCCCTGGCCCGCTGTGCGCAACTGGACATCGAAGTCGAGATCGAGGGCGGGAAGGCGCGGCGCGCCAATCTGGCGCCACGGTACATCGCGACACAGGTCGCCGAGGCGGAGACCTCGACCGTCGAGTTCAAGCAGTCGATCTTCTACGCTCCGGGCGAGACTGTCCCGTCCGGCGAGCAGCTGAAGACCATCGCCCAGACGATCGCGAGCTTCATGAACTGCCAGGGCGGGACGCTCTACCTCGGCGTCCACGACTCGGGACAGGTTCGGCAGGGCATTCAGGACGATCTGTCCCTGTTGGGGACTCGAGATGCCGGTATCGTGGTTGCAACGTCGCGATTCACCGACGCCGACCATGTCTACCATGGGAACGTCGACAGCTACGGACGCAAGATCCACGCCCTCGTGCGCGCCTATCTCGGGGGTGCAGCGGAGGCCTATCTTGGGGATTGTGTCGCCTGCGAGGCCAATGGCGGGCGCATGTACGTGAAACTCGAGATCAAGGCCGCGCCGGACGATGTGATCGTCTATTATCCCGCCGAGACGCGTTTCGGTCTGGTCGACGCGATCTTCGTGCGGAACGGCGCCGCGAAGAAGAGCCTCATGGGCAGCGACCGCGACCAGTTCATCCGCGAGCGGACGAAGCGGCAGGTGCTGGCGAATGTCCGCGCGGTGACGGCGGCGAATCCCGCGGCGCTGGTCGACCAGGTGATGGCCGCCATCAACCAGGCCTTCGCCCAGGGAGCCGTGGTCACGGCGGGGACGGAGGTTCGGATCGAGGGTGCGGTCGCGCTCGACGACCCGCACTTCGACGCGCTCGGCTCTCCGAAGGGGCTTGTCTTTGATGGAACGCACGTCTGCGACGTGAAGGGGTGGACGGGAGCCTACGAGGCGCTGCTGATAAAGTTGAACGAGCTGGATGTGTCGAAGTTCGACGACTTGCCCGACCTGGATTTCTTCAAGAAGTATTTCGTCCGCGTGCAGCCACGCAAGAAATATGGAGATTGCTACCTGACGAAATTCGGCCGTGCTTCCGACATCCGTGCGCAGAGGAAGGGCGGCAAAGTCTATTTTACCAACACGGACTATGTTGTCCATCGTCTGCTCGCGCACTTTGGCGTCGAGCCGGGCCGCGTGGCGCTCCGAGGCGAGTGGAGGAGAATTGGACTCAGACGTCCAAGACCCGGATCACGCAGGACTGAACTTTCCTAAATTATGGAAGGAGAATGAAGAAGGCAAGTGAGCTGTTGAAAAAGATCAAGGCTGCCGGAGTTGCCTTGAGGGTGATATGGGAAATCTCCACTTTCTGGTGGATTTGACTCAACTCCGTCGACATGGAGGCGCCGAATCTGGCGCGGATCCCGCTCGATGGCGTCAAGCGCGTCGAGGTCATCCCGGGCCCGAGTTCCGTCCTGTATGGTGCCGGCGCGGTTGCCGGCGTGATCAACGTCACGACCGACACCCACGACTATTCACGGAAGACGAAGGTCGCCCTGAGAGGTGGATCCTACGGTACGCTGGGCGCGAACGTCCAGACCCGGGGCGGCGTCGAGGAGGAGGGGCTTCTCTATTCCGCGGCGTATGACTACGGCCGCTCGGATGGCGATCGTGACCGCACGGGATACGACCTGCATTCGCTGGTCTCCGGCCTGCGGAAGAATTTCGAGAATGGTTCGCATGTTGGCTTCAAGGTGAACTATTCCGACGCCTTCTATGAGATGCCGGGGGCGTTGACCGCCTCCCAGTGGAAACACCATCCCCATCGCGCGGCCTATTCGGACGACTGGTGCCGACTCTGGAACTACGGCGTCTCCCTCGATTCGAAGATGCGTCTCGCCGAGGACCAGTGGCTCTACCTGGACGGCGTGTTCTCCCAGAAGCACAGAAAGAGCTGCTGGGGCGACTACGGGTATGCCAACGAGTATGACCTCTACGGCTACCAGCTCTCCCCGCGCTACGTGAACGAGAAGGCGATCGGGGAGTACGACAACAAGTTCACTCAAATACGACCTCTACCAGGTGACAGACCGTTCGGGATCCCGCAACCCGCATCCGGAGTTCGACCGCGCACGGTATGCGCTCTACGCCCAGGACGAGTTCTTCCTCACGGAGGAGCTGTCCGTGCTTGCGGGGGCGCGCGTTGAATGCATCGACAACCGCTGGTCGCACGTTCATGTTCACGCTGGCCTATACCTTCTGACGCCGGTGCGGGTAATCCTAGAAAAAGCAGTTGCCACAACGCAGACTTCTCGCGCCGAGCCGATATCTCTCGCCGTTGAACTGCCGATTTAAGGTCCAATGAGCGCGGCTAATCTAAAGTTCAACCTTGAATGAGCCGTGCGGTTGTGCTATACTCTTGCCAACGGGGGTAAATATGATGATAAAACGCGATTCTCAGTATAGTTTGGCTCGGTTAGCCCAATGGTTTCCCGTTGTTTCGGTCCTTGGGCCCCGCCAATCAGGCAAAACAACCCTTGTGCGAATGTGCTTCCCGGATTATTCCTATGTGAATCTCGAAGATCCGGACATTCGTCGGCAGGCCATAGAAGATGGTGCGGCATTTCTTCGTCAGCATCCAGCGCCTCTTATTATCGATGAAGTTCAGAACGTGCCGGAACTGCTCAGTCGGATTCAAGTCGCTGTCGATGAGAATCGCGACCTGAAGGGGGGATACGTTCTTACCGGTTCCCACCAGCCGCGCTTAAAAGAAGGGTTGTCGCAATCCCTTGCCGGACGGGTGGGAATTCTGACATTGTTGCCACTGTCCCTTCAGGAGTTGTCCAATGCCGGATTTGAGTTTGAGAGAGATGAAATTCTCTTCAAGGGGTTCATGCCGCGAATATGGAGCAGTGACATTCCGCCTTTTGAATGCCAGGAGAATTATCTTCAAACGTATGTGGACAGGGATGTCAATCAGTTGATTCATCTGAAGGACAAGCGTTCCTTTGACGTCTTTTTACGTGTATTGGCGGGCCGTGTTGGTCAATTGGTCAATTGCCAGTCTATGGCCAATGACATCGGCGTCTCATTGCCGACAGTCAAAGAGTGGATTTCAATACTTGAAGCAAGCTACATCGTGCAGATACTCCCTTGCTATTATCGAAATTTCGGAAAGCGCTTTGTAAAGACCCCCAAGGTGTATTTCACCGACGTTGGCTTTTTGGTGCATCTCCTGGGTATTCGCAACAGCGAGCAATTGGCTCGCGATCCATTACTTGGAAACATCTTTGAAAATATGGTGGTCATGGATGCGATCAAATCAAGATTCAACGCCAGTCTACCCAATGACTGCTATTTCATTCGGGATAGAAGCGGACTGGAGGTCGATTTGGTAATTGAGAATGCCCGCAAGATATCGCTCTACGAGATCAAGGCCGCAATGTCTTTCTCGTCCGATTTTGCCAAAGGACTTGTCAAAGCCGAGAAGTTCGCCTCGGATGTGGAATCATCTACGATTGTCTATTCGGGAAACAATGCCGAAGTGAATGGGATACGCTATGTGAATTTCAGGAATGCTTTTGTGTGTGCAAGAGAACCGGCACAGGACTGAGATGTTCGTGGAGTTCCTTGATTGCGCATCGTCGTACAAGATGGCTTAGGTCTGGGTGGTCTAGCTGGATGGCGGCAGGAGTAAGAATCAGTTTGGTCCCCTTTTTTAAATTGGTGATTTCTTGTCTTTGGTGGAGATACCCCATTTCGGGTCGTCACATGCGAATTGTAGCCAATGCGCATTGGCCCCAGCTGGATCTCCTCAACTAAAATAGATTCCTGAGGAACGCAGATGCCTCTGGCATACGCAGAATTGGCAAAGACTTTGAGGCGTGCCGTGCAGCCTTGAAGATGAATCTCCAATCCCTGTCGTCATTGACGCCTGGCCCCCGAATGGATATACTATGCGCCCGTTTTCGCGAAGTGGAAAACGGAAGCCCGTGAGAGTCGGGCGCTGTCGCGCAGCCGTGATCGGATACGACAAGCCGCAATCCAGTGGACCGGGTGGTCTGCGAAGGGTGGCTTGAAGGTGAAGCCGTGAGCCGGAAGACGCTCCATTTCGCAGTCATCAACCCTCCGCGCAAGAGGGAAAAGGACAAAAGAGATGAGAGTGATACGCATTGCCGCGCTGGCATTGGCCGCAGCGGTTGCAGGGACCGCGCGTGCGGCCGTTTCCCAGGAAACCCTTGACGGGAAGGTGTCGTCCTTTGAAGACATTCAATACTGGCTGGGTTCGGGAACAAATAAAGTCGCCGTTGTATTCGACTTCCATGACGGCAGCAAGGACAAGACGGCCTTTGCGTGGGGGTATCGTTGGAATGGTGATGCGCCGAGCATGAAGACGATTGTCGATGCGATTGTCGCCGATGATCCACGACTTCATTCCTTTATCAGCTCGTCGTCTTATGGTTCCTTTGTTGACGCTTTCGGCTACGATGCGGATGAAGATGGTGGTGCGTTCGAGCGTGTGTATGATGCCGAGTCCTGGTCGACGGTCAGCGTTGCGTCCGATGAAGACGATATCTTCCCCTCGCCGGAGAGTTATTCCGACGCGAATGAATACGGCGGCTTTACCTACATGGGGACAAGTTGGCTGCAGCTCTGGGGTACGGGGGATGCGATTGAGGATGTGAAATGGTCAATGACGCCGAATGGCATCGATGGAACCTATCCCGAAAATGGCAAGTGGGTCTGCTGGCGTTTCTCCGATTATGTGACGGACTATGATTGGAATGTGGTGGGTGAAGAATACTATTTCAAACCCATCAACGACGTCTATGCCGCGACGCGCGGGTTCTATCAGAAGGATGTCACATACTGGGTTGGCAGCGGCACGAATCAGGCGGCCGTCGTCGTCGATTATGGCGCAGGGATGGGCAGCTACGTCTGGGGCGTTCGCTGGAATGGCGCGGCCCCCACGCTGAAGGAGGCGTTTGATGCAATCGCCGCGGACGATCCCCGCTTCACATCGCAGATTTCGTCCTCTGGTTGGGTGACGGGATTCCGATACGATACGATGGGGGATGGCGAGGTTGTATTGGATCCGCGTTCGGATTATGACTATGCGGAAGACTTCTCCTACATGACGGGGCACGACTGGGCGGCGATGACGGCACTGAATGGAGCTCAGGGCGCGTCTTTCGCGAAGCTCGACTGGGAGCTGAACGAGGTGGTTGCAACGGGTGTCACTCTTGAGAATGGGGGCTGGTATTCGCAGAAATACCGCTACTACGAGATGTCGCTCTATCCGCCCTATGACTATCTGGAGGAGTCGGAGTCCGCTGTGCCGGCCACGCCTGCCAATGCGCTGCGGATGATGCGCTTTGCCGATGTGAAATTCTGGGTCGGCAACGGAACGAACGAAACGGTCCTTGTCTTCGACTTCAACGACGGCAGTGTGGAGCACTGTTCGTTCGCCTGGGGGTATCGCTGGAATGGGGCGGCACCGACGCTTGAAACGATCGTGAACGCAATCGCTGCGGCCGATTCGCGTTTCACCGCTACGATCTCCCAGGGCGCATGGGGTGGTTTTGTCGAGAATTTCTCATATGACCACGATGACGATCCCTCGACGCCGCCGCTGGAGGGCTATGTCGAGAATTATTACGAAAAAGATGATGAGTTCTCCTATTCTTCGGGAACGTCTTGGATGCAGCTGACGACAACGGGGCTTGAATTCCATCGTAACGAAGTCGAGGAGACGCCGGACGGAATCTCCTCCACTTATCCGGAAGATGGACAGTGGTTCTGCTGGCGCGTCTGTGCCTACGATTCCATCTACGCGCTGCCGAACTATGATTCCTACGAGCTTGATTCTGAAAGCGAGTATGAACCCATCGCCGCAGTTCCAGGACAGGAGGACTTGTCGGCGCTCCCGCTTGTGGACGGCGTCGTCTACGCCTCCCTGCCGGCGGCCGTTGAGGCGGCACGTGGCGGGCGTTCCATTGACTTGCCGACATCTTCCACGATTGATGCGGAGACGAAGACTATCACGGTGGGAACCGAGGAGGCTGGGTCGGTCCAGTCCTACCAGTTCCCCGCCTGGTATGATCTGACGCAGACCGGTTCGTCCGTGGCCTTCGCGCTCAATGCTCTGGCGGCCCCCACTCTCGAGGCTGATCCCGAGAGCGAGACGAAGCCGTTCACGGTGGAAGGCGACAAGGTCGTCATCGTGCCCGGCAACGTGATCAACGGTCTCTACTATGGGCTTCAGACTGCTGACAATCTGGCGGAGGGCTTCGCCGAGCCGACGACCTGGGTGCGGGCCGAGAACGGTTCGGTCGTCCTTGAAGCCGCGAAGAGCGGTGCCGCTGGCTTCTACAAGGTCAAGGTCTCCGACACCGCCAAATAAGGAAGGCACATGACGCCTCGTATCCTCACGCCTGTTCTCGCCCTGTTCGCCTCGTTCAACCTCCTGGCGCTTTCCCTCGACGACATCCACTATTGGTTTGGTGAAGGTTCCGGGAAGTGCGCCGTGGTGGTGGACTGGGGCGCGAAGGGGGCGTCCCGGGCGTGGGGATACAAGTGGAACAAGTCTTGCACGAATCTGACGGAAGTCGTCCAGCGGCTGGTCCATGAAGATCCGCGTCTCGTCTCGAACGAGGCGCAGACCTTCTTCGGCTATGACGTCAAAGATGTCCATCCAACCTGGGACAAGACCGCCGGAACGAGTGGAGATCCCGCGGCCGAGGCGGCGGCGAATGGCGCGGGCGGCGAATGGCGGTTCTTCGGACCGTTCTCGTCCGTGCCTGCCAGTGTCTCCGTTTCGGCGGCCGTTTCCCCGGATGCGGTGTTCCCCTCTTCGGGTCAATGGTTCGTGCTCCGCTATATGGCCTCGGCGGCAGAGGGGCTTGCCACGCCCGAACCGGCGGAATCGCCTTACGGGTATAAGGTTGTAGACCATCTGACATACGAATCGAATCCGATGTACAATGTTCCGGCCAATGTCCTGGGGCACCCGACGATGGGGATCTTCTCCGCCTCCTCCAGCTCCGGGATTTCGGATACGGGCTCGACCATCAATCCCGCCTATCCGGCCTGGTCGGGTGGGCGGCTGCTCAGTCTGGTTGGCGACGAGGACGAGGAGGAGCCTGGTTTTGTGACGATCAAGTTCGACCACGATGTCATCGACGACCCGAATAATCCGTTTGGCATCGATCTGATCGTCTTCGGCAACGCGTTTGGCGTGCGGAACAGCAACAAGACCGTCGATCTGACGACGGATCCCACGACCGTGAAGTTTTCCGGTGCTGGTGCGGCGGAAGAGGCTTTGGTCGAGGTGTCACAGGATGGTGAGACGTGGTACGCCTATGAGTATGGTCCCTACGCCGATAGCTACATGCCGACTCTCGGCTACACCTACGACACGGCCAATCCCGACCCGAATCTGTTCAGCGGCAACCTCTACTGGGGACGCGCGGCGCAGGCGACGCGTCCAGTTGATCCGAACTGCGATTTCTCCAGTTTCGCGGGATTGAATCTTGCCCAGGTCTGTCAGCGGTACAATGGGTCCGCCGGCGGGACGGGATTCGATCTGGACAGGCTGCGTCTGCCGAAGAACGCCGAGGGACGCAAATGGATCCGCTATGTGCGCATCTCGTGCCAATATTCCGAAGAGCCCAATGAAGAAGGGGACTTTGGATACAATGTCCCCGAAGTCGATGCCGTGGCGGACGTGGCGCCGGTCTCCGCCTACGAGAAGTGGGTGGAGGAGCATTACACGGACTGGGCGACGGCCTGGCAGACGAATGTGACGGGGGCGGGCGCCGTGGCGGCGAATGGTCAGCTGAACGCCTTGAACTTCGCCTGGGGACTCGCTCCGACCGATTACGTCCCCACGGCGGTTCCTTTTGAGATCACGGACTTCGCCCAGGGCGAGCGCGTCCACACGATCACGATGCATTCGCCTCGGCGGATGGACAATGCGGGCGGCGTGGTCGTCCAGGCGACGGATAGCCTGACGGCCGGCTGGAAGACGGTTGTTCCGACGTTGACATCCTCCGTCAAGGAGAGTGACGTCTACGTGAATACGCTTACCGTTCCCGCCGATGCGGGGGCGTTCTTCAAACTCGTGGTGCCGACGGAGTAGGATGCGGCGGCGCGGAATCAGTCTGCTCGAGGTCATGATCGTGCTGGGTCTGGTGGGGATCGTGAGCGCGGCCCTGCTCCCCACGCTTTCCGGCATGCGCGAGTCGGCGCTGACGTCCGCCTGCAAGATGAACCTCCACCAGCTGGCCGTGCAGTGCCAGAACTATGCAATGACGGAGGGCTTCTTCCCGTGGGGAATGATCGATCCCTCGCAGCATGAGCTCAATTATTGGGACAATGCCTGGCATCGCCAATACTACGGACGCGAGAATCCGACTCTTCACGGCGTGCATCAGTGGGTCGAATACGAGACGTTCTGCTGGGACTTCCGCAAGACCATACACGAAAGAGCGGGCTGGCAGTGTGGCGAGATGTTCGGGGGGATTCGCGCCGATTCGGTGATGTGCTGCCCCAAATGCAAGGTGGGGACTTCCGACAACTGGGACGGTAATCGCTTCACGGGGTACAACTACAACGTCTGCTTCCTCGGCTATGTGGAGAACGACAAGGCAAAGAGAAGATATCCCACGGCGTTCTCGGCGGTGACGCATCCCAGCCGGGTTGTCGTCTTCGGCGACGGTGGGTATGCAGGCGGCCCCAACAAGTTCATGCGTGCGCCGATCCAGGACAAGACCTACGACAACTCCGCATCGTCTCTTCGGAAGGCCGGCACGCAGGCCTTCCGGCATGGCACGGGGAAGACCCGTCATTGCAACATGGCGTTCCTGGATGGACATGTGGAGGAATTCCGTCAGCCCTACAAGGCCGGTGGAAGCAGAGGTTGGGTGGACGAGAAGTCGCACTCGGCCTTCATCAGCTCCGGCAACGGCATCTATGGTCCGCGCGGCTTCGGCGTGGCGGACGAGGATGAGCCCCAACTCTGACTGGGGTGATATGTCCTGAGTTGGCGTGTATCGTGTGTGCCGTGTGGTGTAGGCGCGGCGGATTCCGGGGCAACCGTACGCCCGTCCGCGGGAGGCCGCCGGGCCTCGTCTTCGCGCCGCGCCGCAGATGGACATCTGGCGGCGGGCGCGAATCCTTCGTCCGCCGGCCTTCCGCGTGAGGTGCGTTCGGCTGGCGGCCCCGGAATCCGCCGCACTGCACGGTCGAGGCTCCCGGGGCGGGGCGGCACCGCCGGCTCCGGGGCGAACGGAAAGGCCCCACACGGCCGGCCTCCGCGCCTTCGCCCCGTCCGGCTCGGTCGGAATACCTCCCGTCACCGCCCGGGACGAATCCGCGGGCCCGCCCGTGCGTTGCTTTCCGCGCGCCCCTGCGCCTCGTGTCCGCCCCGTCCCGGGTGCTTCGCGCTTTATCTCGGCCTATTCATTGAAATCGGTCCGCACCATAATCTCGCCATGGGGACAGTCCCCAGGTTCATCCAAAGAACCGTAATCGGGGGGCACTCAAGACGGGACTGGCGGACGAGGATGAGCCCCAGCTCTGACGGGGTTTGCTATACTACCCGTCGATGACATTGGACGAAGCATTCGCGCGCCTGGAGCGTTCGGCGTTCCGGAAGCGGTTCCATCTGACGGAGCCGCTTCGACGCTACATTCGCGAGAAGGGGATGGAGACGATTCGCTCCCATGCCGCGGATTTCGTCCGCACCAAGCTCGCCCCCGCCCAGCCCGTCAATGACGGACGGCAGACGCCGATGCGGGGTCATCCCGTCTTCCTCGCTCAGCACGCGACCGCGACCTGTTGCCGCGGGTGCCTCAACAAGTGGTGGAAGGTTCCTCTTGGGGTCGAGCTCTCCCCCGAGCAGCAGACGAAGATCGTCAATTTGATCATGGCGTGGATCGCCCGTCAGGATCAACGTGCTTGATTTGTCTGGTTTACCGAAGTTTTTGTGGTGAGTTGCATGTTCAGAACGCAGATGCCTCCGGCATACGCAGATTTTGCCGAAACCCGTTGTGGCTACGACGCTTCGGTCATTGACTTCTCATAGACGAATTTGGGCTCTCACATTCAATGCCGAAGCTACGCCACAAGCGGTTTTCGGCAAATTCGTACATTGGAGAGCCCATCTCTGCCTGATATGGTGTCGCCGACGATGTAGGCATCTTGGCGAAATCCGATTCCGTCGTAGCCTGCGCGTCAAATGAGTTGACAATGGCTGTTGACGGATTGTCAATCGCGCGGGCGTCGTAGACGGATCGAATTTCGCCAACATTTGCGTATGCCAAAGGCATCTGCGTTCCACTGGGCACCTTTAAGTGTCATGATCTTTGCCGTCCTGAAGACTGAAGATTGGGGACCGAAGATTGAACACCGCCCCAGCTGGTTTTGCTATACTATCAACTTCATCCAAACGGGATACCATTATGTTGGCGATTGTAGACTATAAGGCCGGGAACCTGACGAGCGTGCGCAATGCGTTCGCGGCTCTCGGCGTCGAGGCGGTGGTCACGCGTGACCCCGAGGTGATCCGCGCGGCGGATCGGATCGTGTTCCCCGGCGTGGGCGCGGCGAAGAGCGCCATGGAGAACCTCCGCGAGCTGGGGTTGGAGGCCGCCGTCCGCGAGGCGGCTGCGTCCGGCAAGCCGTTCCTGGGCATCTGCCTGGGCATGCAGATCCTCTTTGCGCATACCGAGGAGGATGGTGGTGTGGACACGCTCGGCATTCTGCCGGGGCAGGTGCGTCTCTTCCCCGACGTCCCTGGCTTCAAGGTGCCGGAGATCGGCTGGAACCAGGTCCGGATCAAGGACGGTGGGGCGAAGGACGGCCTTGAGTACTACTTCGTCCACTCCTACTACGCCGAAGTCGTGCCGGAGACGGTCGGGTTCACCGAATACGCCGGGGTGACGTTCACGGCAATGGTGAAGAAGGGGAACCTCTGGGCGTGCCAGTTCCACCCCGAGAAGTCCGGTCGCGTGGGCCTTGAACTGCTGAAGGAGTGGTTGGCATGCTGACGAAGAGAGTCATCCCGTGCCTGGATGTGCGCAATGGGCGCGTCACGAAGGGCGTGAAGTTCAAGAACAACGTCGATCTCGGCGATCCCGTGGAGATGGCGGTGGCCTATTCCGACGGTGGCGCGGACGAGCTGGTGTTCTACGACATCACGGCTTCGGCCGAGCGTCGCCCGATCGACATCGGCATGGTCGAGGCGGTCGCGAAGGCAGTCCGCATCCCGTTCGCGGTCGGCGGCGGCATTTCCTGCCTGGCGGACATGGAGCGCGTGATTTTGGCTGGCGCGGAGAAGATTTCCGTCAACTCGCTCGCGGTGCGGAATCCGCAGATCATCTCCGAGGGTGCGGTGGCGTTCGGCCGCCAGTGCGTGGTGCTGGGCATGGACCCCGTGCGGAGCGCGAAGTGTCCGAGCGGATACGAGATCACCACCCGCGGCTTCCGGGAATTCACCGGTATCGACGCGGTGGAGTGGGCGAAGCGCGCGGCCGACCTCGGCGCGGGCGAGATCGTCGTCAACTCCGTGGACGCGGACGGTACGCGCGACGGGTTCGAGCTCGAGATCACGCGCCTCATCGCCGAGGCGGTGAACGTGCCGGTGGTCGCGTCCGGCGGCGCGGGCAAGCCCGAGCACCTCGTGACGGTCTTCGAGCAGGCGAAGGCGGACGCCGCCATCGTCGCGGGCATGATCCACTTCGGCGACTACACGATCGGCCAGATCAAGGACGTCATGCATGCGGCGGGCGTGCCCACGCGCATGAGCTACTGAAGATGCTCGGACTCGGAACTCTCGCGAACACGGGCGCGATTGTCGTCGGCGGGCTTGCGGGTCTGGTCTTCGGCAAGGCGCTCAAACCGCGCTTCCAGCAGACGATCGTCTCGGGAATGGCCGTCGCCACGATGTTCGTCGGCGCCGTCAGCACGCTCCAGGAGATGCTGCGGATGGGCGAGGGCGGACACCTGAAGTCCCGGGGCGGACTGATGCTCGTCATCTCGATCGCCTTTGGCGCCGTGCTGGGCGAGCTTCTGAACCTCGATGCCGCGCTCGAGCGCTTTGGGGCGTGGATTCGCCGCGTCACCCACAACGAGGGGGACGGATCCTTCATCAACGCCTTCGTCACCGCCTCGCTGACGTTCTGCATTGGGGCGATGGCGATCGTCGGGGCGATTGAGGACGGCATGAAGGGCGATCCCTCGCTCCTCTGCCTCAAGGCCGTGATGGACGGCATCTTCACTATCGCCCTCGTCGCGTCCGTCGGGAAGGGCGCCATTTTTTCCGCGATTCCGATCTTCCTCTATCAGGGCGGGTTGACGGTCGGCGCCCATCTGCTTGCGCCGGTCTTCACCCCCGCCGCGATGTCGAACATCTCGCTCGTGGGCGGTCTGCTCATCTTCTGCGTCGGCTGGAATCTGGTCCACGGCGAGAAGAAGATCCGTGTCGCCAATCTTCTGCCGTCCCTGGTCGTCGCCGTCGTCTGGGCCTTCGCCGCCCGGTGAGTTCGGGACCTGTCTGGGGACCTGTGGACAAATCGCGTGGATGATGCTATACTTCGCGGCGGAAAGGCGGGAACCTAACCATGAGTACTGAAGACAGACGGCAGATTCTGCCAACTCCCTCCGATTTCGGCTCGTACTACGTCGAGAAGGCGCTCGGGCACGGCGGCATGGGCGATGTCTACCTTGCGACGGACACGATGCTCGACCGCCAGGTCGCGCTGAAGGTCATGCTGAAGGGGTACAGCGAGGATCCCGACTTCGTGCGGCGCTTCCAGCGCGAGGCGCAGGCCGCGGCCCGCCTCAACAACCCCTACATCGTGCAGGTCTACGCGTTTGGCAAGGAGAACGGTCTCCCCTACATCGCGATGGAGCTCGTGGGCGGCGGTTCGCTCGGCAAGGAGCTCAAGGACGCTCCCGACGGCCTTGACCCGATGCACGTGATGCGCGTGGGGTGGCAGGTCGCGCAGGGACTCGACTGCGCCGCCGAGCATCAGTTGCTTCACGGCGACTTGAAGCCCGACAACATCCTCTACGACGAAGACCGCCGTGCCAAGCTCGCGGACTTCGGCCTTGCGGCGATGCAGGGCAACGCGAACGAGATCTGGGGCACCCCGAACTACGTCTCACCTGAGATCCTGCGCCGCCAGCATGCCGACCACCGCGCCGACCAGTATTCCTTCGGCTGCACGCTCTACCATGCCCTCACCGGACATCCCCCGTTCGAGGGACCGAACGCCATCGAGGTGCTGCGCGCCCGTTTCCGCGGGCTTCCCCCGCCCCCGAGCGCGATCCGTCCCGGCATTCCCGCGGAGATCGACGCGATCGTGATGCGGATGATCCAGCGTGATCCGACGATGCGTTATCCCTCCTTCGAGCCGGTGATCGCCGACATGAAGGACTATCTGCGCCGGGCCATTGCCGAGAAGAAGCGGGCGATGGCCGAGCAGGAGCGTCTTGAGGCCGAACGCGCCCGCCAGTCGCGGGGCGTGGTCCGACTGGGAGCGGGAACCACCCAGAAGATTCCGGCGCCGCAGCCCGCGGGCGTGGTTCGGTTGACGGCCACCCAGAAGATCCAGGCCCCCGCGCCGCAGAAGACCGGCGTGATCCGCCTCGCGGCGACGCAGCGGATCCAGCCCGCCCCCGTGGCACCGGCTGCGCCTGCGGCGCCGCAGCCGCTCAAGCTGATGCGTCTGAAACCGGCGACGCCGGGCACGCCGAACAAGGTGTTCACCTTCCGTCCCGTGACGCGGGAGGGTGGTGGCCCAGCCCAGGCCGTATCCTGACCGGCATGCCAATCCGTCCCGAAAGGGGCGGATTGTGTTATACTGTGCCGTTGATTTTCCCATTCAAGCAATTCGAGGAAGTTATGAAGAAGATGGTCTCTGATCAGGTCAAGGCGGGCAACGAACGCGCGCCGCATCGGTCGCTGTTCTTCGCGACTGGTATGAAGCGCGAGGACATGAAGAAGCCGTTCATCGGCATCTGCAACAGCTACGAGAGCTTCGTGCCGGGCCACTGCCATCTGAACAAGGTTGGAGAATGGATCAAGCAGTGCGTGATCGAGGCCGGCGGCGTGCCGATGGAGTTCAACACGATCGCCGTCTGCGACGGCATCGCGATGGCGCACGCGGGCATGAAGTTCTCGCTGCCGAGCCGTGAGCTGATCGCCGACAGCGTGGAGTCCATCGCCCGGGCCCACTGCTTCGACGCGATGATCTGTGTGCCGAACTGCGACAAGATCGTCCCCGGCATGCTGATTGGCGCGCTTCGCGTGAATATCCCCACCATTTTCGCGTCGGGCGGTCCGATGGCCCCCGGCAAGCACCCCAAGACGGGCAAGGACACCGACCTCAACTCCGTGTTCGAGGCCGTGGGCGCCGAGAATGTCGGCAAGATCACGAAGAAGGAGCTCGAGGCCGTCGAGGAGACGAGCTGCCCGGGCTGTGGATCCTGCAGCGGCATGTTCACGGCGAACTCGATGAACTGCCTCTATGAGGCGCTCGGCCTCGCCCTCCCGGGCAACGGCACGATCCTCGCGATCGACGAGAAGCGCAAGGCGCTGTGGCGCGCGGCCGCGTTCCGCGCCGTCGAGATGGCGAAGAAGGGCGGTCCGGTGCCGCGCGACCTCGTGACGAAGGAGAGCCTGGACAACGCCCTCACGCTCGACATGGCGATGGGCGGGTCCACGAACACCGTGCTCCACACGCTCGCGATCGCCCGCGAGGCTGGCGTCGACTACTCCCTCGAGCGCATGAACGAGATTTCCGCCCGCACGCCCTACATCTGCAAGCTTGCGCCGTCCGGACACTACCACGTGAGCGACCTCGACGCGGCGGGCGGCATCATGGCGATTCTCAAGCGCCTCCCGAAGAAGCTCCTCAATCTCAAGACGAAGACCGTCTCGGGCAAGACGCTCGGTCAGCAGATCGCGGCGGCGAAGATCTCCGACGACGACGTGATCCGCACGCTGGACAACCCCTATTCGAAGGACGGCGGCCTCGCGGTGCTCTGGGGCAACCTCGCCGAGCGCGGCGCCGTGGTGAAGAAGGGCGGCGTGGCGCCCTCCATGATGAACTTCACGGGCAAGGCGATCTGCTTCAACAGCCAGGAGGAGGCCTGCGAGGGCATCCTGGGCGGCAAGGTGAAGCCGGGGCACGTGGTCGTGATCCGCTACGAGGGTCCGAAGGGTGGTCCCGGCATGCAGGAGATGCTCGCCCCGACCAGCTACATCATCGGCGCGGGGCTTGGCGAAAGCGTCGCGCTTATCACCGACGGACGCTTCAGCGGCGCGACCCACGGCGCGTGCGTGGGCCATGTCTCCCCGGAGGCGGCGGAAGGCGGTTTGATCGGTCTTCTGAAGAACGGTGACGAGATCACCATCGACATCCCGAACCGCGCCATCTCCGCCAAGCTCACCAAGAGCGAGATCGCGAAGCGCCGCAAGGCCCTCAAGCCCTGGACGCCCCGCATCAAGGGCGGCTGGCTCGAGCGCTACGCCCAGTTCGTCGGCAACGCCTCGACGGGCGCGTCCCTGAAGCAGTGAGGAAACGATGAGCAAACTGGCCAGAAAATTGGTCGTGAGGAGTGTGATCGCATGTGCGGTCGCGCTCCTTTGTGGTTGTCGGACGCCCTACATGAAGGCGACGCCATTCTTTGAGGGAGGCGCGTCGGCATATAAGGAACCTCTCGAGGAGCGGGTCAATCTCTGGCCCGCGTTCTACCACCGCGCGCCCGCGACGTCCGTTGCCTGGCCGGTGTTCTCGTATTCGGACGACCATATGGCCGTCCATCCGATATATTCGCAGTACCGCCAGTCGGGGGCGGGGGGCGCCTACGACGAATACAACGTCCTGTGGCCCCTCGCCCAGGCGGATACGCGCCGTGGCGACTACCGCGTGTTCCCGTTCTTCTGGGACGACCAGTCCTTCGTCGCGTTCCCGGTTCTCTGGTTGAAGCCGGGTTATCTCGTCGTCCCACCCCTGTTCATGGACTGGTCCCTGGACAAGGTGATGCTCTTCCCGCTGTTCTATGGAGACTTCGAGGGAGAGGAGCGCTCTCATACGCTTCTCCCGCTCTACTACTATTCCTGTGAGGATTCGGGGGGACGGTCTGTTCATGAGACCTTCCTGGCGGCATGCGGTCTGACGGGGTATCTGCGTCGCGGTGGCGTGGTCGAGGACCATTGGCTGCTTCCGTTCTATGCGTATACGCAGAAGGGATTCTTCTCGCTTCCGTGGACGCGGACCTCCCAGGGCGCAACGCGGGAGGACATCTTCTTGTCCGGATTCGGTGGCGTGACATCGGTCAATGGCGACTATTCGTCGTCCTGGTTGCTGCCCCTCTACTACCACGATCAGGATTCGTTCGCAACGCCGATCTTCGGTGCGACCAAGTCCGCCGATTGGCTGCTGCCCGTCTACTACCACGATGAAGACTGTCTCCTGACGCCGATCTATGGTCGGACGAAGAAGTTCGACTGGGCGATCCCGCTGTACTACAGGGACAAGACAGATTTCTTCTCTCTGCTCTGGTGCCAGACCTCTGGGACGGATGGCCGCCTGGAGTCGGCGATTTCCCCGCTGCTTCTCTCCGGCTACACGTATGAGCGCAGGACGGGAGATGAACTCTCCTACCTCCTGATGGGGTTGGCCGGCAGGTTCACGAATGAGAATGGGAAGGGCGGTTCCTGGGTGTTCCCGTTCTTCTATCAGGACGCCGAAAGGTTCTTCACGCTCCTCTATGGTCATACGAAGACGTCCGAATGGCTGGCACCGGTCTACTATCGGGACGAGGACTCCTTCATCACGCCATTGGCAGGAAAGAAGGGCGATGCTGATTGGCTGCTGCCGTTCTATGTCCGTTCCGGAGAGGACTTCACGTCTCTGGCCTATGTCCGGACCGTCGACAAGCGGACGGGGGCGCGGAACGAAGTCTATCCGCCGCTGTTCCTGGAGCGTACCTGGCATACGAACAGCCAGGAATCGTCCTGGTCGGCATTGGGCGGGATTGTCGGGGGCTCGACCTATGCGAATGGAGCCCGAGGAAGCGATTGGCTGGCCCCTTTCTACTATCATGAGAAGGGACACTCGTTCCTCTCGCTGCCGTTTGGCTGGACAGGCGGGGGCACCTCCCAGACCAACTCCTGGTGGTGCACGCCGCTGGTCGGCACGCGGTCCGGTCGAGAGAACGGTGGCTGGATCTTCCCGTTGGTGACGACGCATAAAAGCGATATGTTCGACGAGGATTCGAGGTTTTTCGAAGAGAACAGGCTTCCGACTGGCATCCGCCTCTGGACGGGCGTCGAAACGAATCGGTTGTGGAATCAAAAGACGAGGCAGATGGAGGTCAAGTCGGTTCGCTCCTATCCCGCGGCCACGCGCTTCAGCAGCCATGATCGCCGCACGTTCCTCTATCTCTCCGATAGCAACACGGAACTGCAGGGGCACCTGCGCGGCGGCACGAACATCTACGAGATGGTCAAGAAGGAGAAGTTCGGCAATTGCCTGTTCTTCAATCACAATGCACAGCGCACGGTGGAGTTCCGTACCGATACCAGGGAGAAGGTGCGTGATCAGGAGGTTTTGGGTACGTCCTTCCTGGTGATGTGCTATCAAGACATTCGCGTGGAGGATCATCTGACGGGTGGGGAACTCGCAGCCAAACAGGACTTCCTCTGGCGTATCTGGAGCCGAAAGAGCGCGGACGGCAATGTGACCATCGATGCCTTCCCCGGCTATACCTATGACAAGAGAAAAAATGGCTATACGAAGACCTCGTTCCTCTGGCGCCTCTACCGTCACGAGGTCGACCCGAAGAAGGGGACTTCGATGGACATCCTGTTCATCCCCGTCCTTCGACCGGAGGGACAATAATTGCCAAAAATCCCCTATTCCAATTCCGACGGGGTTATGGTATACTAGCAACTCAATTTTCGAACAGGAGAAGAAAAATGAGTCAGCATCGTAGTCTTAAGGGTTCCGGCAAGATCACGTCCAAGCGCAACGTTCTCAAGCGTTTCGAGCGCGTCAACCTGCTCCAGGCCCGTGGCCAGTGGAAGGAAGGCGACCGCGGTCTGGGTCTGCGCAAGACCAAGCCCGAGGCCTAATCGCCCGGCGCGTGGGATACGCGCATCTGAAAGAATGCCGCCGGCTTCGTGCCTGGCGGCATTTTTTTTGGTATAATGCCTTCACCACTATGGAGAAGACACTCGAAAACATCCGCAATTTCTGTATCATCGCGCACGTTGACCACGGCAAGACGACCCTGAGCGACCGCATCCTGGAGCTCACCAAGGCGATTTCCCTGCGCGAACTGAAGGAGCAGACGCTCGACGCGATGGATCTGGAGCGCGAGCGCGGAATCACGATCAAGAGCCATCCCGTCTCGATGATGTACCAGGCGAAGGACGGGAAGCAGTACCTCTTCAACCTCATCGACACTCCCGGCCATGTGGACTTCGCCTACGAGGTGAGCCGGTCCATGGGCGCCTGCGAAGGTGCGCTGCTCGTCGTGGACGCCGCCCAGGGCGTGGAGGCCCAGACGGTCGCGAACACCTACTTCGCCCAGGATGCGCATCTTGAGATTGTGCCGGTGCTGAACAAGGTCGATCTTCCCGGCGCGGACGTCCCCGGTGTCTCCCAGCAGGTCGAGGACATCCTGACGATTCCGATGGACGACCCGCTGCTCGTCTCCGCCAAGACCGGTGTTGGCTGTGCGGACGTGCTTGAGGCCATCGTCAAGCGCATTCCGCCGCCCAAAACGCGCGGCGTCGACGCGCCGCTGCGCGCCCTCGTCTTCGACTCGGTCTTCGACGAATTCCGCGGCGTGATCACCTACGTGCGGATCTTCGACGGTACGGTGAAGAGCGGCGACACGGTGAAGTTCATGGGCTCCGGCGTCACGACCACCCTGCACGAGGTGGGCATCTTCTCCCCGACGAAGAAGCCGCAGGAGAAGCTCGAGGCGGGTCAGACCGGCTATCTCGTGGGCACGGTGAAGGATCCAAGCGAAATCAAGATCGGCGATACCGTCACCACGGCCCGCCTCGGCAGCGACGAGCCGCTGCCCGGTTTCAAGGAACTGCGGCCCACGGTGTTCTGCGGCATCTACCCGATGTCCACGGACGAGTTCGAGAAGGTGCGGCAGGGCCTTGAGAAGCTCCACCTCAACGACGCGGCCTTCTCCTTCCACCACGAGAGCTCGATCGCGCTGGGCTTCGGCTTCCGCTGTGGCTTCCTCGGCCTGCTCCACATGGAGATCGTGCAGGAGCGCCTGCGCCGCGAGTTCAACCTCGACATCATCTCCACCGCGCCGGGCGTCGTCTACAAGGTGACGATGAAGGACGGTTCGGTGCGCGACCTCGACAATCCGCTGCAGATGCCGGAGCCGAGCACCTACGACACGATCGCCGAGCCCATCCTCAAGGCGCGCATCATCACGCCAAGCGACTCGATCGGCGACGTGATGCGCATCGTGCTGGACCGCCGCGGGGTGCTCGAGGGCACGGAGACGGTGGACGGCCACCGCGTGATGCTGCACTGCATGCTGCCGCTGAACGAGATCCTCATCGACTTCCACGACACGCTCAAGAGCGTCTCGCACGGCTACGCGTCCATGGACTACGAGCCGGCGGGCTATCAGGTGAGCGACATCGTCCGCATGGACATCCTCCTCAACTCCGAGCAGGTGGACGCCTTCGCGACGATGGTGCACCGCGACAAGGCGCGCGCGCGCGGCATCCAGATGTGCAAGGCGCTGGCGGACACCATCCCGCCGCACATGTTCAAGATTCCCGTCCAGGCCGCGATCGGACGCGAGATCATCGCCCGCGAGGACATCCGTCCATTCCGCAAGGACGTGCTTGCCAAGCTCTACGGCGGCGACGTGACGCGTAAGATGAAGGTGCTCGAGAAGCAGAAGCGCGGCAAGGCCCGCATGAAGGAGTTTGGCCACGTGAACGTGCCGCAGAGCGCGTTCATCGCCGTGCTCAAGGGAACCGTGAAGGAGAACTGAGAAGATGTCCCTGGACTTTCTGTATGCGGCCGCCACCGTCGGCGGCGCGGTCTTCGTCGTCTGGTATCTGTGGAACCTCTGCTGGGGCATGGTGCCGTTCACGGCGAAGGCCAAGGCGAAGAAGGAGCGCAAAACCGTGCTGACCGCGGCGCGCACGTTCATTCTCTCCTATGAAGACATTGCGGCCTATCAGGATGGCGGGGCCAACGGCAGGTGCATGGCCGATCTGCGTGCGGCCTGGGCCGCGAAGGATGTCGAGGCGTGCAAGGCGCAGCTCGCGCTCCTCGATCCTCCGAAGAGCTGTGCGGTGGGACGCGAGTGGCTGGACATCCTCGTTGTCTCCATTTCGGTGGCTATGGCATTCCGCGCGTACTTCTACGAGCCGTTCAACATCCCGACGGGGTCCATGCAGCCGACGCTCTACGGCAACCACTCGGTGAACTGCTCCCCCGCGCAGGCGACGACCTGGGATACGACGCCGCTTCGCTGGGTCAAGTGGCTGGCCACGGGCAAGATCTACGAGTGTTTTACGGCGCCGTTTTCCGGTACTTTGCAGTTCCAGCAGACGAACACCGGCCACTATGACATGCGCGTCGTGAACGACGTCACGCGGAAGATCAGTTCCCAGATGCTGGTGCCGACGGACGTGCTCCACCCCACGGAGACAGGAGATGGCCCCTATCGTCAGACGATGTTCCAGCTGCCGAATGGACTTCGCCCCGGGGAGCCAGTCCGCGCCGGGCAGGTGCTTTGGAGCGGCTATGTCGCGACGGGTGACTTCCTCTTCGTGAACCGCTGGTTGTGGAACTTCCGCCATCCTGCGCGCGGCGACGTGATGATCTTCTCCACCACGGGAATCCCGAAGCTCCAGCAGGGCACGCACTACATCAAGCGCATGACCGGCACGCCGAACGAGACGCTGGCGATTCGGGACGGGCATCTGCTGGTGGATGGCGTGCAGCCGATGGAGCCACGCCGCATCGCGCAGATCCAGAAGCATGAGAAGTGGCACGAGCAGGAGTATCCCTATGCGGGTTACCAGGTCTCGGGGCGGCCCGATTTTTCGACGCCTGGGCACACGCTGGCCGCGGAAGGGGATGAGGTCAAGTTGGGCCCCGACGAATACTACGCCTGCGGCGACAACTCCCCTTCGAGCTACGACAGCCGCTACTGGGGGCCTGTCCCCGCACGCAATCTGCGCGGCATCGCGGGTGGCGTGTTCTGGCCGTTCACCCATCGCTGGGGGCCCATCGAGTGAGGCCCTGGGAGTGGACGAAACAGACTTATTCGTGCTATACTGACCGTAATCTTGATTAGCGGAGCGATTCTATGAGCGAAGAGAACGAAGAGCAGATGATTCCCACACCCTCCGATTTCGGGCATTTTGTCCTCGAGAAGGAACTTGGCCATGGTGGCATGGGTGGCGTCTATTTGGCGCGCGACAAGATGCTGGACCGCAGAGTCGGCATCAAGGTGATGCTGAAGTCCCTCGGCGACGACCCGGCGTTCGTGGAGCGCTTCCAGCGCGAGGCCCAGGCTGCGGCGCGTCTGAATCACCCGAACATCGCGCAGATCTACTCCTTCGGTCAGGAGAACGGCATGCCGTACATCGCGATGGAGCTCGTGAGCGGCGGATCCCTCGACAAGGAGATGGAAGAGAATCCGGGCGCCATGGATCCCGTCCGTGTGATGAAGATCGGCCAGCAGATGGCGGACGCGCTCTCGCTCGCCGCCGAGCAGGGACTGGTCCACGGCGACGTGAAGCCCGAGAACGTGCTCTTCGACACCGACGGAAATGCGAAGCTCGTGGACTTCGGTCTTGCGGCGATGCAGGGTGAGTCAAACGAAATCTGGGGCACTCCCTACTACATTTCTCCTGAAAAGGTCCGTCGTCAGAAGATCGACTACCGCGCCGATATCTATTCTCTCGGCGGCACGCTCTACCATGCGCTCACGGGAGTCGCCCCGTTTGAAGGTGAAGACGCGACCGAGGTCGTGAAGGCCCGTTTCAACGGGCCGCCGAAGAAGCCGAGCGAAGTCCGTCCGGACCTTCCGCCGGAGGTCGACCCGATCATCATGCGCATGCTGGAGGTCGAGCCCTCCATGCGCTATCCCACCTATCAGTCGCTGCTGGGTGACTTCAAGCGCTTCCTGTCCAAGGCGGGTCCCGTCAAAACCGCCAAGATGACCAGCCCGAAGGTGAAGATCAAGGGCACGAAGATCAACATGAAGCTCACGGCAGACGAGCAGGCCCCGGCGACGATGGAAGTCGCGGACCTCGATCCCGTCGAAGGCGAGGAGTCCGAGACCAAGAAGGGGATGAATCCCCTCGCGATCGTCGGCATGGTCGCCGGCGGCGTGGTTCTGGTCATCTCTTTGCTTGTGGGCGGTCTTTTCTGGTATCTGCATGCCGAGAAGGTCCGCGTCGAGCGCGAGGCCCACCAGCAGTTGGTCGACACGCGCAACAAGGCGAAATCCGCCGTCGAAACGACGTTGAAGTCGATCGAGAAGTTCGGCAACGACTTCGGGGAGCTCGTCGCGAAAGGCGAAAAGGAGATGACCGAGGCCGTCCGCCAGATCAAGCCCAGCGTGCCCGAGGACATGAAGGCTCTGGCGATGCAATTCATTGAGGCACCTCCGACGAAGGACATCGAGGACGCGATCGCGTTCACAAACCAGCTCTTCATTGCCGCCGCCGCTCAGGCCAATGCCGATCAGAATGCCGCCGCGGCCGAGGAAAAGGCAGCCGCGGAGGAGAAGGCTGCTGCGACGAACGCAGTTTCCGCCGCTGCGGGCACGAATGCCGTTGCCGCCGCCGCCGCGGGTACCAACAAGGTCGACACTGCGTCTGCCGTCGCGAAGAAGGCTGAAGTCAAGCCTGCCGAAGAGGAGAAGCCCGCCGAGGAGGCCAAGGAGGACGAGGTTGCCGTTCCGTCTGCGGTCAAGCAGTTCGTGGAACTGTGGGCCGATGTCTACGCGTGCCGTGCGGCCAATATCCGCGTACAGGGTCACGTGAAGCTTCTGCTCGAGAAGGGCAAGGCCGCCGAGTCTCTGACGAACGATGACGAGGAAACGGTTCGGAAGCTGGCCAAGCTCTCGCAGACGCTCGTGGAGGGCTTCGAGCAGATGAAGGGCATGAAGTGCGTCGAACAGACGCAGCGCAAGTCAGCCGTCATCCGCACGCGCTCCGTTTCGCTTGTCCGTACTGCCCAGCAGCAGATCAAGCGTATGATCGACAAGGCCGAGCGCGAAGCCGCGAAGAAGGCCGAACAAGCGGCTAAGGAAGCCGCCGCTGCGAAGGCCGCCGAGGAACGTAAGGCCAAGGTCGAGGAGGAGACTCAGAAAGCCCAGGCGAAGTTTGACGATCTCGTCGGCTCGCGCCTGAAGGACCTGGCTTGGGAACCCGCGCTCCGTCAGCTGCAGACGTTGCTCGACGACACGACGACTCCCGAGGGCAAGGAGGAGGTCCGCTCGCAGATCACCAAGGTTCAGTATATGCAGGAGCTCCAGAAGCTGTTCGTCACCAAGGGCAAGGGCTTCCAGTTCAACAAGGGCATGGCGGAGATCACGGACATTGATATGAAGTCGATCACCATCACCCAGTACCGCAAGGACAAGAAGGGCCGTAAGAGCGCCGCCGATCGTCCGCAGAAGATCTTCTGGAACCGTTTCTATGGCAAGGAGGAGAACCTCAACTACCTGGGGCAGATGGTCAGTCAGCTTGTGTTCCGCGGCAAGGACAAGCTTCGTACGCCGCCGCTAGCGTGGTCCAAGCAGATGTTGGGCGCGGCTCTGACGCTCCAGTTGCTCGTCGCCGAGAACAAGGACGCACAGGGTTTCGTTCCCACGCTCGTGAAGAAGGCCGTTTCGGAGTTCGAGGACTGCGCCAAGTGGGCGAAGAAGTGGTTCCCCGACGTGAATCTGGAGGCCGAGTGACATGGGCAAGCTCTCCGGACTCGACATCGGGATCATCATTGGGTTCCTGGTCAGTGTGATCGTCATCGGCGCGTGGGCCGCGAAGCGTGCGTCGAAGTCCGCCGAGGACTTTTTCCTCTCGGGACGCTCCATGCCCTGGTGGCTGCTGGGCGTTTCGATGGTGGCCTGCACGTTCTCGTGCGACACGCCGAACCTGGTGACGGACCTTGTCCGCACCCAGGGTGTCGCCGGAAACTGGGCGTGGTGGGCCTTCCTGCTTACGGGTATGCTCACCGTCTTCGTCTACGCGAAGCTCTGGCGTCGGAGTGCCCTCTCGACGGACCTTGGGTTCTACGAGATTCGTTATGCGGGCACGCCGGCCAAGGCGCTGCGCGGTTTTCGCGCCGTCTACCTCGGCCTCGTTTTCAACATCATCATCATGGGCACCGTTTCGCTCGCGGCAATCAAGATTGGTGCGACGATCTTCGGCCTTTCGCCCGTGACGACGCTGGCGGTGGCCCTCGTCTCCGTGGGAATCTACGCGACCCTCGGCGGCCTCACCGGTTCCATCTGGGCGGACTTCTACCAGTATACGGTCGCCATGGTCGGTGCCGTCGCGGCGGCCTACTTCGCCGTGAAGATGTGCGGACCCGACGGTTCCGGCACGCTGGCGACGCTCTTCAAGAATCCCGCCGTGGCGGACAAGCTCACGCTCTTTCCCGCCGTTTCCGGCGCGGGCTGGAAGTCGACGCTGATGACCGTGCTCATCCTGCCGATCGCAGTGCAGTGGTGGGCCACCTGGTATCCGGGTGCCGAACCCGGCGGCGGCGGCTACA
>JAUNMP010000300.1 GCA_030537465.1 bacterium
ATGAATACAACAGGAATTTTCAAAGTTGCCGTTTGCGGGCTGTTCCTGCTTGTGGGCTTTGCCGCTTCTGCGGAGCGGACCGTCGAGGCGGCGCTCGAGCAGGCGCATGGCATTCTGGCGGAGAAGTTCGTCGCGGCAGACGGTCTGCTGCTGGACTATCTCGGTGAGATCCCGACGCCGAAGGACTGTGCGGAGGGGCGTCCTAATGCAATGGGGTGGTGGTCGCCCATCGAGAACGGACCGATGTTCACGGGTCCGTATCTCTCCGCTGTCTGCGGCCGCGTGCGCCGCTTGGACCGGGAGACGGACCGTGCGCTCTGCCGCAAAATGGCGGGTGGACTTGTGAAGGCGGCCAGCGTGTCGCCCGTGAAGGGCATGATCGTGCGCGGCTTCGGCACGGACGGCGTCTGCCACTATCCTCTGGGCAGCGAAGATCAGACGCTGCCCTGGTTCTTCGGACTCCATGCCTACGTGAAAAGCGGGATCCCGGACGCGGCCGACAAGGCGCGCGTCGTGGCGAAGATGCGCGAGGTCGCGGAGGCGCTCGAGGCGAATGACTGGAAATGCCCCTGCGACGGTCGGTTCACGGGCGAGAACCGCGGCAATTTCAAGAACGAGAAGGGCCTGCTCTTCCGCGGCGATGCGCACTATCTCTTCATTCTCCGGGCGATGTTCGACGTCACGGGGGACGAAATCTGGAAGACCCGCTACGAAAAGGCCTGCCGGGAAACCCATCCCACGCGGGGCGGTCTGACGCGCGTCGAGGTCTGCGCGAAGGGCTATGCGATGGACATCAAGCAGTTTTCCGTTGAACCCGATGGTCTGTGGATTTACGTCTGCGCCCAGGGATGTCTGCGGGAACTCGAGAAGATGGACGACGATCCCGTGCGCCGCAAGCACTATCGGGACGGGCTTCAGTGGAACGCTGCACGTGTGGTTCCATTCCTTGCCCGCGCGAAGAAATACGACAATTCGACGGAGCGTCCGTTCAAATACGCCAACTGGCGGACGGGCTATGCCTGGCAGGATCAGCCGACGCAGGCGGTGGCGAACAAGGTCGCGGGGACGGGGAGCAAGAAGATCCTCGGCCGTCGCAAGGGATTTGAACGGTCGCACGTCACGACGCCGCTTTCGGCCTGTGCGATCATCGCCTACGCGCAGGACGTCTCGCAGCGCGAGGCGGTCGCGGAGGTTCTTCGCCACTACGACTATTCGACGATCAACATCAGCGAGTTCTTTCTGGCCGAGCTCGCGTGGTATGCCTATGATTTGTGACGGGGGAGCCCGGTTGCCGGAAGGACGTCGAGGAGAACGTCGACAATGAATCGAATCCTGCTCTTTTTCTGGGGGCTCGCCGCGGGTGTCGTCTGTGCGGGCAAGGATGTGAAGCGTGAGACCTACCGGGAGACCGAGACGGATGTCGAGGCGCGGGAGATTGGAAAGCCATCGGCCGGCGCCGCGACGCTGAAGATCGTCGAAGGTCCGGACTGGGTTCCGTTCACCTACTTCAAGAACATCGAGGCCGGCTCGGCGCTTGATTTCTCGGGGCAGCCCCATCTGGACCGTCCGGCGGGGAAGCACGGCCGCGTGATCGTGAAGGACGGTCATTTCGCCTTTGCCGACAGTCCCGAGGTCGCGCGTCATTTCTGGGGCTGCAACATCAACGGCGAGGCGATGTGTCCCGACCACGATCTCGCCGTCGAGGTGGCGGAGCGTCTGGCGCGGACCGGCTACAACGCCGTCCGCATCCACCACTACGATTCGCCCATCACCGTAGCGGGAAACGGCCGCACCGAGCTGGATTCCGTCCAGATGGAGAAGTTCGATTTCTTTGTCGCCGAACTGGTGAAGCGCGGCATCTACCTTGAGACGGACCTCTTCGTCTCGCGCGGCCCCCTCTTCTGGCGCGATCTCGGCATAGACCGGGACGGCGAGGTCGAGCGCTACTCGAAGAAGGCGCTGATGAGCTTCCATCCGCCCGCCTATTCCAACTGGTGCGCCTTCGCTCGCAGTTTCCTCACGCACCGCAATCCCTACACGGGCACCACGGTGGCCGAACTCCCCTGGATCGGCATCTCGCTGATCAACGAGGGACGCTTCGTGTATCCGTTCCCGACGCTGCCGAAGATTGAACCTTTCCAGGCAAAATGGCGTGCCTGGATCGCCGCGCGCCGCGCCGCCGATCCTTCCTGCTATCCGGAACTGGGGCCGAAACCGGACAAGTATCCCCGCGTCGAGTGGGCGGACCAGAACCAGGGGACGATTCCCCGCGCGGCGGCCGACTTCTGCACCGACCTGGAACGCGAATTTGTCGCACGGGCGCGACCGTTCCTCGCCTCTCTCGGCGTGAAGGCCCCGCTCTCGAACCAGAACAACGCGTCGCATTACGCCGCCATGGGGCTTGTCCGCGACGAGACCTATGACTTCTTTGATATCCACTCCTACGGCGGCGGCATGGGGAAGGACAAGATGCCGACGCCGTGCAGCGCTGACAATCCGCTCTCGCCAAACGGCGACCGGATCGAGCGGACGGTCTTCGCGCGTCCCTGGACGAGCCCCGTCGTGATCAGCGAATGGAACTACGGCTGGCCGAATCCGCATCGTCCGGCCGGCACGTTCAAGACGGCGACGATTGCGGCGCTGCAGGACTGGGGGGCGGTCTTCCGTTTCGCCTACACGCACGGTCTGCAGCACCTGCATGAAGGCAAATTCAAGGCCTCCCGCTTCGACGTGGCGCTGGATTATGCCAATCTGGCGAGCGAGCGCCTGGCCTTCGCGCTGTTCGCACGGGGCGATCTGAAGCCGCTGGTTCCGAAGATGGCGCTGGAGATCGATTCCGCGGCGATGCACACGCCCGAAAACTGGGCGAAGGGGATTTGTCCGACGAACTGGAATCCGCAGACGGCGTGGCGGACGGCTTGGGGCATTTCGGCGCAGGGACGCGTCCCTGCCGGCATGCGGTCGATGAAGCTGAGTGCGGCGCTGGAGTCGGAGCCGTCGGATGTCGGCACGGACCGTCCCGACGTCGCCTACGATCCCGTCCGCGGAACGCTCGCCGTCACGACACCGCATTCGGCGGTGCTCGCCGCGCCGTCGGGGAAGATGGCGGCGGGGCCTTTTGCCGTGGACTTCGGCGCCGCGCCCTGCACGGCCTTCGTGCTGGCGCTGGACGGAAAGCCGTTGGCGGCTTCGGAGCGTCTGCTCGTCTCGTGTCTGGGCGACATCCAGTTCAACGGCATCGAGTACACGGATGCGACGCGCACGGTGATCCAGAAGAAGGGCGACTACAACCGTCCGCTCGTGCGCGACATGAAGATTCCCGTTTCGCTTGAATTGAATCCTCGGGCGACCTATACCGTCTACGCGCTCGACACGGCCGGGCGCCGTTTGGGGGTAGTTCCCGTGTCGGTCAATCGGGGGCTCTCCTTCACGGCCGCGACGCGCGGTCCCGACGGCCGTGGCGTGCTGAACTGGGAAGTCGTGCGGGCTCCTTCGCCGCTGTTGCGTTTCCAGCGGGAAATCGACGCCTGCGCGGCGCGGGGCGGCGGCGTGGTGACGGTGCCGAGCGGACTCCACGAGACGGCACCGCTCGTACTGAAGAGCAACGTCGAGCTCCACCTGGCGGAGGGCGCGGAGCTGCTCTTCACGGACGATCTCGACTACCTCGGCTACCGCGAATGGAAGAATGAAAAGGGCGAGAAGGTGTGCCAGGCGAATCCGTTCGTCTCCGCCCTCAACGCGACGAACATCGCGGTGACGGGGACGGGGACGATGCGGCCGCGGATGGGACGTTGGGAGTGCTGGCGCTGGTTCAAGAACCGGCATCGGCCGCGCTTTGTCGAGTTCACCTCTTCGCGCGGAATCCGTCTGGAGGGCTTCCGTCTGCGCCATTCGGCCAGCTGGTTCGTGCATCTGCTCATGTGCGAAGACGTGGAGATCCGCAAGCTCGACATCGAGGGTTACCTGAACAACAATGACGGAATCGACATCGATTCGACGAAGAACGTGCTGATCGAGGATTGTCGACTGTCCGTGGGCGACGACATCATCTGCATGAAGTCCGGCAAGGACGAGGAGGGACGGCGCCGTGGCATTCCAACCGAGAACGTGCGCATCCGTCGCTGTACGGCGGACTGTGGACACGCCTTTCTCGGCATTGGCAGCGAGTGCTCGGGCGGAATCCGCAACGTGACGATGGAGGACTGCGTGATGGACGGTACCTGTGCGTGGCTGCTGCGGCTGAAGACGCGTCCGTCGCGCGGCGGATTCATGGAGAACATCACAATGCGGAACGTCCGGGCGCGTTTCATCACGGCGGACGCTCTCGAAATCACGAACAGCTATTCGCCGGATTCGACCGCCGGCAGCGAGGGCGTACTGCCCACGCGCATCGACGGCATCCGAATGGAGAACGTGGTCGTGGAGAAGGCGGAGAAGGCGGTTGATCTCGATCCGTCGATCGCCATCCGCAATCTCGTTCTGACCAATGTCGTCGTGAACGGCCGCCGAGTTGACCGATAGTCATGCGGCGGCTGCGGCAAAAGGGCCTGTGGTCATTCACTTGAGGTAATTGCAAAACCTCGGCGTTGACGGCTTGTCCGTCCGCCTGACGG